>NZ_CP109137.1:4263492-4571657 GCF_035918095.1 Streptomyces sp. NBC_01750
GGAGATCGGAGCCGGACGACTCGGGGCCCTCAGGGGTCGCGGTAGGCATGGGCCGAAGTATCGCATGGGGGCCGTTGGCGTTGAAGTCCTTCAATGTGTATTGTTGACGTTCTAACTTTAGTATTGAAGTCTTCAGGCTTCAGTCCTTCGAGACCATGAGTGGGTGAGTGTGACCAGGGCGGCGGGCGCAGCGATGCGCCGGATTCAGGCGGGGAACGCGCTGAGCGCGTTCGGACTCGGCTTCACGGTTCCGTATCTGTACGTCTATGTGGCTCAGGTGCGGGATCTGGGCGCGGCGACGGCCGGTGCCGTCCTCGCGGTCTTCGCGATGGCCGCGCTCGTCGCCCTGCCCTTCACCGGGCGGATCATCGACCGGCGCGGACCACTGCCCGTACTGATGGGGGCCGCGCTGCTCGCCTCCGCCGGCGCGGCGAGCATGGGGCTGGCGAACAGCGCCCCGACCGTCGTGCTCTCCGCCGCGCTGCTGGGCGCCGGTACGGCCGTGATGCAGCCGGCGCTGGCGACGATGATCGTGTGGTGCTCGAACCCCTCGACCCGTACGCGCGCCTTCGCCATGCAGTTCTTCCTGCAGAACCTGGGGCTCGGCATCGGCGGTCTGATCGGCGGACACATCGTCGACGAGAGCCGGCCGGGCAGCTTCACCCTGCTGTTCGGCATCGAGGCCGTGATGTTCCTGGTGCTCGCGGGGATCGTGCTCAGTGTGCGGCTGCCGCGTTCGTTCTCGATCCAGGAGCCGCGGCCCGAGAACACCGAGGCCAAGGCCAGGGGCGGGATACGGGCGCTGCTCGGTCACCATGCCATGGTGCAGCTGTGCGTGCTCGGGTTTGTCCTCTTCTTCGCCTGCTACGGACAGTTCGAATCGGGCCTCGCCGCGTACGGCACCGAGGCTGCCGGGATCGAGCCCGCGACCCTCGGTACGGCGCTGGCCGCCAACACCGCGGTGATCGTGGTCGCGCAGTTCGTGGTGCTGAAGTTCGTTGAGCGGCGCAGGCGCAGCCTGGTGATCGCTGCCGTCGGACTGATCTGGGCCATCGCCTGGATCGCGGCGGGATACGCGGGGCTCGGCCAGAGCAGCCAGGCGGTGGCGACAGCCGCGTTCATCTCCGCGTACGGCCTGTTCGGGCTCGGTGAGGCGATGCTGTCGCCGACGGTCGCGCCGCTGGTCGCCGATCTGGCGCCGGAGTCGATGGTCGGGCAGTACAACGCCGCTTTCGCGCTGGTCAAGCAGCTCGCGCTGGCGGTGGGTCCGGCCGTGGGCGGGCCGATGGGAGCCGCGCTGCACGGGCCGTACATCGTGACCTTCGTGCTCTTCTCACTCGGCATCACCGTGCTGGCACTGCGGCTGGGCAAGCAGCTCACGCCCGTACAGAACCGGCCCCATCTCGGGTCGAAGTCGCGTGTGGTGGCTCAGCACAAGCCGTCCGAGCAGCTGGAGGCGGCCGCCTAGCCGGCCGGGTCCGCCCACGCCGTCCACCGGCTAGGCGGGCAGGGCGAACTCGCACCAGACCGCTTTGCCGCCGCCCGGAGTGCGGCGGCTTCCCCACGACGAGGCGATCGTCGCGACGATGGAAATCCCGCGGCCCGCCTCGTCCTCTGTTTCCGCGCGGCGGCGGCGCGGCAGATGGTCATCGCCGTCCGTCACCTCGATGATCAGGCGGCGGTCGGTGCGGCGGAGTCTGAGACGCATGGGCGGGGTGCCGTGCTGGAGGGAGTTGGCCACCAGTTCGCTGGCGGCCAGTACGCCCAGGTCATGGAGCTCGGACGAGAAACGCCAGGAGGCCAGCACTCCGGAGGCGAAGGCGCGGGCGCGCGGGGCCGCCTCGACGCCGCCGAGCAGTTCGAGGGCGGCGTTGTGGAAGAGCTCGGCAGCCGGGCCCGTACGCGTGGGGTGCTGGACGACCAGTACGGCCACGTCGTCGTCGTGTTCGGCGGTGACTCCCAGGGAGCGGATCAGCCGGTCGCAGACGACCTGCGGAGTGCCGGTCGCCCCCGAGAGTGCGCGCTCGAGCGCGGCGACGCCCTCGTCGATGTCCTCGCCGCGCCGCTCGATCAGACCGTCCGTATAGAGGACAGCGCTGGAGCCGGGCGGGAGGGCGATGGTGCCCGAGGTGTGCAGCCAGCCGCCGGTGCCGAGCGGGG
Source organism: Streptomyces sp. NBC_01750 (assembly GCF_035918095.1). Taxonomy (NCBI): domain Bacteria; kingdom Bacillati; phylum Actinomycetota; class Actinomycetes; order Kitasatosporales; family Streptomycetaceae; genus Streptomyces; species Streptomyces sp. NBC_01750. The sequence goes on from NZ_CP109137.1 coordinate 4,265,653, forward strand.
GGCCTGTCGGATCCTCGGCGCGGCGCACCGTGCCGTCCTCGTCGCGGACCATGACCGGGAGGTGGCCCGCCGAGGCATAGACGAGCCGTCCTTCGTTGGGGTCGTGGACGGCGTAGACGCAGGTGGCGATCTGGCTGGCGTCGATCTCGGCGGCGAGGCCGTCGAGCAGCTGGAGCACCTCGTGCGGAGGCAGGTCGAGGCGCGCGTACGCCCGTACGGCGGTGCGGAGCTGGCCCATCACGGCGGCCGCGCGCACACCGCGGCCCATGACGTCCCCGATGACGAGCGCGGTGCGGCCGGCCCCGAGGGTGATCACGTCGTACCAGTCGCCGCCGACCGCGGCGTCCGTACCGCCCGGCTGGTATGTGGCGGCGATGCACAGATCGTCGGGCTGTTCCAGCTCCTGCGGGAGCAGGGACCGCTGGAGGGTGACCGCGGTCTCGCGGTGGCGCCGCTCGCTGGCGCGCAGCCGTTCGGCGGCTTCCGCGTGGTCGGTGACGTCGGCGGCGAAGACGAGAACTCCCCCGCCGTCCTTGAGGTTCTCGGCGGGCAGGCAGCTGACGGTGTACGAGCCTTGGCCGCGGACCTTGCGGGACTTGACCGTACGGGGCGTGCCGCTGCGCAGCACCTGGTCCATGAGCGGGAGCAGGCCCAGTTCGGTGAGCTCGGGGCAGGTGTCGGCGGCGGTCGCGCCGACCGGGCGGGGGCCGAAGGCCGCGGCGTAGGCGTCGTTGACGTACGCGATGCGGTGCTCGGGTCCGTACACGAGGACGACCAGGGCGGGAAGACGGCCAAGGATCTCCTGGACGGAGAAGTCCTCGAGGGCGGGGACGTCGGGCAGGGGCTCCGGCTGCTGCTCGTACTCACCGCGGGCCGCAGGAACCGAGCCTTCCCCTCGCTGTGCCGGGGAGACCGTACGGTCGGTCCCCCGCGCTTCGGCGCGACGCTGCGTACCGGGGAGCCGCTGGCTCCAACGCGTGAAGTTCACTGACTTTCTAGCCTCAATGGTTGTCGCCAAGGGTCACTCTGTGCAGGTGTGAGCCCACCTATGGTCACACGTCCAGTGTGACCGACCGGACTGACAGCCGTCGCTGTCCCAGCCTCGGCTAGGTCCCTCCGGGGCCGCTGTGCGGCCCGTTCTTCGGTGCGCCATGGGGGCCGTGCCCCGGGCGTCTGCCGCCCGCGGCGAGTTCGAATTCGGCACGCGGGTGTTCCAGCGAGCCGAGGGAGACGATCTCGCGCTTGAAGAGCCCGGAGAGGGTCCACTCGGCGAGCACGCGAGCCTTGCGGTTGAGGGTGGGAACCCGGCTGAGGTGGTACGCGCGGTGCATCAGCCAGGCGGGATAGCCCTTGAGCTTACGGCCGTAGACATGGGCGACGCCCCTGTGGAGGCCGAGGGAGGCGACGGATCCGACGTACTTGTGTACGTATTCCTTGAGGGGTTCGCCGCGCAGCGACGCGACGATGTTCTCGGCGAGGACCGTGGTCTGGCGCACCGCGTGCTGGGCGTTGGGCGCGCACTCCTTGCCGGGCTCGTCGGAAGTGAGGTCGGGGACGGCCGCGGCGTCACCGGCCGACCAGGCGTGCTCGACACCGGCGACGGAGAGCCGGGCGGTGCAGTTGAGGCGGCCGTGCTCATTGAGCGGCAGGTCGGTGGCGGCGAGGACGGGCGCCGGCTTGACGCCCGCTGTCCACACCACGGTGCGCGTCGGGAAACGGCTGCCGTCGCTGAGGACGGCCACGCGGTCCTCGCAGGAGTCCAGCCGGGTCTCGAGGCGTACGTCGATATTGCGGGCGCGCAGCTCGCGGATGGCGTACTTGCCCATCGCCTCGCCGACCTCGGGGAGGATGCGGTCGCTGGCCTCGACGAGGATCCATCTCAGGTCCTCGGGCTTGACGTTGTGGTAGTAGCGTGTGGCGTACCGGGCCATGTCCTCCAGCTCGCCGAGAGCTTCGACGCCGGCATAGCCGCCGCCGACGAAGACAAAGGTGAGGGCGGCATCGCGGATCGCCGGATCGCGGGTGGAGGAGGCGATGTCCATCTGCTCGATGACGTGGTTGCGCAGGCCGATGGCTTCCTCGACGGTCTTGAAGCCGATGCCGTAGTCGGCGAGACCGGGGATCGGGAGGGTCCGGGAGATGGAGCCGGGTGCGAGGACGAGTTCGTCGTACGCGATCTGCACGGGGCCCGTGCCCTCTTCGGCGGTGGCGAGAGTGGTGACGGTCGCGGTGCGCTTGGCGTGGTCGACGGCCTTGGCCTCACCGATGAGGATCCTGCATCTGCCGAGCACGAGGCGGAGAGGGACCACCACATGGCGTGGGGAGATGGAACCGGCGGCCGCTTCCGGGAGGAAGGGCTGATACGTCATATAGGGGTCGGGCGCGACCACCACGATCTCCGCCTCGCCACGCTCCAGCTCCTGCTTGAGTTTCTTCTGGAGGCGCAGCGCTGTGTACAACCCGACGTAGCCGCCGCCGATGACGAGAATGCGCGTGCCCGGCGGGGGGCCGGGGGTCGTCCCCCGGAAATTAGCAGCCTTCACCATCCCATGACGCAACGGCCTCAGGCGTTTGTCCACAGCACCGGCAGATTGTGTGACCGGAAGCCTTCGGCGGCCCGGCGGGGGCCAACCTCCGGATGTTGGGGAAGGTTCGCAGGTCAGGGGCTGCAAGGGGGGTGGCGCAGGGGGGCGTAATAGGGAATCTTCCGGCCCTTGCTCCGATCGGGGGGCGCTCCGTGCGGAACTACCCCCTTCTGAATTGACCCTGGCTCAACTATGTTCATACCTCGTCGGGGTGTCCGGTCGTGGCACGCCCGGCAGACAGGGCGGGGAAGTCTCCGGGGGGAGACACCATGACCGGGGGAACGTGTATGACCATTCAAGATTCGCATTGGCAGGCTGCTGTCTCACCGGCTTCGGTCGCTGACGGGCACAGTGGCGACGGCGGTATGACACGAGTGGGATCGGGCGGGGCCAGCCGCTCGGCGCCGCTTCGTGTGGACGCACAGCGCAATCTCGAGCATGTACTGCGGGCGGCTCGCGAGGTGTTCGGCGAGCTGGGCTACGGGGCGCCGATGGAGGACGTGGCGCGCCGGGCCAGAGTCGGAGTCGGGACTGTGTACCGGCGCTTCCCGAGCAAGGACGTTCTGGTGCGCCGGATAGCCGAGGAGGAGACCTCCCGGCTGACCGAGCAGGCGCGTACGGCTCTGGGACAGGAGGAGGAGCCGTGGTCCGCGCTCTCCCGGTTCCTGCGTACATCGGTGGCATCAGGTGCGGGCCGGCTGCTGCCGCCGCAGGTGCTGCGGGTGGGCGTGGACGCCGAGGAGCCGATGGTCGTCGCAACGGGCGAGGCACGGGTACCGCACCAGCGGGTCGGCGCACAGGCCGAACTGCGGGTGGTCGGGCCGCCTCCGGTGCCGGCCGAGGAGCATGACGACACGGCCGCCACGGAACTGCTGGATGTCGTGGGGCAACTGGTCGACCGGGCGCGGGCGGCGGGTGAGCTGCGCGGCGATGTGACCGTGGCGGACGTCCTGCTCGTGATAGCCACGGCCGCTCCGGCGCTGCCGGACGCGGCGCAGCAGGCGGCGGCCTCGGCCCGGCTGCTGGACATTCTGCTGGAGGGCTTGCGGTCGCGGTCGGTCTGATCGGCGCCGATCGGCTTCGGCCGACGTCATCAACTGACTCCCGTGTTCTGTCGGTTGAGCCTTCATCGAACGAGTGATGGACGGTGCCCGGATTCGGGAAGTTCCCCGGATGAGTGGTTGCCGGACATAAGGGTTCGATGAACGGCCGCCCTGTGGCACTCTTGCCCGGTGTTTGGGGTCCGAGGGTGCTTATGGGGGCTTCCGCGATGAGCGGTGACGGTCGGGACGAGTCACGCGGCGGTACGGGCGGTTCGGATTCGACCGGTCTGCCCTCTCGACAAGTGCCGAGCCAGGCCGGGCCCGGTGGTTCTTCGGGGGCGCCCGGTCCTGGCAGGCCTGCCGGGACCGGAAGGCCTGCCGGTTCCGCCGGACCGCCCGGCGTTGCCGCGGGTGGCCCGCAGGAGTGCACCGTACCTGCGCAGCGCGAGGGCGCCGGGCTCGAATCCGTACTGCGGCCTCCCGGCGAACTGCCTTCGTCCGACGCCGAGTTGATCCGGCGCATGCGGGAGGGCGACGACAGCGCCTATGCGGAACTGTTCCACCGCCACTCCACCGCCGTCCGCCGGTATGCGCGCACCTGCTGCCGGGACGCGCACACCGCCGACGATCTGACGGCCGAGGTGTTCGCGCGGACGCTGCAGGCGGTGCGCGCAGGTGCGGGGCCCGAGCAGGCGGTACGGGCGTATCTGCTCACGACGGTCCGGCGGGTGGCCGCGGCCTGGACGAAAACGGCACGCCGGGAGCAACTGGTCGATGACTTCGCGGTGTTCGCCTCGGAGGCTGCCAGCGGCTCCGCCGCGCTGAGCGACGGCACCCTCGATCCCGGCGCCGATGTGCGGGCGATGCACGAGGCCGAGCAGTCGCTGGCCCTGCAGGCCTTCCGCTCGCTGCCCGAGCGCTGGCAGGCGGTGCTCTGGCACACCACCGTCGAGGAGGAGTCGCCGAGTGCGGTCGCGCCGCTCTTCGGGCTGACCGCCAATGCCACGGCGGTACTGGCAGGCCGGGCACGCGAAGGTCTCAAGCAGGCGTATCTGCAGGCCCATGTGAGTTCCGCTCTCACCTCGGGCGGCGACTGCGCCCGGTACGCCGACCGGCTGGGGGCGTACTCCCGCGGAGGTCTGCGGACTCGGGCCCAGCTCGGACTGCGCAAGCACTTGGAAGAGTGCGCCAAATGCCGGCTCGCGGCGGGCGAGCTGGCGCATGTCAACGCCGGTATTCCGGCGCTTCTTCCGGTCGCGGTCATCGGCTGGTTCGCCGCCGGGTACTCGCTCAAGGCCGCCGGGATCGTGGCCGGCGGTGCCGCGGCGGGGGCGGGAGCTGCCACCGCCGGCACGGGCGGTGCGGGTGCCTCGAGCGGTGCCGGTGCCTCGGGTGCCTCGGGTGCCTCGAGCGGTGCCGGTGCCTCGGGTGCCTCGGGTGCCTCGAGCGGTGCCGGTGCCTCGGGTGCCTCGGGTGCCTCGAGCGGTGCCGGTGCCTCGGGTGCCTCGGGTGCCTCGAGCGGTGCCGGTGCCTCCGCGGGCGCGGGTGGTGGGGCCGCGGCGTCGGAAGGGCTCGGCGCCCCGGTGAAGGCGGGTATCGCGGCGACGGTGGCCGTAGCGGCGGTCACCGGACTGGTGTTGGCCCTTGCCGGTGGTCCGAAGCCCGAGGCGAAGCCTCCGGCCGCGGAGCCCGTCGTACCGCTGAAGCCCACCCCGTCACCGAAGCGGAAACCTCCGGCCCCGGCCGTGGCCGAGGAGTCCGCGCCGCCGGACAGGCCGTCCCCGAACCCGGCACCTCCCTTGCCCACGACGAAGTCCACGGCGAGGCCGAACCCGAAGCTGCCGCCGATGCCTTCCGAGCCCAAGGACCCGGACCCGCCCGCTCCCACGCCCGCACCGAGGCCCAAGCCCACTCCGCCGCCCCCGCCCCCGCGGGTGTACCAGGTCAATCAGCTGGAGTACGGCGTATTCGGCGACCACGCCGCGCCCGAGGTGCGGCTCGGCGAGAGCAGCTGGCTCTGGCAGCGGTGGGGCATGTCGATCGGCGGAACGCGTTACGGACACGGGGTGACCGTGCATGCCGAGTCCTCGGTCACCATCGACCTCAACCGCCGGTGCAGCGTCTATGACGCGATGGTCGGCATCGACGATCTGACCCTGGGCCGGGGGGCGGTGCGCTTCTCGGTGTACGGCGACGGCGGGCGGCTGTGGCAGTCCCCGGTGATGCGCGGCGGAGACGCGGCCGTACCGGTGCATGTGCCGATCACCGGGCAGAGAACGATCCGGCTGGTCGTGCATCCGCACACGCCGTTGGACTCTGTGGCGCTCGGGGACTGGGCCCGCGCGCAGATCAGCTGCCGCTGACCGATTCCGGCTCCCCCCGCTGTGCGGCTCCCTCAGGCTCCCCCGGCCCCGAACGGTCACCCCGGCACGACCGGACCCCCGGGCGAGGACCCCGAGCGCCGCCGGCCGAACAGGACCGGGCACGCCGAAACACCCACTCCCAGACGCTCATCCGAAGCGACCACCCAACACAAGACCAGGCACCCCGAATCCGCTCCGCCCGCCTCGGCGCCCCGTCCTCTACGACCGCAGCGTCGGCCTCGGCGGGACCCCTCCCGCCACCGCCCTCTGGCGTGGCGCCGCGGCGCCTGTCCAGCACGTGCCCCTCCGCGAGAGCAGCCTCCGCAGCCACAGCTCCGTCGAGATCAGCTCCGCCAGCCCGTCCAGCGGCACGGATTCGCCCTCCGACGCCGCGCGCAGGGCCTTGCGGACCACCCGGGCCTCGACCAGACCCGCGTCCGCCAGCAATGGCGCGTCGAACAGGGAGATCAGGTGCGGGAGGGACACCCGCAGGCCCTTCCGTGCCGCCGCCGTCGACGAGGCATGTGTCGTCGCGCCCCAGCCCGCCGGCAGCTCGTGGATGCCCGCGCCCGCCAGCACCGCGCGGAGGATCGCCGCGCGGGCGCCCGGCCGGACCCGCAGCGATTCCGGGAGGTCACGGCAGGCCCGTACGACCTGATTGTCGAGGAACGGGGCGTGCAGCCGCTGACTGCGGATCTCCGCCGCCTGCTCCAGGATCCGCTGGTCCGACGCGTGGCGGGTCAGCGCCGCACGTGCCCGCGCCTCCCCGGGGCGCTGCACGGACGTCGGCCGCGTCGCCCCCTCCATCAGACGAACCGATACTTCGGCAAGCGCCTCGCCCGTCAGCCAGCGCGCCGCAGGACCCGGCCTCGACCAGGTCAGGGCGGCGAGGGACGCGCCCAGCGGACCGTTCGAGGGGGCGCGGCCGGCACGGTTCGCCTCCAGCAGCCGGTCCGCCGCCGTCTCCAGGCCCGTGCGGTAGGGCGTACGGGCGAGACGCCGCGCCGCCCGGTACACCGTCAGCGGGATGAACAGCGACTGCGGCGAAGGCCCCTCGGCCCGCGCCAACGCCGTGACCGGACGCACCAGATGACGCCGCCGCCGGTCCAGCAGCAGGTCCGCGAGGCGCGCCGGATGAGCGTCCAGCACCTGCCGCGCGCCGGCCCCCGTGAAGTGGTCCGCGCTGCCCGCGGACAGCCGGCCGCGGTGGCGTTCCGCGGTGATCAGCGACGGAGCCGGCTCGTCCGTCAAGGGCCCGGCGTCCAGGCCTGCGTACGGCAGCCCCTCCTCCTCCGCCGCGACCACCACATGGTGCAGCCGTGGGTTGGAGGCGATTGCCCGCGCCCGTTCCAGTTCTTCCTCGCGCCCGCCGGTGGCCAGGTCGTTGAAGGTGACCGCCAGCAGCCGCTCGCCCGCGCCCGTCCCATGGCCGAGGACCGTGCCCGGTACGCCGGGCAGCCCCGCGGCCAGCAGCGCCAGCGTGCCGGACGCGCTGCCGCCCGACAGGTCCGCGCCGATCCCCGGCGCCGGCCCGGACCGGCCGCTCCGCGCGGCCCGCCGCTCCGCCGGGCCCATCCCCGGCACCGGGCCGGGATCCGGCGGCAGCGTCTCGGGCGCGTGCCGTGGCGCGGTGAGTCTGGCCCGTACCGCCTCGATCAGTGCCTCGCGTACGCCGTCGATGGCGCGCTCCGCCTCGATCTGCGGCCCGGCGACGGCGAGGGACGCCACCGGCTCGTACCCGGTGATCTCGCGCGAGCCCTCGCGCAGAATCAGCGCGTGGCCCGGCGGGATGCGCTTCACCCCGTCGTACGGAGTCGAGTCGCGCAGCGCCTCCGGTGTCTCCGGACAGGCGAGCAGCGCCGCCAAGTGCCCGATGTCCAGCTGTGCTTCGATGAGATCGGCGAGCGGGAGCGCGGCGGTGGCATACGCGGTGCCGCTCGCCCACGGCGTATAGAAGACGGGTCTCGCCCCGGCCAGGTCTCCGGCGATCGTGATCCGGCGGCCGACCTGTACGACGGCGGTGTAGCTGCCGGCCCAGGCGGTCAGATGCCGCAGTGCCCCGCCGCGCGCCGCGAAGAGACCGACCTTCAGCTCCTCGTTACTGGCCGCGCAGCAGCCGAGGACGGCGAGCTTGGTGAAGGAGTCGACGGTGACGACGCGCACCTCGTCGGGTCGCCAGTCACCGACCGCCCAGAGCGGATCCGGGTCTCCCCACAGAAGTTGGGCACCGACGGGGTGGACGGTACGGCTGTCGTCGGACGTGCCGACGGCCCCGGCCGTACCGAAGTTTGCGGCAATACTGCTCCAGCCCACCAACCACCGCATGCCGCCTCCACAGGCTGTGGACAAACCCAGACCCACCGGACGTCGGACCACCGGGCCTTAACCGCTCGGGCCTCAGCCGTTCGGGAACATGCTGCCACGAAGGCGGCGCACAGGAGGGGCTCCGGGTAGCGCGCGCAAAAAGTGAACGCGCCCCTGGCATTGGCGATTTGACGACGGTCGGGAAGGGAAGGGGCGAGCGGCCAATGCTCAGATGGGGACAAAACAGGCAAGCGGGACCGACTGCATTCAGCCATTCTCCGTGCCGCACATGTGTGCCCCACCCGTGCATACGACAGTCCGGGAGGCGCTGTTCGCCCCCCGGACCCGTCCGCCGCCCGCGGGGATTGAGGCGGCGGTGTCCCCCAGCCCACTGGTTCCGATACGCAGTGGGCCGACCCACGCAGCACTCATGGAAGCGCTCCCCCACCAGCGGGGCCAGAGCGCACGGACGGGCGCACAGCCACACGCCCGGAGCACGACGACGAGGCGCCATCCGCCGATCGTCTGCTCCAACGCACAACAATCTCGCCATACGGAAGACCGCCCCTTAACGGTCGGGATGCGGCGAACTACGCTGTGTTTACTGATGTTCTCCCCAGGGGCGCATATTCCGAGGGGTTCGGCCAGGAGCTTTTGCAGCCGGTATCCCAGAGCTGTCGGGAGCTGCTCACCAGGGGAGGACACAGCACGAATGCCGTGCGCCCAGGCAGCGACGCGGCGGCCGTCTGTGTGTCGAGGGGTGGCGCATGTCCAGGGAGCAACGCGGGCCGAACGACAAACTCGGCACCGTTCTCGCCCTCGCGGGAATCAGCAACGCCGGCCTCGCCCGGCGGGTCAACGACCTTGGCGCGCAGCGCGGTCTGACCCTTCGCTACGACAAGACGTCCGTGGCGAGGTGGGTGTCGAAGGGCATGGTGCCGCAGGGTGCCGCGCCCCACCTCATCGCAGCCGCCATCGGCGCCAAGCTCGGGCGTCCGGTGCCGCTGCACGAGATCGGTCTGGCGGACGCCGATCCGGCCCCCGAGGTCGGGCTGGCCTTCCCGCGGGATGTGGGCGAGGCGGTGAAATCAGCCACCGAGCTCTACCGCCTCGATCTGGCGGGCCGGCGGGCAGGCAGCGGCGGCATCTGGCAGTCGCTGGCCGGTTCTTTCGCAGTGAGCGCTTACGCGACGCCCGCGTCCCGCTGGCTGATAACGCCCGCGGACTCCTCGGTGGAACGGTCCGTATCGGTGGACACCGCCGAAGACACTCCCGCCCGCGTGGGTCACAGCGATGTGGCCAAGCTGCGGGAGGCGGCGGAGGACGCGCGGCGCTGGGACTCCAAGTACGGCGGCGGGGACTGGCGTTCGTCGATGGTGCCGGAGTGTCTGCGGGTGGACGCGGCTCCGTTGCTCCTTGGCTCGTATTCGGACGAAGTGGGCCGGGCGCTGTTCGGCGCGGCCGCCGAGCTGACCCGGCTGGCCGGGTGGATGGCCTTCGACACCGGGCAGCAGGAGGCGGCGCAGCGGTACTACATCCAGGCGCTGCGACTGGCCCGCGCGGCCGCGGATGTTCCGTTGGGCGGCTACGTGCTGGCTTCGATGTCTCTGCAGGCGACGTACCGGGGATTCGCGGACGAAGGTGTGGATCTCGCACAGGCGGCGCTCGAGCGCAATCGCGGCCTCGCCACCGCCCGCACGATGAGCTTCTTCCGGCTGGTGGAGGCGCGGGCGCACGCGAAGGCGAGCGACGCGGTGGCGGCGGGAGGTGCGCTGAAGGCGGCAGAAGGCTGGCTGGAGCGCTCACGGGCGGGCGATGCCGACCCGACGTGGCTGGGCTTCTACTCGTACGACCGGTTCGCCGCGGACGCCGCGGAGTGCTACCGCGATCTGAAGGCGCCGCGCCAGGTGCGCCGCTTCACCGAGCAGGCGCTGTCGCGGCCGACGGAGGAGTTCGTACGGTCCCACGGGCTGCGGCTCGTGGTGTCGGCGGTGGCCGAGCTGGAGTCCGGGAATCTGGACGCGGCGTGTGCGGCGGGCACGCGCGCGGTGGAGGTCGCGGGGCGGATCTCCTCGGCGCGGACCACGGAGTACGTACGCGATCTGCTGCACCGTCTCGAGCCGTACGGCGACGAGCCGCGGGTCGTGGAGCTGCGGGAGCGGGCCAGGCCGCTGCTGGTCGCTCCGGCGTAGGGCACAAACCCCGGGGTTCAGCTGGTTTAAGGCGACTGTCAGTGGGCCAGTGCACTATCGGGGTGGGAGGTGACGCGGTGACGGCGTCCGGGCAGGGCTTCGGGCATGATCACGGACAGGTCCACGGGCAGGGCTTCGACTGTGACGTGCTGGTGATCGGCGGCGGGATCGTCGGCCTGTCGACGGCGTATGCGCTGACGCGCGCGGCTCCCGGGACCCGGGTCACGGTCCTGGAGAAGGAACCGGGCCCGGCCAGGCACCAGACCGGGCGGAACAGCGGGGTGATCCACAGCGGGGTCTACTACCGGCCGGGGTCACTGAAGGCGCGGTTCGCGGTGCGCGGCGCGGCGGAGATGGTGAAGTTCTGCGCGGAGTACGGCATCGAGCACAAGGTCACCGGAAAGCTGATCGTCGCGACGGGGCGGGACGAACTGCCGCGGCTGCACGCCCTGGTCCAGCGCGGCCGCGAGAACGGCATTCCGGTACGGGAGCTGGGCCCGGCGCAGATCACGGAGTACGAGCCCGAGGCGCGCGGCCTCGCGGCGATCCATGTCGGGACGACCGGGATCTGCGATTTCGGGGCGGTGGCGGCGCAGCTCGCAGCGGCGTCCAACGCGGACATCCGGTACGACGAGCAGGTCATCGCCGTCGACCGCCGCGCCTGGGGCGTCGCGGTGCGCACGGCATCGGGGACAGTGGTCCGGGCGAGGGTGCTGGTGAACTGCGCGGGGCTGCACTGCGACCGGATCGCACTGCTCGCGGGCGACGAGCCGGGCATGCGGATCGTCCCCTTCCGGGGTGAGTACTACGAGCTGGCCCGCCCCGATCTCGTACGCGGACTGATCTACCCGGTGCCGGACCCGGCGTTCCCCTTCCTCGGGGTCCATCTGACCCGCGGCATCGAAGGCGGCGTCCATGTCGGACCGAACGCGGTACCGGCGCTGGCCCGCGAGGGCTACAGCTGGTCGGCGGTACGCCCGCTGGAACTGGCGGGGACGCTCGGCTGGCCCGGTTCGTGGCGGATAGCCCGCAGGCACTGGCGGTACGGCGCGGGTGAGCTGCACCGCTCGCTGTCGAAGCGCGCGTTCGCGACGGCGGTACGACGGCTGCTGCCGGCGGTGACGGAGGACGATCTGCGTCCGGCCGCGTCGGGCGTACGGGCGCAGGCGGTCCTGCGGGACGGGACGCTGGCCGACGACTTCCTGATCCGCGAGGCACCACGGACGGTGCATGTGCTGAACGCGCCGTCCCCGGCGGCGACGGCCTCCCTGCCCATCGGCAGAGAGGTGGCACGCAGGGCCCTGACGGCGTTGGCGGACGGCCGACTGGTCGGATCGGGGAGGTGACGGGGACGCCGGTCCCGCCCGCACGGGACGGAGGGCCCGCGTCAGGGCCCAGCCCCGGGCTCGGGCCCGGGCTCGGCTCCCGGCGAAGGTCACCCCCACCCCCGCCGTAGAATCAGGCCATTGTGTCTGAGTTCCCGAACCGCGCTCCCGACGACGCCCCCCGGCCCCCCATCCGTGCCAAGGGCGAGCCCCGCTTCCCCGGTGGGCCCGCTGCCGATCCCGCCGGGTCGCATCATGAGCGGCGCATTCGCAGTTTCCAGCCGCGCCGCAGCCGCGTCACCGTCGGGCAGGCCGATGCGCTGGAAAGGCTGTGGCCGGTCTGGGGCATGGACATCGACGGGCTGCGCGTCCTCGACCTCGACGACATGTTCGGCCATCTGCCCGTCGTCCTCGAGATCGGGTTCGGGATGGGCGAGGCCACCGCGCTGATGGCCGCCGAGGACCCCGGCACCGGAATTCTCGCCGTGGATGTGCACACCCCCGGGCAGGGCAATCTGCTCGGTCTCGCGGAGCGGCACGGACTGTCCAACATCCGGGTCGCCAACGGTGACGCGATCATCCTGCTCCGGGAGATGCTCGCGCCCCGCTCGCTCGACGGGCTGCGCGTCTACTTCCCCGACCCCTGGCCCAAGAAGCGCCACCACAAGCGGCGGCTGATCCAGCCCGAATTCCTCACCCTCGCCGCGCGGTGCCTGAAGCCCGGCGCGGTTCTCCACTGCGCGACCGACTGGGAGCCGTACGCCGAGCAGATGCTCGAGGTGCTCTCCGCCCACCCGGACTTCGAGAACACCCAGAAGGACGGCGGCTACGCCCCCCGCCCCTCGTTCCGCCCGCTGACCCGCTTCGAGGGACAGGGCCTGGACAAGGGGCACATGGTGCACGACCTGCTGTTCCGCCGCGTGGGCAGCGCATTGCGGGACGCGTAACCCTCAGTAGTACCCCGGGCACCATCGCGAGTGTCAGTCTCTCTCGTTAGGGTCGATGGGTGTCCGAGTCGTCGCCGCAGCACTTCCCACCGCATCCGGCGGTCCCGGCGTTCGATCAGCAGCCGCTGTTCGACGCCGTGCCGGAGCGTTCCCGGTGGCGCTACAAGCCGCGCCGCGTCTCCCGGCTCTGGCACAGCAAGGCGGTCAGGGCCGGAGTGCTGATCACGCTCCTCGCCCTCTCCGGCCTGGTGATCCTCGCGCTCGTACGCGAACAGACCGGAACCGAGGGCTTCCTCGTCGGCCTGGGCCTCGCCACCCTGCCCGTCCCGCTCCTGATGGCGGCCTTCCGCTGGCTGGACCGCGTCGAACCGGGCCCCTGGAAGAATCTGCTCTTCGCCTTCGCCTGGGGCGCCTTCGCGGCCGCCCTCGTCGCGATCATCGCGAACTCCTTCGCGACCCGCTGGATAGCCACCGCCACCGCGGATCCGGCGAGCGCCGACACCCTCGGCGCGACGGTGATAGCCCCGATCGTCGAGGAGAGCGCGAAAGCCGCCGCCGTCCTGCTCATCTTCATCTTCCGCAGACGGGACTTCACCGGAATAGTCGACGGCGTCGTCGTGGCCGGCTTCACCGCGACCGGCTTCGCCTTCACCGAGAACATCCTCTATCTGGGCAGCGCCTTCGGCGAGGACCAGGAGATAGGCACCTCGGGCCTCTCCTCGATGACCGCGGCGACCTTCTTCGTACGCGTCGTGATGTCGCCGTTCGCGCATCCGCTCTTCACCGTGCTGACCGGCATCGGCTTCGGGATCGCCGCGCTCGCGGCGCAGCGCCAGAGGATCCGCCGCGTCGCGCTGCCGCTGCTCGGTCTCGTCCTCGCCATGGCCATGCACGCCCTGTGGAACGGCTCGTCGTCACTGTTCGGCCCGCTGGGCTTCTACGGCGTGTACGGGGCCTTCATGGTGCCCGCCTTCGGCCTGCTGACCTGGCTGACGATCTGGACGCGGCAGCGTGAGCTGCGCACGATATCCGCCGAGCTGCCCGCGTACGCCGCGGCCGGCTGGCTGGCGGCGGACGAACCGCACGCACTCTCCTCGATGCGGGCACGCACGATGGCGCGCGACGTCGCGCGGCGGATGCACGGACCGGCCGCGGCGCACGCCGTATCCGAGTACGAGACGTTCGCGACGTCCCTGGCCTTTCTGCGCCACCGGGCCCACCGCGGCGCGGTGGGCCCGGACTTCGTGGCGCGCGAGCAGGAGCTGCTGCACCACCTGTGGCAGCGCAAGGATCTGGCCGCGCCCGCGCTGACGTACGCGGCACGGGCGACGGGCCGGGCGTGGGTGCCGCCGCCGTACCGCGACTACGGCGGCTACAACCCGTACCGCTCCTAGGGCAGCCCTAGGCGGACGCCGCCGTCAGCTCGGCCAGCTCCTCGGCCGTCAGCTCCAGGTCGGCGACCGCCAGCAGGGCGGGCAGCTGCTCGACCGTTCGGGCCGACGCGATCGGCGCGGCGACGGTCGGCTGCGCGGCCAGCCAGGCGAGCGCGACGGTCGCGATCTCGGCGCCGCGCGCCTCGGCGACCTTGTCCAGCGCGGCGAGCACGGCCACACCCCGGTCGGTCTTCAGATGCTTGGCCGCTCCCTCGGCCCTGGGGCTGAGCACCGTCGCATCCGGCCGGTACTTGCCGGTGAGGAAGCCGGACGCGAGCGCGTAGTACGGGACGGCGGCGAGACCGGCGCGGGCGGCCGTCTCCTGGCGCTCGCCCTCGTACGTTTCACGCGAGACGAGGTTGTAGTGCGGCTGCAGCACGGAATAGCGGGACAGGCCCTCGCGCTCCGAGAAGTCCAGGGACGCCTGGAGCCGTTCGACGCTGAGGTTGGAGGTGCCGATGGCGCGGACCTTGCCCTCCTTCACCAGCTCGTCGAGGGCGGTGATGATCTCCTCGACGGGGACGGCCGGGTCGTCGAAGTGCGTGTAGTACAGGTCGATGTAGTCGGTGCGCAGCCGACGCAGCGACTCCTCGGCCGCGGCCTTGATCGTGGTGCCGGAGAGGCCCCTGTACCGGGGGTGCGCGCCGACCTTGGTGGCGACGACGATCTCGGAGCGGTTGCCGCGCGCGGCGAGCCAGTTGCCGATGACGGTCTCGGACTCGCCGCCCTCGTTGCCCGGCACCCATGCGGAGTAGGAGTCGGCGGTGTCGATGAAGTTGCCGCCCGCGGCGGCGTACGCGTCGAGCACGGCGAAGGACTGCGTCTCGTCGGCGGTCCAGCCGAAGACATTGCCGCCGAGGGAGAGCGGAAAGACAGCCAGGCCCGAGGAGCCGAGGGTACGGAGAGAAGTCATACGTTGATCAACAGCCGGACCGCGCCGCGCTATTCCGGGGTACCGAAACCCGGAACCCGGAACACCGGACCCCGGAACCCCGCTACGTGGAAACGCGGCCGCACGGACCGGCAGCCCTGGCGCCGGGGGGTGGGTGCCAGGGCTGCCGGGAACCGCGGCGCGGGATCAGACGGTGAGGCCCTTGCCCTGGAGCCAGGCCATCGGGTCGATGCCCGAGCCGCCCGGGGTGTGGACCTCGAGGTGCAGATGCGGGCCCGTGACATTGCCGGTCGCGCCCACGCGGCCGATCGTCTCGCCCGTCGTCACCTTCTGGCCCGCGCTGACGGACATCGACGACTGGTGGCAGTACCAGACCTCCGTACCGTCGTCGAGCTCCAGGACCGTGCGGTAGCCGTACGAGCCGGACCAGCCCGCAGACTTGACGGTGCCGCCGTGCACCGCCTTGACCGGCGTGCCCGTAGGGGCGGCGAAGTCCAGGCCGGTGTGGTAGCCCGAGGACCACATGGAGCCGGCCTCGCCGAAGGTGGAGGTGATCGTGTACGCGGAGGTGGGCAGCGCGAAGCTCTTGGCCAGGTTGGCGAGCCGCTCCTCCTCCGCCTTGGCCTTGGCGGCCTCCTCGGCCTTCCGCTTGGCGGCCTCGGCCTTCGCCTCCGCCGCCGTCTGCTGCTGCGTCGCCTCCGTCGCGGCCTTCTCGGCGGCGAGCTTCTCCGCGGCCGACTTCGCCTCGGCGTCCGCGTCGGCCTGCTGCTGCTCGGCCTGCTGGAGGATGCGGGCGCGCAGGGCCTCACCCGCGCCCCCCACGCCCGTTTCCGCGTCGGCGCCGTCGTCCGCGGCGAGGGTCATCGTCGTGAGCGGCGAGGCGTTCACGTTCCCCGACTGCGCGTCGGAGTCGTCGGACATGAAGGAGCCCACGCCCGGCAGTGACTTGGCGTCGGGCAGTTTGTCCGCGATCGAGTCGGGAAGGTCCGGCAGCGATATGGAGACCGGAGGCTTGTCCTGCGCACTGGCCATGCCGCCCGCGCCGACCGCCGCGATCACACCGACGCCGAGCACCGTGGAGCTGCGGGCGAGTCCGCCGCGCTGCTTCATGACACGGTGCCGGCCGCGCACCGGACGGACGGAGTCCTCGGTGGGGTTCCATTCCTCCCATGCCCGCTCCGCTACCTCTTCGCCGAAGAAGTCGGATTGAAAGGGGGTTTCGGGGGCAGGGGCAGGTTTGTTGGACGCCACGGAGGCGTGCTCCTTTCCTTCCTTCTCGCCTACCGGGTTAGCTGACGGGTTCGGAGCAGGAAGGTCTCCTACGAGCGCTTCGACCGCGAACAGAGCGGCAAAATGTGCCCGATTCACCCCAATTGGTGGTTCCCCGGTTCCCTTGCGGGATTCGGCGCGTGCGCACGGTGCCGTCTCTTGCGACGACTGGGACAACCGCGCTGCGTTATCGAACGTTAATAGACACCAGGGCCCGATTCCAAGCTGTTCCGACTGATCATTAACTTCATCGGCCAGGACTTACCTGGACACAAGCGGCCGGAATCGGGCGACTTGGCCGATGAGCGGACCACACCGCACTTCTGACGGTGCTTCAAATGTTATGCGGAGGGGTGTCCTTCGACTACACACGGTCGCGGCCCGACTCCTCCCGCTCCTCCTTGACCACAGGTACGGTCCCTCCACGCTCCGGCCGCCCGTTGGCCGGACGGCCGACCGCCAGCAGCGCCATGTCGTCGTTGGTGCCGCCGCCCGTGTACCGGCGTACATCGTCGAGGAGCGCGTCCAGCAGCTCCTCGGGCCCGGGAAAATGCCGACCGCCGAGCCGCTCGCCGGGGTCGTAGAAGACATCGTCCGCGTTACGCGCCTCGGACAGCCCGTCGGTGTAGAGGAGCAGCGTGGCACCGGCCGGGAACGGATACTCATCCGCCAGATCCGGCAAGCTCCCCAGATCGCCCATCCCCAGCGGCAGGGCGTGCTCGGTCGGGCGCAGCCTGTCCACATCGCCGTCGGGGTACAGCACCAGCGGCTCCGGATGGCCACGGTTGACCACCCGCACCCCGGCCGCGCCGCGCGGAACCTCGGCGAGTACGGCGGTGGTGAATCCCTCGAACACGTCCAGACTGTCCCGCCGCGTGCCCTCGCGAGTGAGCGCCCGCTCCAGGCGTGCGGCGACACCCTCGAGTGATCTCTCCTGCTCGGCCGCCTCCCGGAACGCCCCGATGACCACGGCCACGGCCTCGACCGCCTCCATCCCCTTGCCCCGGACGTCGCCCACGACCAGCCGTACACCGTGCGGAGTGTCCTGTACGGCGAAGAGGTCGCCGCCGACGAGCGCGTCCTTCTGCGCCGCCTCGTACCGGGCGGCGATCCGCAGCCCGCCGATCCGGTCGAGTGGGGTGGGCAGCACGGCGCGCTGCGCGTTTTCCGCGATGACGCGGGCGGAGGCGAGTCGCTGCCCGCTGAGCCGTACGACCCGGTTGATGAAGAGCGCCAGGCCGGCGACGGTGATCACGGTGAACAGCTCGGTGTTCGCCGAGGTCTGGCTCAGAGTCCCGTTGTAGATGTGCAGACCCACCACACCGGCGACGGCGGCCATGCCGGTCAGCAGAGTGGCGAGCCAGGAGAAGAACGGTGCGGCGATCAGCGGAGCGGCGGCGAAGAGCGGGGATGCGGTGAACTCGGACGGGGTGAGGAGATCGAAGACCAGACCGCCGATGATCATCAGCGAGGGCAGTGCGAGGACAAGGCGATGAGCGCTGGTGCCGCCGTCCTGCTCTCGCTGCCCCACCAGTGATCTCCTTGACCAGTCCATCCACGGCTGCGGACGGTACCGCGCTCTTCCCAGGCTGGCCGCAGCCGCGCCGTGCTGCGACTCTCCGTCCGCCAACCGGGCGACGGCGGCGGCGATCGGCCGGGTACGAAGACAAGTGGCCCGGCGCTCTGATGCCGGGTACGACAGTGGCCCGGCACTCTGATCGAGTGCCGGGCCACTGGCTGCAGTAGCGGGGACAGGATTTGAACCTGCGACCTCTGGGTTATGAGCCCAGCGAGCTACCGAGCTGCTCCACCCCGCGTCGGTGAACACAACCTTACGCCATCCGGAGCAAGATCAACTCCATTTTCCGGGTCCGCCTGCTCCGAAGCCTCTCCGGAGCCCCCGGACGGCCGCGGCCCAGGCTTGCGCAGCGCCTTCGCCGTCCCGCGACGGACGCCCGACGCGGACGCGAAGGTGAGCGGCTTGCCTGAGTCCACCGGGGTGGCGTGGGCGGCGGCGAGCGGGACAAGGGTGGTGATCCAGTCGTCGGGTCCGGTCAAGCGGGGGGCAGCAGCCGGGCCGCACGCATCTGGAGGTAGCGCGTCTCCGGAACGCTGAGCGTGCGCTGGGCCGCCAGCTGGTAGGCGGCTCGGGCGCCTTCGATGTCCCCAGCCTTCTCCAGCAGGTGCGCGCGTACGGCGTCGAGCCGGTGGTGGCCCGCCAACCGGTCCTCCAGCTCGGCGACTTCGGCCAGCCCGGCCTCGGGTCCGTGCACCATGGCGACGGCCACGGCACGGCCCAACTCGGCCATGGGCGCGGGCGCGTGGGACCTCCCGTGCCGAAGGC
This sequence comes from Streptomyces sp. NBC_01750, assembly GCF_035918095.1. Classification (NCBI taxonomy): domain Bacteria; kingdom Bacillati; phylum Actinomycetota; class Actinomycetes; order Kitasatosporales; family Streptomycetaceae; genus Streptomyces; species Streptomyces sp. NBC_01750. The sequence goes on from NZ_CP109137.1 coordinate 4,284,350, forward strand.
CATGGGGGAGTACGAGGAGGTCGTACAGAGCGAGAATCTGCGGCCAGTCGGTGTCCTCGGCACGAGCGGCCTCGTCGTGCAGCGCCGCGATCGCCGCCTGCAGCTGGTAGGCCCCGGCCGGCCCCTCGGACAGGGCCTCCTCCACCAGTGCGCTGCCCTGGGTGATCGCCTCCCGGTCCCAGCGGCTGCGGTCCTGCTCGTCGAGCGGAACGAGCTCGCCGTGCGGTCCGGTGCGGGCCGCGCTGCGCGCGTCGGTGAGGAGCATCAGCGCCAGCAGCCCGGTCACCGCACCCTCCTGCGGCAGGAGCCGGCGTACGGCCCGGGTCAGCCGGATCGCTTCGGCGGCGAGATCGGCGCGGTGCAGATCGCTGCCGGAGGTCGCCGTATAGCCCTCGTTGAAGATCAGGTAAAGCACCTGCAGCACAGCCTCGAGCCGCTGATCGCGGTCCTCGGGCCCCGGCTGCCGAAACGGCACTCCCTTCACCTTCTGCTTGGCCCGGCTGATGCGCTGCGCCATGGTCTCCTCCGGGACGAGATGCGCACGGGCGATCTCGGCCGTGGTCAGACCGCCGACGGCACGCAGGGTGAGCGCGACCTGCGCGGCCGGCGTGAGTTCGGGGTGACAGCACAGGAAGAGCAGGGTGAGGGTGTCGTCGTCGGACGGTGCGCGGCTCTCTCCGGGGGCGGGCGCCGTGAAGGCGTCTCGTGGCGTGAGCGCCGCGGCCGTCTCCTCACGTCGGCGCCGCGCCTCGTCGCTGCGCAGCGCTTCCGTGAGCCGGCGCGAAGCGACCTTGATCAGCCAGCCTCGCGGATTGTCGGGCCGCCCGGCCGCGGGCCACTGCTGCGCGGCCGCGAGCAGCGCCTCCTGTACGGACTCCTCGGCCAGATCGAAATGCCCGTACCGGCGCACCAGCGCACCGAGAACCTGCGGCGCGTGCAGGCGCAGCAGGTCCTCGATGCCGGTCGTACGTCTCACACATCGCCTCCGCCGTCCTGGATGGGCCGGATGACCACCGGATAGGGGGGAGCCCCCTCGGGCCCCGGGCAGGTCGCGATGCGCGCGGCGATCTCGGTGACCCGCTCCAGGCTCTCGCAGTCGAGAACCCAGTACCCGGCGAGCAGCTCCTTGGTCTCCCCGTACGGACCGTCCGTGATCACGGGCCGCCCGTCCTTGCCGGCACTGACGAAGCGGGTCTGCGCGGGCTCGGCCAGGCCGTGGCCGTCGACAAACTCACCGGACTCGGAGAGGTCGTTGTTGACCTCGCCCATGAAGGCGAACATCGCCTGCAGTTCCTTCTCGCTCCAGGCCGGGCTGTGCTCCGAAGCCTGGCCGCGCATGGCCTCGTAGTCGGCCTGCGAGCCCTGGACCATCACCAGATACTTCATGGTTTCACTCCCTCGGATGCGTTGCCGCCCCTTGTGGGCAACTCTCACAGGGGACGTCGCGGCCGATGACGGATTCTCGACACCTCGCGCAGAAAATTTCCGGAACAACCCGTCAGGACCACTCAGCGGGAACATCCTCCGGGGTGTCCCAGTGGTCCGGCCCGTGGGAGAAATCCCGCGATCCGCCCATTCGGCCCGGCCGGAGGTATCCCTCGCCGGGGCCGGGAGCGGAAAGGGATCAGAAGGCGGCAGCCCAGGGCCGCCGCCGCACCGACGCAGGATGAGCAGCCCGTCGGAACCGCCCCGTGAACAGCTCGCGGCTACCGCGGCAGGAACCCTCACGGCCACCCGCGGCGAGTGACGTGGGGCCGGCCGGAGCATTGCCTTCGACGGGTGAACGCCGGATCACCGGAGGCGGCTTTCTCACCCGTTCCGGGTGATGTCCACTCACCCGCTCAGGGGGAACCACCAGTACCCGAACGGGACCGCTGACCGATCGCCCGACCCGACTCCGCTCACCGGCGCCCGGCCCGCCCGCCTGGCGATCATGAACATGCGCGGTGAAGATTGACGGGTCGGTCCAAGTGCCGTCGGCACACGTGGCGACTGAACAGGTCGGCACGGTACATACGGTTGGCAGGACAAGGCAGCCGACAGCCAGATGGTGGTCGCATGCCCCGGAGCACAACCTCCGCAGCGCCGGACAGCGGCGGAGCCCCCCGTATCGCCCGGACACCCGCAGTACACACGGCCGGACTCCGTACCACGGAGCCGCATCCGGATCCGACCGGCGACCCGCTGCTGGCCGCGAAGTTCTCCGTGCCCTCCGTTCCGGAGTCCTTCGTGCGCCGCAGGCGCCTGCTGGACCGCCTCGCCGACGGAACGGCGGGACCACTGACTCTGATCACGGGCCCGGCCGGCGCCGGAAAGACCATTCTCGCCGCCTCGTGGACGGCCCGTGCGACGGCACCCCACCCGGTCGTGTGGCTGACTCTCGAGGACGACGACAGCCCGCCGGGCGTGTTCTGGACGTACGTCCTCGAAGCCTTCCGTCACCACCGCGTGACGCTGCCTGACACCGTCGGCGCCCCCACGCGCGCCGACACCGTCGACCGTTCCCTGCTGGTCAGGCTGGCTTCCGCGCTGGCCGGGCTGGACCAACCGGTGGTTCTCGTACTCGACGGCCTCGACCGGGTGCCCGACCGCGAGGTGGCCTCTGGCCTGACATTCATCCTGAGCCACGCGGGACCGCAGCTGCGTCTGGTGCTGATCAGCCGGGTCGATCCGCTGCTCCCTCTGCACCGCTACCGCGCCGAGGACAGCATCTGTGAGATCCGCAGCGCCGACCTGGCGTTCACCCGGCACGAGACCGCGACGCTGCTGCGGCGGCACGGCCTGGCCTCGCCGGCGGAGACCGTCGAGGCCCTCACCCGGCGCAGCGAGGGCTGGGCCGCCGGACTGCGACTGTGTGCCCTGGCCATGCAGCGGACCGACGACCCGACCGGCTTCGCCCGGTCGTTCGCCCTTTCGCAGAGTGCCGTCGCCGACTATCTGCTTGCCGAAGTCGTCGAGGCCCAGCCCGCTGACACCCGGGACCTGCTGGTGCGTACGAGCATCCTGAACCGGGTGCACCCGCAGCTGGCGAATCTGCTGACCGGACGCGAGGACGCCGAGGGGATCCTGGCCGGGCTCACCCGCGACAACACGTTCGTCGAACCCATCGGTGACACGCCCTGGTGCCGCTTCCACCCGCTGTTCACCGAGGTTCTCCACGCCTATCTGCGCAGCCACCAGCCCGGCCTCGAACCGCAGCTGCATCGCCGCGCGGCACGCTGGTTCGCCGACGCCGGCCTGGTCTCGGAAGCCATGGAACACGCGGCCGCGGCAGGGGACTGGGAGTACGCCGCCGCCCTGATCGTCGATCACCTGGCCCTCGGCGGCTCACTCACCGGCCCGGACACACACCGGCTGGAGCGGCTCTTCGCCGGCATGCCGGCCGACCTCCCGGGAGCCGCCCCCTGGCTGCGCCATCTGCTCGAACAGCGGCCGGAACTCACCAGCGCCCAACCGTGGGTCACCGAGCGCGCGGCATCCGCCGACAGCACGCCGGCCCTGGAGGGCGGCCCGGCGGACGTCGTTCTCGTCGAGTCGCTCAGCGACCGCGAACGCGACGTACTGCGGCTTGCCGCGGAGATGATGTCGACCGAGGAGATCGCCGCGGAGCTGTATGTGTCCGTCAATACGGTGAAGACGCATCTGAGGAGCATCTACCGCAAGCTTGCCGTTTCCCGGCGAAGCGATGCGGTCCGTCGGGCGAGGCAGTTCCACCTGCTCTGACAGCGGCACCCGGCGTCGGGATGCATGCTCGGCATGCGGGCCCGGGGCGCAGGCCCGGGACGCGGGCTCACCTCATCCGGGTGATGCCGCACCGGCCGCACATCGGCCAGCATGCAAAGGAGACGATTCTCCAGGACCATGGGAAGTGCGGGCCATGCGTTACGAGTTCCGCGTCACCGGCCGCCTGTCCACGCCGGTCGCAGAGGCCTTCCCCGAGCTGGCGGAAGTGCCCGCCCCACAGCAGACACTGCTCTTCGGCCCCGTCACCGACGAGGCGCATCTGTACGGACTGCTCATGCGCTTCCAGGACATGGGCCTGCGCGTGGTCGAGATGCGCCGGCTGCCGGACTGACCGGTCCGGAGAGGCAAGGAGGCCTCGATGAGAGCGACGACCCCGGACGCACATCTGACCCCGCACGAGCGGGCTGCCCGCGGCAAGGCGGCCCGCGACCGGGTGCCACGCTCCAGCCATGCCCTGTTCGAACCGCCCGCGAACCGGACCGGCCCTGTCGAGATCGTCGAGCGCCAGTCCGCCGCTCGCGTGCCGGAACTCGTACCCATCCGGTACGGCCGGATGCTGGAATCACCATTCCGGTTCTACCGGGGCGCGGCCGCGATCATGGCCTCCGACCTGGGCGCCGCGCCTCACACCGGAATCGTCGCGCAGCTCTGCGGAGACGCCCACCTGCTGAACTTCCGGCTGCTGGCCTCCGCCGAACGGAATCTGGTCTTCGACATCAACGACTTCGACGAAACCCTGCCCGGCCCGTGGGAGTGGGACGTCAAAAGGCTTTCGGCAAGCCTTGCGATCGCCGGCCGCGAAAACGATTTCTCGCGGAAGCAGCGCGAAACCGTCGTACGGGGCGCCGTCGGGGCCTACCGGGACGCGATGCGCGGCTTCGCCGGAATGACCAACCTGGCTGTCTGGTACACCCAGGCCGACGCCGACCAGATCCGTGAACTCCTGCCGAAGGAGCTGGGCAAGGGCGCCCGCGAACGGGTCTCCCACGCGCTGTCCGCCGCACGCACCCGCGACAACCTGCAGGTGTACAAAAAGCTCACGAAGGTCATCCACGGCGAACGGCGGATCGCGGCCGACCCTCCGTTGATCGTCCCGCTGGGCGACCTGCTCCCCGACGTCGAGCGCCATGATCTCGAGCAGCAGCTCCGGACACTCATCAAGGGATACGGCCGCAGCCTCCCGTCCGACCGGCGTCATCTGCTGGAACAGTTCCGGCTGGTCGACGCCGCGCGCAAAGTGGTCGGCGTCGGCAGCGTCGGCACCCGCTGCTGGGTGCTGCTCATGCTCGGCAAGGACGACGAGGACCCGCTGCTGCTGCAGGCCAAAGAAGCCGACCAGTCCGTACTCGCCCCGTACGCCGGTGCCGGCGAGTACGAGAACCAGGGGCAGCGTGTCGTATCCGGGCAGCGGCTCATGCAGGCGGCCGGTGACATCTTCCTCGGCTGGGAGCGGGTCACGGGCATCGACGGCCGGCAGCGCGACTTCTACGTCCGCCAGCTGCGCGACTGGAAGGGCATCGCGGTACCGCATCTCATGCCTCCGGACCAGCTGGAGTACTTCGGCCGTGTGTGCGGCACCACACTGGCCCGCGCCCACGCCCGCTCGGGCGACCGGATCGCCATCGCCTCGTACCTCGGCAGCAACGACAGCTTCGACCGGGCGCTCGCGGAGTTCGCCGAGCTCTACGCCGACCAGAACGAGCGCGACTTCCAGGCCCTCACCGACGCCGCGCGCGCTGGACGGGTCACTGCCGAGACTGTCTGACGGCGACCCGGGGGGGCCGATCACACGATTCACCCGTGACGGGTGAGGCCGCCTGCCGGGAAACGAGGAGGCTGGAAGGGAGCGGACCCCGGAGTCCGACGGTGAGTGGCAGGAGGAGAGCGATGGATGGCGATCTGGTCCTGGCGTACGACTATCCCGTGCTGGGCGCCTTCTGGACGGTGATGTGGATTTTCCTCTGGATCATGTGGCTGATGCTGCTCTTCCGGATCATCATCGACATCTTCCGTGACCACGAGATGAGTGGATGGGCGAAGACGGCATGGCTGATCTTCGTCCTCATCATCCCCTTCCTCGGGGTCCTGGTGTACGTGATCGTCCGGGGCAAGGAAATGGGCACCCGTGAACTCCATCACGCACAGGAGCAGCGATCTGCCATGGACTCCTACATCCGGGAGACGGCCGGCGGAGCCGGCAGCGGGGTGGACCAGCTGGCCAAACTCTCCGAGCTCAAGGCCAAGGGCGACATATCCGAGGCGGAATTCCAGCAGGCCAAGGAAAAGCTCCTGCACTGAGCCCGGGCACCGCACTCGGTGCCGTGGGATTCCCGGCGGGTCGCCCTGCCGGCAGCGCGGGGATCGTGAAGAACCGGGTCGGACGTGAAACGGCCGACCCGCCGGAATCCGAAGCCGCCGCACCGGGAGGTGCGGGAGTGGGTGAATGCGCACAGACGGCCGGCCAACGCCATCGCCTGCGCGATCCTCATCCGCCTGTTCCCGTCCAGAACGGCCGTCGATGGCTCGAACGGAGAACAACAGGGAGTAGAGGAAACACCATGTCGCAGACAACTCATCCGCGGTCAACCCCCGAACGCTCCGAGGCATCCCTGGCGACTGCCGGCGGGCTCGTGGTGTTCGCCGCAGTAATGCTGATCATCGGCGGTGTCCTCGACGTCTTCCGAGGCATCATGGCCATCGCCAACGACGACATCTTCGTCACGACACCGCGCTACGTCTTCAGATTCGATCTGACCGGGTGGGGCTGGCTCCATCTGATCCTCGGAGTGGTGGCCATCATCGTGGGCATCAGCCTGTTCAAGGCCCCGCTCTGGGCGCGGATCATCGGCATCGCCATTGCGGCACTGCTCATCATCACCAACTTCCTGTCCCTGCCGTACTACCCGTTCTGGTCGATCATCGCGATCGCGCTGTACGCGTTCATCATCTGGGCGCTGTGCGTGGTCCGGCATGACGACATGACGGGGTGACGGCGCTTCCGTTCACGTCCCCCCGAACGGCAAGGCGGTGCAGGTCGCGTACCGCTCGTGGGGGCACAGCAAGGTCGGCGAGGTCCGCACCTGGGAAGGCGCGGACCTCCACGATGTGCTGCTGCTCGACGATGTGACGCTGCTCGACCTGGGTGTGACGGGGCCCGGGCTCAACCACGCCCTGAACGGGCGCGGTCTCCTTGGATGGCGCCAAAGCCTCGTCGTTCTGGAGGCGCAAGCCGATGCTGGCGGACAGATCATCGCCTCAGGAACTCCACCGGAGGAAGTGACGAAACCACGGTCATAAGTGGCCGGGCCCGTCCGGATTCTGATCCTCAGCCAATCGATGTATGCCCAGGTCAGGCTAGATTCGCCGTCGAAACGGTCAGTGATTCCCAGCTCATGTTGTTGCCACCCGGCGCCAAGGTATGTTGCGCACCATGCCCGATGCTCCGCCCGCGTGTCCCGAGTGCGATCAGCCATTGAAGTCCGGCGGCTTCGTCCTCTCCAGCAGAGAAGTCGATGGTGCGCGAGCCTGCCGCATGCTGTGGCGGTGCCTCGGCCGACACGTCTGGTGGAAGTGGGCGGACCGTCCGGACGACCCTCTGGAGAACTGCCCCCAACCGCAGCTGTTCCGGTCCTGACATCCGCGGCTGACGGTGCGTCGCCGGCCGCCGAGCGCGTCGTGCAGCACAATCGCGGTTTCCTCAGCCGGCCGGCCGGGGCGGCCGCCCTCCCACCGGCGCCACGTCCGCGCGGACACGGTGAACCGGCAGTTGTCGAAGAGTTGTTGTCCGTGCTCCTGTAGGCCGCGGCGGCCTCGACGGTGCGCCGGCCCTTCCGTAACAGGGCCGCTCTCAATGCGTCGTTGCGGCTCACGCGCCCAGTCTGAGGTGTCGCGACAGGATCCGCCCCTTCGACTGACGGCGAGGAGGCCATGGCCGAGGAGCGGCCGCCCGATCATCTACGACCGGCACGCCACCACTTCGACCGTCATCCTCGACACCCGCCTCGACCGGTACCGCGCCTACCGAGTCCCGCGGCTGGGGACCGGCTCACCCGGGACGTCCTCGCAGAGCTCAGTCATGCGGTACCGCGTCGGGCAGGCCGGCGGTTACTGCGTGACGGCCGAGGGTGAGAACGACAACCCCGCTGAGAAGGCGCGCGGGCGACTACGTACACCCCAGTGATCCCCGCCCCGACCGGAGCACCTCGCCAGGAATCCCGGCCGGAGCGGAGTGCAGGACCGAGCACATGCACGAGAGAGAGGACACCACTCATGGGCACACTCAGCAATGGTCGCGGCACGGTCTCGTTCGAGAACTCGCACGCCCCGGGGCTGGACTGGCGTAAGGCGAGCAGGACCGACCTTGACCCGATCCTGAAGGACTGCGTCATCGTCGCCGAGGCGCCGGACGCCAAGGACCATCCGCACTACAGCATCCCGGACGGCACCCGCATGGTCGCCCTCTCCGACGACAAGGACCCGGACAGCCCCGTCCTGTACTTCAGCCGCGCCGAGATCCGGAAGTTCATCGAAGGCGCGAAGGACGGCGAGTTCGACGACCTCATGGCCACCGACGAGGAGATGGAGCAGGCCGCGGCCGCGGCCGTCTGACCATGGACGCGAAGCAGGCAGGACAGGCGTTCGCAAGCATCGAGCAGTTCCGCCACACCCCGTGTCGGGAATGCCGGAGTCGGCAGACCGTCCCGCTGATCTGTCAGGGCGTGGTCATCGTCTCCTGCGAGAAGTGCGGAGGCGCTACCCGGAAGGGGCGTCTCGAGCAGAGCGCGCCGGCCACCGCGTAGTCCCGCCCCACCGCCGCCCCGGTCTGTACGCGTCCCCCGTCGCGGACAGGCCGGGGCTCTTGCGTGCCGTGATCGTTAGCGCTTCGTCTGACCGTTGGCTGAGCAACCGCCCCCCGAACCGCCCCTGAAACGCAGTCAGCCCCAGATCAGATGTGCTCTGACCTGGGGCTTAGCGGTAGGCCGTGTGGGACTCGAACCCACAACCAACGGATTAAAAGTCCGCTGCTCTGCCAATTGAGCTAACGGCCCTCGGCAATGCATCCCCGAGCATAGCCGGACAGGACCGGTGAGCCGATCGGGTATCGGTTCACCGGCCCCGTCGAGACCCCGCCGCAGGTCACCGACGCGACGTCTCGCGGGCGATCGTCCGGGGGTGATTGCGGTTCAGGAACCAGTGGCGGGCCGAGGCCAGCCACCAGGCCGCGGCGAAGCCCAGGACGACCAGGACCGCGACCGGGGCGTAGTTGAACGTCTCCCAGGTGACCGGGGAGACCTGCGGAAGCATGAAGAGCACGGTGATCACCGCGACCCAGATCACCGCCACGATGCCGATCGGGCGGGACCAGCGGCCCAGGTGCCAGGGGCCGCGTTCGAAGCTGTCGCCGCGGAACAGCCGCAGCAGGGTGGGGATGACGTACGCGATGTAGAGGCCGATGACCGCGATCGAGGTCACAGCGGCGTACGCGGTGACATTGATCAGATACGGCAGACCGAGGACGAGCGCGCCGAGGGCCGCGAGCCAGACCGCGGCGACGGGCGTACGGGTACGGGGGCTGACCGTGTGCCAGACCCTCGAGAACGGCAGGGCACCGTCCCTGGAGAAGGCGTAGATCATGCGGCTGTTCGCAGTGACCGACGCCATACCGCAGAAGAGCTGGGCGCCGACGACGACCAGGAGCAGGAGCTTCCCGGCGGTCGCACCGAGCGCGTCCAGCAGGATCTGGGCCGGCGGCGCTCCTGTCGGCGAGGCCAGGGCTCCTTCGTACGACTGGATGGCGAAGGTGAACCCGAGCAGCAGGACAAAGCCCGCGATCCACGAGGTCCAGATGGACTGGACGATGCCGCGCGGGCCGGCGGTCGCGGCGTCGTGGGTCTCCTCGGTCATATGGGCCGAGGCGTCGTAGCCGGTGAAGGTGTACTGGGCCATCAGCAGTCCGATGAGGACGACATAGAGGCCGCTGTCCCAGCCGGTGTTGTTCACGAACTTCGTGAACACGAAGGACGCCGACTGGTGGGAGTCGGGTGCGAAGGTGAGCGCGCCGACGATCACCGCGACGCCCAGCACATGCCACCAGACGCTGACGTTGTTGAGGATCGCGACGATGCGTACGCCGAAGGTGTTGAGGAGGCCGTGCAGCACCAGGATCGCGGCGAACAGCAGGATCGTCCGGCCCGGCGTGACCTCGAAGCCGAACTGGAGATTGAGGTACGCGCCGAGGAAGGACGCCGCGCCGAAGTCGATGCCCGCCGTGACAGCGACCTGGCCGAGGACGTTGAACCAGCCCGTGAACCATGCCCAGGCGGCCGCGCTGCGCGGCGGTGCCAGTCGGTGGGCCCAGAAGTACAGGCCCGCGGAGGTCGGGTACGCCGAGCAGATCTCGGCCATCGCCAGGCCGACGAACAGGGTCATCAGGCCGACGGCGACCCAGCCCCAGGTGATCACGGCCGGGCCGCCGGTGTTCATGCCGAAGAGGTAGAGGGTGAGACAGCCGGAGAGGACCGAGATGATGGTGAAGGAGACGGCGTAGTTGGAGAACGCCGACATCCGGCGGGCGAGGACCTGGGTGTAGCCGAGCTGGGCCAGGCGCTCCTCGTCGGAGCCCGCGGAGGGCGGTGCGGGGTCGGCGACGACGGCGGGTGCGGAAGAACCGACGGAGACCGGTGAGGAGGCCGGTGCGGAAGAAGCCGCGGAGGCCGGTGCGGAGTCGGGGATGACGGTCGCGGCAGCCGGTGCGGAAGAGCCCGCGGAGGCCGGTGCGGAGTCGGGGATGACGGTCGGTACGGCGCCCGGCTGGGAGCCGGAGACAGCCGTGGGTGCCGCGTCGGGAACGGAGGCTGGTTGCGGGGGAGGATCCCCCACAGTGGGGTTATCTGTCATGCCCCCAGCAATTCCCTTGCCGGGGACACCACATGCGCCACCCGTGGCCTGAAACAGCGCCCGGTAGTTCTGCCAGCCCGTGCCGATCGTGACCGTGGCCCCGAACGAACCCTTTCCGTCGCCCTGATTGCGCAGCAACTTGCCGTTCGTGTCACGGGAGATGAGGTCGCAGAGGCTGTCGCCCGTGACATCACCGACGGCCATGATCTCCTTGCGGCCGGCACTCCAGTCACTGAAGACCAGCTTCCGCGGCTTGAACCTGCCCGCCCCCGTACCGTCGTAGCGCCACACCTCACCGCCCGGATCCCGCGCGAGCAGATCGCCGTGCCCGTCCCCGGTCAGATCCTCCGCGCCGATGATCGTCCAGCCCTTCCAGCCGGAACCGACCTTCACGGCAGGCTCGAAGCCGGCGTTCGTACTGCCCCGGTAGAGGAAGAGGAAGCCCGTGGAGGCCTGACGTACGAGCAGATCGGGGCGGCCGTCCCCGGTGAGGTAGCCGGAGGCGGCGAAGGCGTCAAATCCGTTCCAGCGCTTGCCCATCAGATGGTGCGGCACGTTCGGGTCGATGGGGTTGCCGTCTCCGCTGTTGCGATGGCCCGCCGCGGAGGGGAGTTGACACCGGCTCGGGCCGGTTCAAAGCGACAGGGCCCGCACAACACCGAAGTGTCGTGCGGGCCCTGTCAGCGGGTCGGGCTCAGTGAGCCGTCAGCCGGTCAGCTGCGATCAGCCGTTGCGCTTCCAGCGCGGCTTGTCGTCACGGCGCCCGAAGGAGCCGGTGTTCGTGCCGGTGCCGGTGGTGCCGCCACGGTGGTCGTCACGACGGCCCTGCGGGCGGTCGGTGCTGCCACCGGAACGGAAGCCGCCCGAGGGGCGGTCGTCGCGGCGGTCGCGGTTGAACGGGCGGTCGCTGCCACGGTGGCCGCCGGTGGGGCGGTCATCGCGACGGAAGCCACCCGAGGGGCGGTCGTCACGGTTGAAGCCACCACGGTCGTCACGGCGCTCGCCGCCACCGGAGCGGAAGCCACCCGACGGACGGTCGTTGTCCCGGCGGAAACCACCGGACGGACGGTCATCGCGGCGGAAACCACCCGACGGACGGTCGTCACGACGCTCGAACGAACGGCCACCACGGTCGTCACGACGGTCCCCGCCACCGGAACGGAAGCCACCCGACGGACGGTCGTTGTCCCGGCGGAAACCACCGGACGGACGGTCATCGCGGCGGAAACCACCCGACGGACGGTCATCGCGACGTTCGAACGAACGGCCACCACGGTCGTCACGACGGTCCCCGCCACCGGAACGGAAGCCACCCGACGGACGGTCGTTGTCCCGGCGGTCGTCACGGCGGAAGCCGCCACGGTCGCCGCCACGGCGGTCGAAGTTGCCCCGGTCGTCACGACGCTCCACCGGCTCCGGCACGGCCGCCGCCGCAACCGCGGCCTCGACCTCCGCCTCGGCGGCCTCGGTCACCTCGGCGACCGCCGTCTCCGGGTCGTCGCCCCGCTCGCGCGCCGCGCGCGCCACCAGGCGGTCGGCCTCCTCGCGGAGTTCGACAGCACGGCGCTGGATGCGCTCCAGCTGCTTGGTCAGGTCGACGACCTCGCGCTCCGCCTGCTTGGCGGCGTTGTTCGCGGAGTCGGCCTGGACCTCGGTCAGCGAACGGGCGCCGGTGATCTCGGCGACCTCCGGGTCGAACACGCCGGCTCCGGCCACGATGTGGCGCGAGGCGTCGACGCCCGCGTCCTCCATCAGACGGAAGATCTGGCGGCGCTGGTGCGGCAGGGACAGCGAGACGACAGTTCCGGACTTGCCGGCTCGGGCGGTACGGCCCGAGCGGTGCAGGTAGTCCTTGTGGTCGCCGGCCGGGTCCACGTTCAGGACCAAGTCGATGCCGTCGACGTGGATACCGCGGGCGGCGACGTCGGTGGCGACGAGCGCGTTGACGTAGCCCTTCTTGAAGTCCTCGAGGACGCGGGTACGCGCGCCCTGGGTCATGCCGCCGTGCAGCGCGTCCGCCTTCACACCCGACTCGACGAGCTGCTCGGCGATACGGTCGGCGCCCAGCTGGGTGCGTACGAAGATGATGGTGCGGCCCTTGCGGGCGGCGATCGCCGCGGTGACCGGCGCCTTGTCCTTGGGCTTCACGACGAGCACGTGGTGCGTCATGGTCGTGACGTTGCCCTGGGCGCTGTCGACCTCGTGGCTGACCGGGTCGACGAGGTAGCGGCGGACGAGCGTGCCGATCTCGTTCTCCATGGTGGCGGAGAAGAGCATCCGCTGGCCGCCGGCCGGGATCTGGTCGAACAGCTCGGTGACCTCGGGCAGGAAGCCCAGGTCGGACATCTGGTCGGCCTCGTCGAGGACGGCGACCTGGACGTTCTCGAGCGAGCAGGCGCCACGGTTGATGATGTCGCGCAGTCGGCCCGGGGTGGCGACGAGGACGTCGACGCCGCGCTCGAGCGCGTAGATCTGGTTGCCCATCGACGTACCGCCGCAGACGACCTTCATCTTCAGGCCGAGTACGTCGCCGTACGGCTGCAGCGCGTCCGCGACCTGCATCGCGAGCTCACGGGTCGGGGTGAGGATGACCGCGCGGGGCTTCTTCTTCTCGGTGTGGCCGCCGGCCAGCGTGGCCAGGGTCGGCAGACCGAAGGAGAGGGTCTTGCCGGAGCCGGTGCGGCCGCGGCCCAGGATGTCCTTGCCGGCCAGGGCGTCCGGGATGGTCGCGGCCTGGATCGGGAAGGGGGCGGTGACGCCGTTCTGCGCGAGCTTGCGGACGATGCCCTCGGGCAGTCCCAGGTCGGCGAACGTGGTCTGCGGCTCCTCGGGAGCCTCAACCGTCTCCGAGACGACCTCGAGCTCGACCTCGATCTCGGTTGCGATCTCGGTGATCTCGGTCTCGGTGGGGACGGCGGCGGCCGCTACGGCCTCCGCGGTCTCGTCGTTCTCGGGCATGACGGCGTGATCAGTACTGAAAGTGGACATGCGAAATGCGAAACCTTCCGGAGTCTCGGCACGCGCCCAAACTCCGTGATTTCGCAATTCGACCGCCTCAATGCGGTCAGCCACGGCTAGGGAGAGTACGCGCCACGCGGCGCTCTTCTTTGTCGGCGCCGGGCAATGGGATCAAACGATCTACCACCATACGCACCCTCCCCCAGGAATGGCAAACTTGGCCTCCTGTGACCCCCGTTACATTGGTCCGACCTGCGGCGATGCCGCCGGCTCCGCGCACATTCCCCGCTCGTCCACCAGCCTCATCGCCCCGGCACGCACCTCTGGCGCGGAGGAGGGCGGCGGGGGATCGGTCGGCTCGGTCGGCTGCGGCGTGGGACTCTCCGGCGGCGGTTCCGACGGGGTCGGCTGCGGCGGCGGCTGTTCGGACGGAACCGGTCCGCCGCCGGTCGGCTTGGGATCCCGCGGCGGCTGCGGCCCCTGCCCGCCCCGCGGCGGCCGAGCCGTGGGCGCCACGGAGCCGTTCGGACTCGCCGAGGTCTTGGCCCCCTCCCCGCCCTTCGCGCCCGGCCCGCCGTGCGTACCGCGGACCTGCCGGCCGCCCGGCGCCCCACTCCCGCCGTCCGGCTCGGCCACCGCCCCATGCCGGCCGGTCGACGAATGGGGCGCCGGCTTCCGGCCTTCGTCGTCGCTCACGCTCATACAGCCTGACGAGGCCGCGACGGCCAGCGAGGCGGCGATCCAGACTGCCAGCCGGCCGGGGAAGGACAAGTGGACGGACGAATGACGCACGGGGGAGCACCTCCGGGGCACGGGACATGCGTTTCCCTGCCCAACTCCCTCTGCCCCACAAGGACACGCCCCCGCACGCCCCTTACGCCACCAGCCCGCGCGCCAACTCCACGCCCAGGAACACCGATCCGAGCCCGACCAGCAGTGACGCGACCACATTCGCCGCCGCCAGGAATTTCCAGCCACGTTCGGCGAGCCGGAGCGTCTCGTACGAAAACGTCGAGTACGTCGTCAGCGCGCCGCACAGCCCCGTTCCCAGGAGCGCGTACGTCCCCGAGGACACGGCCGCCCCCGAGACCGCCCCCAGCACCAGACTCCCGGCCGCGTTGACCACGAAAGTCCCCCACGGGAACACCGAGTCGTGCCGCGCCTGCACCGCACGGTCCGTCAGATACCGCAGCGGCGCGCCGATTGCCGCGCCCACCGCCACCAGCAGCCAGTTCACGGCGTGACCACCCGCCGGTCACTGCCCACCGGGTCACCGAGGCCGCCAGCCACACCGCGCCGAGCGCCCCGATCAGCGTCCCGGCCGCGTACCCCAGCGCCGTGTCCGCCTCCTCACGCTCCAGCAGGTTCGAGAAGTCCAGTGCGTACGTGGAGAAGGTCGTGAACCCGCCGAGCACCCCCACCCCGAGGAACGGCCGCACCAGCGGATGCGCCCCCCGGCCGCCCTCGCTGACCAGCACCATGAACACGCCGATCAGCGAGCAGCCCAGCACATTGACCCAGAAGACCGCCCACGGGAACGACCCCTCGGCGGCGGGCCACAGCACCGTGGCCGCGTACCGCGCCAGGGTCCCCGCCACGCCGCCGGCCGAGATCGCCGCGAGCACCGGCCACTTGTGCCCGCCCGCGGTCTCCGCGCGCTGGGCCGGCACATGCAGGTCGACATCCGGATCGATCGCCTCCGGGACGTCCGGAGCTTCCGGGGGATCGGGCACCTCGGGGACCTCCGGAAGGCCGGGCGGACTCATCCGTACCCCAGCGCATGCAGCCGCTCGTCGTCGATCCCGAAGTGATGGGCGATCTCGTGCACCACGGTGATCTCGGTCTCCGCGACGACGTCCTCGCGGGTCTCGCACATCCGCAGCGCCGGCCCGCGGTAGATGGTGATCCGGTCCGGCAGCACGCCCGCGTACCACTCACCGCGATCGGTGAGCGGAGTCCCCTCGTAGAGCCCGAGCAGCTCGGGATCGTCGACGGCCGGTTCGTCCTCGACGAACACCGCGACGTTGTCCATCAGCCGCGTCAGCTCCGGCGGGATCCTGTCCAGCGCCTCGGCGACCAGTTCCTCGAACTCCTCGCGCGTCATCTCCAGCACGTGGCCATTGTCACGTACGCCGTGCGAGCGCACCGTGCGACCCGGCATGCCCGCCCACCATCCTGGGCATACGGGACCAATGGCCCGCGACGCCCCGGAACCGATCCGCTCGATGCACGCCGCGCTCACCCGGCTCCAGCGCCACTACCGCTCGCGCCACACCGCCCCCACCAGCACCCTGGTCCACACCCCGCACCCATGGACCCGCGCCCTCGGCCTGACCGCCGTGGTCCTGCTCGGCGCCTGGCTCGGCCTGCTGATCGTCGGCAGCGTCCGTACGCCGGTGGGCCCGATGGACACGAGCATGACCCTGCGCCCGTCCCTGTCCGGCGGCACGAAGATCAACGTCTCGCCGCTCGGCGCCCTGGAGCTCGACTCCCATGTCGCACCCATCCGCCTCGACGTCGACGTCGACCAGCTCGACCCGGCGCGCTCCCAGGCCCTGGTCGAACACCCCGAACGGATCTCCGGACTCCAGGACGAGGTCGCCCGCGACGTGGCGGACGGCACCACCGAGCTGGCCGTACGCTCCTGCGTCGCCGTCGTCTCCGGCGCGACCGCGCTGGGCCTCGCCGTCTACCGCCGCCCGCGCCGGGCACTCGCGGCGGGCGGCCTCGCGCTCGCGCTGCTGGCCGCCTCGGGCATCTCCGCGTACGCCACCTGGAACCCGAAGTCCGTCCTTGAGCCGAAGTTCTCCGGACTGCTGTCCAGCGCCCCTTCGGTCGTCGGCAACGCCCGCTCCATCGTCACCGAATTCGACGTGTACCAGCGGGAGTTGGCGCGCCTGGTCACCAATGTCACCAAGCTGTACGACGCGACCTCGACACTCCCCGCCTACCAGCCGGACCCCGGCACGATGCGGGTACTGCACGTCTCCGACATTCATCTCAACCCGGCGGCCTGGCACATCATCGGCTCACTCGTCGAGCAGTACGGAATCGACGTGATCATCGACTCCGGCGACACGATGGACCACGGCACCGCCGCCGAGAACGGGTTCCTCGACCCGATTCCCGACCTCGGCGCGCCCTACGTCTGGGTCCGCGGCAACCATGACTCCCGCATCACGCAGGCCTATATCTCCCGCCTCAAGAACGTGCACGTCCTCGACGACGGCAAGGCCGTCACCCTCGGAGGCCTGCGCATCGCGGGCAGCGGCGACCCCCAGTTCACCCCCGACCGCTCGATCGTCGCCCAGGGCGACCCGGCCGAACGCATGACGGGCATCCGCCTCGCCTCGGCCCTGCGCGACCAGCAGCGCGCCGGCACCCCGGTCGACATCGCGGTCGCCCACAACCCGGTGGCCGCGCGCGAGACCGACGGCGAGGTCCCACTGGCGCTGGCCGGCCATGTCCACCACC
The DNA here is from genome assembly GCF_035918095.1 of Streptomyces sp. NBC_01750. NCBI lineage: Bacteria > Bacillati > Actinomycetota > Actinomycetes > Kitasatosporales > Streptomycetaceae > Streptomyces > Streptomyces sp. NBC_01750. The sequence goes on from NZ_CP109137.1 coordinate 4,301,423, forward strand.
GCGAGACGGAGGTACTCCCCCACGGCACCCGCCTCAGGATCGAGGGCTCGACGGGCGGCGGAGGCCTGCGCGCGGTGCAGAACGACAAGCCGGAGAAGGTGCGGGCGTCGGTGCTCTATATGGACCGTACGACCAGACGGCTGCAAGCATGGGACGAGATCACACTGGGAGGTCTGGGCCTGACGACGGCCGAGGTCAGCCGCCATCTCCCGGGGGAGAACCAGCCCGGGGCGACCCCGTCACCGAGCAGCCCCTCCACCGGTCCCTCCGGGGCCGCCTCCACCGGTCCTTCCGGCTCCCCCTCCGGCCCTCCGACGGCGCTGTCCTGGGGGCAGCCCCCGGACCCCCGTAAACCGTTTTGGCGATAGCTCCCCACATCCCATATGCTTCTCACGTCCCCGACGCGCCGAAAGGCGCCCAGGTGGGCCCTTAGCCCTCATCGTCTAGTGGCCCAGGACGCCGCCCTTTCAAGGCGGTAGCACGGGTTCGAATCCCGTTGGGGGCACGCAAAACCATGTGCGAGACTTGTGCTCGCACATTGCTTGGTCCTGTGGAGCAGCTTGGAGTGCTCGCCACCCTGTCAAGGTGGAGGCCGCGGGTTCAAATCCCGTCAGGACCGCTGCAGCTCGCAAGAGCTGCGTGGCTGGGTAGCTCAGTTGGTACGAGCGATCGCCTGAAAAGCGATAGGTCGCCGGTTCGACCCCGGCCCCAGCCACAGCCCGAAAGCCCCGGTCCTTCGCGGACCGGGGCTTTCGTCGTATTCAGGGAGCGGCGGATACCCGCTCTGTTGCGTCAGTGACGCCGGCAGGGCGGGACCGGGGACGTCCACCCGGGTCCGTTCCCTCCGCCCCGAACGAAACTGGACGGATCTGCTCCACACTGCATCAGCTCCTGGGCGAAATGCGTTCGCCAGTGCTTTCCCGGGGGTGCGATCCTGGGATCCGTATGTCTACTTCCTTCGCCGATCTTCAGACCCTGCTGGCCGGGGTGTCGCTGCGCGACGCCCAGCGGCTCGGCCGTCGTCTCGAGGGCGCCCGCCGTATCCATGAGCCCGAGGCGCGGCAGGCCGTGCTGGACGAGATCGCCACCGAGGCCGAGCGCTCCGCCGCCCGCGTCACGCGGCGCGCCGGCCGCGTGCCCGAGGTCACGTACCCCGAGCAGCTGCCGGTCAGCCAGAAGAAGGACCTGATTCTCGAGGCGATACGGGACCACCAGGTCGTGATCGTCGCGGGCGAGACCGGTTCGGGCAAGACGACCCAGATCCCGAAGATCTGTCTGGAGCTGGGCCGGGGCGTGCGCGGCATGATCGGACATACCCAGCCGCGCAGGCTCGCCGCCCGTACCGTGGCCGAGCGCGTCGCGGAGGAGCTCCGTACCCCGCTCGGTGAGGCGGTCGGCTGGAAGGTCCGCTTCACCGACCAGGTCAACCAGGACGCCACCTTCGTCAAGCTGATGACGGACGGCATCCTCCTCGCCGAGATCCAGACGGACCGCGAGCTGCGCGCGTACGACACGATCATCATCGACGAGGCCCATGAGCGGTCCCTCAACATCGACTTCCTGCTCGGTTACCTCGCCCAGCTGCTGCCGAAGCGCCCCGACCTCAAGGTGATCATCACCTCCGCGACGATCGACCCGGAGCGCTTCTCGCGCCACTTCGGCGAGGCTCCGATCGTCGAGGTCAGCGGCCGTACGTACCCCGTCGAGGTCCGCTACCGCCCGCTCCTCGAGGACGACAGCGAAGAGTCCGACCGCGACCAGATCACCGCGATCTGCGACGCCGTCGAGGAGCTCCAGTCCGAGGGGAAGGGCGACATCCTCGTCTTCCTCTCCGGCGAGCGCGAGATCCGCGACACCGCGGACGCGCTCAACAAGAAGCAGTACAGATTCACCGAGGTGCTCCCCCTGTACGCACGGCTCTCGCACGCCGAGCAGCACCGCGTCTTCCAGCCGCACACCGGCCGCCGCATCGTCCTCGCCACGAACGTCGCCGAGACCTCTCTGACCGTCCCCGGCATCAAGTACGTGATCGACCCGGGCACCGCACGTATCTCCCGCTACAGCCACCGCACCAAGGTCCAGCGACTGCCCATCGAGCGGATCAGCCAGGCCAGCGCCAACCAGCGCAAGGGGCGCTGCGGCCGTACGTCCGACGGCATCTGCATCCGTCTCTACTCCGAGGACGACTTCGTCTCCCGTCCCGAGTTCACGGACGCCGAGATCCTCCGTACGAATCTGGCCTCCGTCATCCTTCAGATGACCGCGGCCGGCCTCGGCGACATCGAGAAGTTCCCCTTCCTCGACCCGCCGGACCACCGCAACATCCGCGACGGCGTCCAGCTCCTGCAGGAACTGGGCGCGTTCGACCCGGTCCAGAAGGATCCGAAGAAGAAGCTGACGCAGCTCGGCCGCAAGCTGAGCCAGCTGCCCGTCGACCCGCGACTGGCCCGCATGGTCATAGAGGCCGACAAGAACGGCTGTGTACGCGAGGTCATGGTGATCGCGGCCGCGCTCTCCATCCAGGACCCACGCGAGCGGCCCGCCGACAAGCAGACGCAGGCCGACCAGCAGCACGCCCGCTTCAAGGACGAGACCTCCGACTTCCTCGCCTTCCTCAACCTCTGGCGCTACATCCGCGAGCAGCAGAAGGAGCGCGGCTCCTCCAGCTTCCGCCGGATGTGCAAGCAGGAGTATCTGAACTTCCTGCGCATCCGCGAGTGGCAGGACATCTATGCGCAGCTGCGTACGGTCGCCAAGCAGATGGGCATGCATCTGGAGGAGCCCTCGACGGAGGCGGCTGCGCCCGAGCAGTCCGTCCACACCTCGCTGCTGGCGGGCCTGCTCTCGCACATCGGCCTCAAGGACACCGACAAGAACGAGTATCTGGGCGCCCGCAGCGCCAAGTTCGCGGTCTTCCCCGGCTCGGCGCTCTTCAAGAAGCCCCCGCGCTTCATCATGTCGGCGGAGCTCGTCGAGACCTCCCGGCTGTGGGCCCGCGTCAACGCCAGGGTCGAGCCGGAGTGGATCGAGCCGCTCGCCCAGCATCTGGTCAAGCGCACCTACAGCGAGCCGCACTGGGAGAAGGACGCGGCAGCGGTGATGGCGTACGAGCGGGTCACGCTGTACGGCGTGCCGATCGTCGCGCAGCGCAAGGTGAACTACGGACGGATCGACCCGGAGACGTCCCGCGATCTGTTCATCCGCAACGCTCTGGTCGAGGGCGACTGGCGTACGCACCACAAGTTCTTCGCCGACAACCGCAAGCTCCTGACCGAGGTCGAGGAGTTGGAGCACCGCGCCCGCCGCCGCGACATCCTGGTGGACGACGAGACCCTCTTCGACTTCTACGACCAGCGGGTGCCCGATCATGTCGTGTCGGGCGCGCACTTCGACTCCTGGTGGAAGCACAAGCGCCGGGACGAGCCCGAACTTCTCGATTTCGAGCGCGAGATGCTCATCAACGAGAAGGCCGGATCGGTCACCAAGGACGACTATCCGGACTCCTGGCGCCAGGGTGCGCTGAAGTTCCGGGTGACGTACCAGTTCGAGCCGGGCTCGGACGCGGACGGCGTGACCGTTCACGTCCCTCTCCAGGTGCTGAACCAGGTCACCTCCGAGGGCTTCGACTGGCAGATCCCGGGTCTGCGCGAGGATGTGGTGATGGAGCTGATCCGCTCCCTCCCCAAGCCGATCCGCCGGCACTACGTCCCCGCCCCGAACTACGCGAGAGCCTTCCTCGAGAGGGCCGTTCCCCTCCAGGAGGCGCTCCCCGTGACGCTCGCGCGCGAGCTGCAGCGCATGGTCGGCGTCCCGGTCACGGCCGACGACTTCGACCTGACCCGGATCCCCGATCACCTGAAGATCACGTTCCGGATCGTCGATGAGCGCCGCAAGAAGCTCGCGGAGAACAAGGACCTGGAGGCCCTGAAGCTCCAGCTGAAGCCGAAGGCGCGCCAGGCCCTCTCCCAGGCCGCGGCGGCCGCCACGTCCGGCCCCTCGGGGGAGTCCCTGGAGCGCACGGGTCTGACGGACTGGACGCTCGGCACGCTGATCCGTGTCTTCGAGACCCGCAGGGCCGGCCAGCCGGTCAGGGCGTACCCGGCCCTGGTCGACGACGGTGCGACCGTCTCCGTACGCCTCTTCGACACCGAGGCCGAGCAGCAGCAGGCGATGTGGCGGGGCACACGGCGGCTGATCCTGCTCAACATCCCGGTGAACCCGGCCAAGTTCGCCTCGGACAAGCTCAACAACCAGCAGAAGCTGGCGCTGTCCCGTAACCCTCACGGCTCGATCCAGGCGCTCTTCGACGACTGCGCGATGGCTGCGGCGGACAAGCTGATCGCCGACCACGGCGGTCCGGCCTGGGACGAGGAGTCCTTCCGCAAGCTGTACGACAAGGTGCGTGCCGACCTGGTCGACGCGACGGTACGGACCGTGGACCAGGTCCAGCAGATCCTGGCCGCCTGGCAGGCCTGCGAGCGCCGCCTGAAGGCCACGAACAGCCTGACGCTCGTCAGCAACGTCCAGGACGTACGGGAGCAGCTCGCGGCCCTCGTGCCGGCCGGCTTCGTCACGGGGACGGGCCTGCGGCGGCTCCCGGACCTGATGCGCTACCTGGTCGCGGTGGACCGCCGGCTGCAGCAGATGCCGACGGGCGTGCAGCGCGACACGACACGCATGGAGAAGGTCCACGAGATGCAGGACGAGTACGCCTGGCTGCTGGAACAGATGCCGCAGGGCCGCCCGGTCCCGCAGGAGGTCCTGGACATCCGCTGGATGATCGAGGAGCTGCGTGTGAGCTACTTCGCGCACGCGCTGGGCACGGCCCAACCGGTCTCCGACAAGCGCATCGTCAAGGCGATCGACGCGGCGGCGCCATGACCGGCGGGCTGCTTGCATCGAGTTCGACCGCACCCCCTGACCTGCTGTACAGTCTCTCTCGCAGCCAACGCACAACAGAGGCTGCGAAACCTGGTCCTGTGGAGCAGCTTGGAGTGCTCGCCACCCTGTCAAGGTGGAGGCCGCGGGTTCAAATCCCGTCAGGACCGCAGTAGATCGAAGGCCCGTATCCCCCAGGGATGCGGGTCTTTGTCGTGCCATGCCGGACGCCGTGTCGGTACGGGCATCTTGACGGCGTCATCTGCCACGGGTACCCAATCACTAGGGGACGGCACACACCCGGAGGTGACGTGCATGGCGGCGTCCGCAGCGAGGCAGCACGAGACAAGGGCGCTTCTACGCGCCCATCTGAAGGCCGCGTCCGGCTACCGGCATCTCACAAGGCACTGTCCGATCTGCCATCGCCTCCAACGGCTCGCCATGGAACTGCCGGCTTCCGCCCCCGCGCTCGCTCCCGCAGCCGACGACGAAGGTCCCGCCACTGGGTGACCTACGACTCGTTCCCCGCCGGTTCTTCGGCGACAGGCCTGTCTTTGGCAAGAGTTGTGCGGTGTGACGGGTGTCACCGGGTGGGTTTTCGAAAGTGGGGAACTTACCCCCTTCTTACAAGCAACCAATTTAATATGTGCAATTGCACCACCCCTGGAGCATCTTCCCGCCCGCCGGCCGCCCCCACCCGCAACAGTCGTCACGGATCGCCCCAGGCCCGCGCACGGGCATAAAAAAGATCGCGCTGGACCCGGCGGAGTCCAGCGCGATCAATGACGAAGTCTGTTGGGGCAGACGGCCGCCATGTGGCGCTATAGGTGGGCTTGTCCGGGATGGGGGTCCCGGAAATGCCCGATCAATGGGGTGTTCAGGCCTCGCTACGCTGCTGCGGAATACCCGCAAGCAGTGCGCGGACCTCTGCCTCGCGGTACCGACGATGTCCACCGAGCGTGCGGATGGACGTGAGCTTGCCAGCCTTGGCCCAACGGGTGACCGTCTTCGGGTCCACGCGGAACATCGTGGCAACCTCAGCCGGGGTCAGCAGCGGCTCGGCATCAGGGGTGCGAGCGGTCATGAGCGGCCTCCTCGGGAGAACCGAACCATCTCGGTTCTTTCCTCTAAATTCTGCACCTTGACCCGCGTTGCCCGAAATGGCGGACGCGGGTCGAGTCGGTTATAGGACGAACGGCTTGTCCTCGGCACTACAACTACACCATCTGTCCAGCCACGTCGGCCAAACCGATGGAATTGCCCTCTGAGGTGTTCATCAGCGGCGGAAGCCGATGGACCATGCCATAACGGACAGTCACGCCACAGTGACGATCAGTCACAGGATGATCAGGAGTCATCAGACCCCCCATAGAGTGCAATGCCGAGAATTCCGCCCTTACTTGGACGGAAGGAGCCCTCCCGGGGCTCCTTGTCCTATTTTGACACGAGGGTGGGTGATGGACGCAAGGGGCCAGTAAGTGCCGTCCGTCACGCTTGAGACAAAGGCCCGGATAGGGACCTACGTCCTGGACCGATGGGCTCAATGATCCTCAGAAGCACTCAATTTGCGAACTGACGGTCTCTGACAGCCCGCCAGCGCTCCACAAGACGCGCATACGCCTCGCCCGCTCCGGCACCGTCTCCGGCCCGCAGCGCCGCGATCCCCTCGGCCACGTCCGCAGCCGAGCGGTCCTCGGCGAGCTGCGGGCCGGGAAGGGCGTGCACCAGGCCGCCGTAGTCCAGCTCGACCAGGGAGCGCGGATGGAATTCCTCCAGCCACCGCCCCACATCTACCAGGCCTTCTGTCAGCTGTCCCTCGTCGATCGTCTCTCTCAGCGTCTTCAGCGCGCGGGCCACCCGCCGCCGGGCCTGCACCATCGGCGTCCGATAGCGCAGCACCGGCCCGGCGGGCCCGGCGGGCCCGTACTCGCGCTCCTCGTCCGAGAAGAGCGCGAACCAGCGCACCGGGATCTGCCAGACCGACGTCCTGATCCACGGCCGCGCGTCCGGGTTGCGCTCACGCCACTGGTCGTAGTCCGCGGCCGCCTGCCCGCGCACCACCGGCGGCAGCACCGCGTCGAGGAGAACCGCGGGAAGCTGCTCCGCCAGCTCCTCCAGGGCCAGCCAGCCGCGCAGGCGGGTCCGCCACGGGCAGACGCACACCACCCCGTCCACCTCCGTCACAAAGGCGTCACCGCTCTCGTGGACCGGCACCGGGACCGGCGGGGTGGGCAGCAAGTCGGCCAGCGAGCGCCGCAGTTCGTCCTGGGCGGTGGGTGTGGTCTCCCGGCGGGCGTAGCGGGCCCAGTGGCTCCGCTCGGGCTCGGGAAAGGCCGCCAGCGGCTCGTACACCCGCAGGTAGGCCGCGTAAGGAACGAGGACCGAGGACAGCGCTGGCATGCCGCAAATCCTTCCACGCCGGTACTCCGCAAGGGGGTGATCCTCAGCACTGCGTCGGATCTACGCACGCGTAGGACTTACCCTCGTCCCCAACTGGGCCTTCCCCACCCACAGGAGGGCCTTCCTCCGCCGCTTCGTACTTGGGAGTCACCACCGTGACCGATGTGACCGACGGCGTCCTGCACACCCTGTTCCAGTCGGATCAGGGCGGCCACGAGCAAGTCGTGCTGTGCCAGGACCGCGCCTCCGGCCTGAAGGCCGTCATCGCCATCCACTCGACCGCTCTGGGCCCTGCCCTGGGCGGCACCCGTTTCTACCCGTACGCCACCGAGGCAGAGGCCGTCGCGGACGCGCTGAACCTCTCCCGTGGGATGTCGTACAAGAACGCCATGGCCGGGCTGGACCACGGCGGCGGCAAGGCCGTGATCATCGGTGACTCCGCGGCGATGGACGCCGGGCAGCGAACAGAGCTTCTGCTCGCCTATGGCCGGTTCGTGGACTCGCTCGGTGGCCGCTATGTGACAGCCTGCGACGTCGGCACATACGTCGCCGACATGGACGTCGTGGCCCGGGAGACCCGGTGGGCCACCGGCCGCTCCCCGGAGAACGGCGGCGCCGGCGACTCGTCCGTGCTGACCGCGTACGGCGTCTTCCAGGGCATGCGGGCCTCGGCCCAGCACCTGTGGGGCGACCCGACGCTGCGCGGCCGCAAGGTCGGCATCGCGGGCGTCGGCAAGGTCGGTCACCACCTGGTCGAGCATCTGCTGTCGGACGGCGCCGAAGTCGTGATCACGGATGTACGGGAGGAGTCCGTACGCCGGATCCTCGACAAGCACCCGGGCAGGGTGACCGCGGTCACCGACACGGACACCCTCATCCGCACCGAGGGCCTGGACGTCTACGCTCCGTGCGCGCTCGGCGGCGCACTGAACGACGACTCCGTGCCCGCGCTCACCGCGAAGGTGGTCTGCGGCGCTGCCAACAACCAGCTCGAGCACCCGGGCGTGGAGAAGGACCTCGCGGACCGCGGGATCCTCTACGCCCCCGACTACGTCGTGAACGCCGGCGGCGTGATCCAGGTTGCCGACGAGCTGCACGGCTTCGACTTCGACCGGTGCAAGGCGAAGGCGTCGAAGATCTTCGACACCACGCTGGCCATATTCGCACGCGCGAAGGAAGACGGGATTCCGCCGGCCGCGGCGGCCGACCGGATCGCCGAGCAGCGCATGGCGGAGGCCCGCCGGCGCTGATCCTCGCGGGGCCGGCCCGCCGACCCGGGAGACAAGACTCACCCCGGTCGGCGGGTCGACTGCCAAGAAGAGGTTAAAATCGCAGTTGACCAGCGAGGACGGGGCTCCTCGAGGGTCTGCGAAGTGGCACGTCATGCGGGCGGCGTACCGTATGGCCGCGGAAGCAGGTACCGTTGAAGTCCTACGGACCGGTCTCTCCAAGGAGAGTCCGTTCCGAATTATGAACGCGTGTCAAGACTCTGGGGCCGTCGAGCCCCGTCACCGAGGGGGTCGAGCCATGGGGCGCGGCCGGGCCAAGGCCAAGCAGACGAAGGTCGCCCGCCAGCTGAAGTACAACAGCGGCGGGACTGACCTGTCGCGTCTGGCCAATGAGCTGGGCGCATCGCCTTCGAGTCAACCACCGAACGCTGAGCCGTTCGAGGACGACGACGAGGAAGATGACCCGTACGCACAGTACGCGGATCTGTACAACGACGACGATGACGAGGACGACGAGTCCGGTCCGTCGTCGCAGCGCCGCGGCGCTTGACGTACGAACACCTCAAAAGCATTGCCACGTGACCCGGTCCGAGGCCCACGCCACGGACCGGGTTTCGCACTGCCCGTTCGGGCTCAGCCCGCGTAGTCGCCCGTGAGCGTCGCGCCCGTGGTGTGCTCGCCGCGCTCGGTGATCTCTCCCGCGACCCAGGCGTCGACGCCGCGGTCCGCGAGCGTGGTCAGCGCCACGTCCACCGACTCCTCGGGGACAACGGCGATCATGCCGACGCCCATGTTGAGGGTCTTCTCCAGCTCGAGCCGCTCGACCTGACCGGCCTTGCCGACGAGGTCGAAGACCGCGCCGGGGGTCCAGGTCGAACGGTCGACGACCGCGTGCAGGCTGTCCGGGATGACCCGGGCCAGGTTGTTGGCAAGGCCGCCGCCGGTGATGTGGCTGAAAGCGTGCACCTCGGTGGTCCGGGTGAGCGCCAGGCAGTCCAGCGAGTAGATCTTGGTGGGCTCGAGAAGCTCCTCGCCCAGCGTCCGCCCGAACTCCTCGATCTGCTGGTCCAGGGACATCCTGGCGCGGTCGAAGACGACATGGCGGACCAGCGAGTACCCGTTGGAGTGAAGGCCGGAGGACGCCATGGCGATGACCGCGTCACCCGTACGGATACGATCCGCGCCCAGCAGCCGGTCGGCCTCCACCACGCCCGTACCGGCGCCCGCGACGTCGAAGTCGTCCTCGCCCAGCAGTCCGGGGTGCTCGGCGGTCTCGCCGCCGACCAGCGCGCAGCCGGCCAGCACACAGCCCTCGGCGATGCCCTTGACGATGGCGGCGACACGCTCGGGGTGGACCTTGCCGACGCAGATGTAGTCGGTCATGAAGAGCGGCTCGGCGCCGCAGACGACCAGGTCGTCGACGACCATGCCGACGAGGTCGTGGCCGATCGTGTCGTACACGCCCATCTTGCGGGCGAGATCGACCTTCGTGCCGACGCCGTCGGTGGCCGAGGCGAGCAGCGGACGCTCGTAGCGCTTGAGGGCGGAGGCGTCGAAGAGGCCGGCGAAACCGCCGAGGCCGCCGAGGACCTCGGGGCGCTGCGTCTTCTTCACCCACTCCTTCATCAGCTCGACGGCGCGGTCGCCGGCTTCGATGTCGACGCCCGCGGCTGCGTAACTGGCACCGGCGCCCGCGTGCGGAGCACGCTCAAAAGACTCAGCTGTCATGGCGGAGAGAACTTTCGTGTCGTACTGCAGGGCTTACGGGCGACGGAGCGCGTCGGCGGCATCGGCGCCGCCCGCCAGCTCCGTCTCCAGAAGCTGCTTGCCGAGCAGCTCGGGGTCGGGAAGGTCCATCGGGTACTCGCCGTCGAAGCAGGCACGGCAGAGATTCGGCTTCGCGATGGTGGTCGCCTCGATCATCCCGTCGAGTGAGATGTACGAGAGCGAGTCCGCGCCCAGCGAAGCGCCGATCTCCTCGATCGTCATGCCGTTGGCGATGAGCTCGGCGCGGGTCGCGAAGTCGATGCCGAAGAAGCAGGGCCACTTCACCGGCGGGGACGAGATCCGGATGTGGACCTCGGCCGCGCCGGCCTCGCGGAGCATCTTCACCAGCGCGCGCTGGGTGTTGCCGCGGACGATCGAGTCGTCGACGACCACCAGGCGCTTGCCCCGGATGACTTCCTTGAGCGGGTTCAGCTTGAGGCGGATGCCCAGCTGGCGGATGGTCTGGGACGGCTGGATGAAGGTGCGGCCGACGTAGGCGTTCTTCACCAGGCCGGAGCCGTAGGGGATTCCGCTCGCCTCGGCGTAGCCGATCGCGGCGGGGGTGCCGGACTCCGGCGTCGCTATGACCAGATCCGCGTCGACCGGGGCTTCCTTGGCGAGCCTGCGGCCCATCTCCACACGGGAGAGATAGACGTTGCGGCCCGCGATGTCGGTGTCGGGGCGGGCCAGATAGACGTACTCGAAGACACAGCCCTTCGGCTTCGCGTCTGCGAATCGGGAAGTGCGGAGGCCGTTCTCGTCGATGGCGATGAGCTCGCCCGGCTCGATCTCGCGAACGTAGGTTGCTCCGCAGATGTCGAGGGCGGCGGACTCGCTCGCAACGACCCAGCCGCGGTCGAGGCGGCCGAGTACGAGCGGGCGGATGCCCTGCGGGTCGCGGGCCGCGTACAGGGTGCCCTCGTCCATGAAGACGAGCGAGAAGGCTCCCCTGACGTCCGGCAGCACCTTGGCTGCGGCCGCCTCTACGGTCAGCGGCTTGCCGTCGTCGTCGACCTGGCCCGCGAGGAGTGCGGTGACCAGATCGGTGTCATTGGTCGCCGCGACCTGGGTGGCCCGGCCGTTCTCCTTGGGGAGCTCGGCGACCATCTCGGCGAGCTGGGCGGTATTGACCAGATTTCCGTTGTGGCCGAGCGCGATGGAGCCGTTGGCGGTTGCCCGGAAGGTCGGCTGCGCGTTCTCCCACACGGAAGCGCCCGTGGTCGAGTAGCGGGCGTGACCGACCGCGATATGACCCCGGAGGGAACCGAGGGAGGTTTCGTCGAAGACCTGCGAGACCAGGCCCATGTCCTTGAATACGAGGATCTGTGAGCCGTTGCTCACCGCGATTCCCGCGGACTCCTGACCTCGATGTTGGAGGGCGTAGAGCCCGAAGTAAGTGAGCTTCGCGACCTCTTCGCCGGGGGCCCAGACACCGAAGACGCCACAAGCGTCTTGGGGGCCCTTCTCACCGGGGAGCAGGTCGTGGTTGAGTCGTCCGTCACCACGTGGCACGGCACCGAGTGTAGGCGAGATCGACCACTGGTCCGAATTGGGGATGCGGCGGGGCCACGCGTGGGGGTCGTCCGGGGCGGTTCCGACCGGCGCACGGCGGCTTTACGGGCGTCCATCGGGGGGTCCACATCGCGGGACTTCGTTGGCATGTACACGAGGTTTCAGGGTGGCCCCCGGCTACCCGGCTCCCGTAGCCGGGCCGATCACTTCTGGGCGGCGCTCGCGGCCAGTCCCTTGCCGTTCGGCGCGGTGAGGGTCAGGCCGCGGTGCTGCAGTTGGTACGTCACCGTGCCATGGAGGACCTTGAGCAGTTCGCGCTCCAGATTCATCTCGGGGCCCGGGCACATCTTCCTGGTGGTTGCGAGGCGGCCGAAGGTGATGTCGGCGCCGCTGATCTTCGCGGTGCTGTGGAAGGTGTTGCAGCCGAGGCTGCCCTGTACGGACCCGTCCTTGCCGAAGGTCAGATACGCCTTCTTGTCGGTCCCGGCGGGCAGGGACGACGCGGTCCCGGCGGAGAGGAGTGAGTTCACCGACCATTTGGTGCCCACCAGCGGGGCCGGTCGCTCCGAGGTGAGGGCGATGGAGTCGCCCTTCTCGGTGGTCAGGGTGAGCTTCTCGTCGGTGATCTTCGCCTTGAGCTTGCCGGAGAAGGCGGCACGCAGTGTGTCCTCGAAGCCCTGGATGTCCTTGGCGCAGGCCATCTCGGTCATCTCACCCGGGCTCACGGTGACCGTGTCGCCCTCGACCTTGACGTCCGCCCCGAAGTGGTTGCAGCCGTAGTTGCCCTGGGCCCTGCCCTTGTCCGTGATCTCGACCTGCGCGCCGGCCGGCGCCGCGGTCTTCTTGCCACCGACGGTCACGCTGTCGACGGACCAGTGGACGCCGGTGAGGGGCAGATCGGTCCTGACCGAGCCGTCGCCGGAGCCGGAACCCGGCTCCGTGCCGCAGGCGGCAAGGGCGAGGAGTGCCAGGACGGTGACAGGGATGCTCAGCTGGTTCCGCATACCGTTGGGACGGGGGACGTGTGGCTCTGGTTCCCACCACTGGTTCTTTCCACCGGGTTGAGCCGCGGCGTTCAGCCGAACGGTTCAGTCGCTGTGTTCAGCCGAACCTTTCGGCCGCTGCGTTCAACCACTGCGTTCAGCCGAGGATCGGCAGCAGCGCCGAGAGGTCGGCGCGCTCGCCGCTCGCGCTGACCTTCGCCGCCTCGAGCGCCTCGGCCCATTCCGTGCGCCCCGTGGCGAGCCGGATCCAGGTCAGCGGGTCGGTCTCGACGACATTGGACGGGGTGCCGCGCGTGTGCCGCGGGCCTTCGACGCACTGCACGACCGCGAACGGCGGCACGCGCACCTCGGTGGATGCCCCGGGGGCCTTCACCGCGAGAGCGTCGGCGAGGAGCCGGGTGCAGGCGGCGAGCGCCTGTCGGTCGTACGGGATACCGAGGCCTGTCGCGTCGTTCAAGTCGTCTGTGTGAACGATGAGTTCGACGGTGCGGGTGACGAGGAAGTCGCCGAGGCGCATCGCGCCGACGCGGGTGGCGAGCAGTCGGCTGTCGGACGCGGCGGGCAGCAACTCGGCGAGCCGGGCGGCAGTTCGCACATAGAGCTCTTCGGGCTCGGCGCTCGCCGCGATCTCCTTGGTGTCGTCGGAGACCTTCCCGGCGAATGCGACAGTCGCGAACGGCCAGTCCAGCAGGTCGACTTCCTGCCTGGCGGGCTCGCGCTGCTCGAGACCCCGGCCGACCGCTCCGACGGCCATGGTGATGTGCCCGGCCAGATCGCGCACGGTCCAGTCGCCGAGGCGGGTGGGCAGAGCGAGCTGCTCGGGCGTGAGCGTGCCCACCGCCTGCCGTACGTTCTCGAACTGGGCGAGGGCGGCGGCGCGGATCTTTGCGGGGTCGTAGCTGCGCGTGCGCTTCTTGGCCGGTGGCATGAGACCGACATTAAGGGGTGGGTACGACAGCGGGCGGGGCGTTCACTCCTTGACGAAGTCCGCGGGCTTGGGGAACTTCACGTCCACGCAGCCGCGGCGGGCGGCGACGTCGTCGACGTACGCACGGAACAGGGCGCCGAGCCGCTTCCGGGCGACCTTGTCGTAGTCGTCCGCCACGGTCAGGGTGTGCACAGCCGGTACGCCACGGCAGACGGACGAGGCCCACCACACACTGGCCTCCGGATGGCCGCCCGCGGTGCCGGGCGCCAGGTGGCGCTGCTCGGACCTGCGGGTGATTCCGGCGTCCGAGTAGACGATCTTCGCCTCGTCCCCGAACCACGAGTCCAGGGCGAGCCACCAGGGGTCGTAGCCATGGATCCCGTCGTCGGCCTCCACGCCGCTCGCGCGCGCGGCGCGCCCGGCAGCGGACGGGCTGAGCGCCAGCAGGCACCGCTCGCTCATGGCCTGCCCGGCGGCCGGTGTGGCGAGAGCCCGGTCCGGGAGATTCCCGCGGGCCGAGTTGCGCAGCAGCCTTGGGTACCAGGCGCAGGTTCCGTCCGCCCGCTGGGCCGGGACGAGACGGCTGCTCGGTACGTCGAGGGTGGTGTCGGGCGCGTCGGGCACCTCGGCCGCGCAGCCGAGCCTGTCGGCGGCCTTGCGCGCCGCGCGCACGGCGATGTCGGCAAGGCGTGCCCGGTCGGCCTTCGACGTCTGCGTCTCTTCGTACATCGCCTTGGCATCGACGGTCAGGGACGTCAGGCCGGCCTTCGAAGTCGGCTTCGAGCAGACCGCGGTGACCGAGACCGAGTCGTCGTCGAACGAGCCGAGGCTGCCGTCATCGCCGAGGGGCTGGTCCGGTACGTAGTCCGCGGCGCTCGTGATGTCGTCCGGCCGCCGGCGGTCGTAGCGATCGCCGAACGGCTCCTCCTCGTGCGCGCCCACGATGTTCCCGTACTCCTCGTTCGGCCGCGGAGTGAACGCCAGGGCGAAGTACCCGTAGCTGGTACCGGCTTTGCCGACCCGGTATATCTCGCACGCCCCGGGCGCCGTCGGCGGATCCAGGTCGAAGCGGTCGTCGTCGGAACTGCCCGCCTTCGCACGGACGATCCCGCCGCCCAGGTCCATGACCGCAGCCGGATCGACCACGTCCCCACAGGCCTCCGAGATCGCCTTCTCGCTGGCCGCCCGGTCGCGGTGCTCGTCGTATTCCAGCCAGAACCCCCAGCAGGCGGCACCGGTCCCGGCCACCGCGACAGCGCACAGCAGCCGGTTGAACGCGTTGCGCCGACGGCTTCCGCGGTCCGGAAATCGCCGCGGCGCGCGGTGGGGAAACGCTATGTGCGAGCCCGGATCGTCCGGCCAGCGCGACAAGTGCGGGTGGTTCATGGACTTCCGACTCCCCGTAGGACGGCACGGCCGCCGAAGCTATCAGGCGTGGACGTACGGCTTCCCGGCGGTGAGCGATTCGCCGTTCCCCGGAACACCGATACCGCGCCGACGGAAACGGAATTCCCCGCGCCGTATTCAGGCCCGGCCCGCCCATGCCGATTTCACTGATCTCGTTGCCTTCGAGCCCGGCCCGTCCGGTCGCCGAACGACTGAGCCCCTGCCCGGGTGGACCCGGACAGGGGCTCGATCGATCGGTGATGCGTCAGACCAGCAGACCGGGGATGGTCTCCTCGTGCGCCGTACGGAGCTCGCTCAGCGGGATGCTGAACTCGCCCTGCACCTCAACGTCCTCGCCGTCCACGACACCGATACGCGTCACGGGCAGACCCCGCGCCCCGCACATGTCGTTGAAGCGGAGCTCCTCGCTGCGCGGCACGGCCACCACCGCACGCCCCGCCGACTCGCTGAACAGCAAGGTGAAGGCGTCGAGCCCGTCCGGGACGACCAGCCGCGCGCCCGTACCGCCGCGCAGGCACGACTCGACGACGGCCTGGATCAGACCGCCGTCCGACAGGTCGTGCGCCGCGTCGATCATGCCGTCACGGGAGGCCGAGATCAGGATGTCGCCGAGCAGCTTCTCTCGGTCCAGGTCCACGGCCGGCGGCAGCCCGCCGAGATGGTCGTGGACGACCTGGGACCAGGCCGAGCCGCCGAACTCCTCACGCGTGTCGCCCAGCAGGTAGAGGAGCTGGCCCTCTTCCTTGAAGGCGATCGGCGTACGGCGGTTCACGTCGTCGATCACGCCGAGCACCGCGACCACGGGCGTCGGGTGGATGGCGACGTCGCCGGTCTGGTTGTAGAGGGAGACATTGCCGCCGGTCACCGGGGTGCCGAGCTGCAGGCAGCCGTCGGCGAGACCGCGCGTGGCCTCGGCGAACTGCCACATGACGGCCGGGTCCTCGGGCGAACCGAAGTTCAGGCAGTCCGAGATGGCGAGCGGCTTGGCACCGGAGGCGGCGACATTGCGGTAGGCCTCGGCCAGCGCAAGCTGCGCACCCGTGTACGGGTCGAGCTTCGCGTACCGGCCATTGCCGTCGGTCGCCATGGCCACGCCCAGGTTCGACTCCGCGTCGATCCGGATCATGCCCGCGTCCTCGGGCTGGGCCAGCACGGTGTTGCCCTGCACGAAACGGTCGTACTGGTCGGTGATCCAGGACTTCGAGGCCTGGTTCGGCGAAGCGACCAGCTTGAGCACCTGCCCGCGCAGCTCCTCGGACGTGGCCGGCCGGGGAAGCTTGTTCGCGTCGTCGGCCTGGAGCGCGTCCTGCCACTCCGGACGGGCGTACGGCCGGTGGTACGTCGGGCCCTCATGGGCCACCGACCGCGGGGGTACGTCCACGATCTGCTCGCCGTGCCAGAAGATCTCGAGCCGCTCGCCCTCGGTCACCTCACCGATGACGGTGGCGATGACGTCCCACTTCTCGCAGATCTCGAGGAAGCGCCCGACCTTCTCCGGCTCCACGATCGCGCACATGCGCTCCTGCGACTCGCTCATGAGGATCTCCTCGGGCGAGAGGGTCGCATCGCGCAGCGGCACGGTGTCGAGCTCGACCCGCATACCGCCGGAGCCGGCGCTCGCCAGCTCGCTCGTCGCGCAGGACAGCCCGGCACCGCCGAGGTCCTGGATGCCCGCGACCAGCTTCTCCTTGAAGATCTCGAGAGTGCACTCGATGAGGAGCTTCTCCTGGAACGGGTCGCCGACCTGGACGGCCGGGCGCTTGGCCGGGCCGGTCGACTCGAAGGTCTCGGAGGCCAGCACGGAGACCCCGCCGATACCGTCGCCGCCGGTGCGGGCGCCGTAGAGGATGACCTTGTTGCCGGGGCCGGACGCCTTCGCGAGGTGGATGTCCTCGTGCTTCATCACGCCGATACAGCCGGCGTTGACCAGCGGGTTGCCCTGGTAGCACTCGTCGAAGACGACCTCGCCGCCGATGTTCGGCAGGCCGAGACAGTTGCCGTAGCCGCCGATGCCCGCGACGACTCCGGGCAGCACCCGCTTGGTGTCGGGGTGGTCGGCCGCGCCGAAGCGCAGCGGGTCCACGACCGCGACCGGACGGGCGCCCATGGCGAGGATGTCGCGGACGATGCCGCCGACGCCGGTGGCCGCGCCCTGGTAGGGCTCGATGTAGCTCGGGTGGTTGTGCGACTCGACCTTGAAGGTGACCGCATAACCCTGGCCGACGTCGACGACGCCCGCGTTCTCGCCGATGCCGACGAGCATGGCGTCGTTCTCGGGAACCTTCTCGCCGAACTGCTTCAGGTGGACCTTGCTGCTCTTGTACGAGCAGTGCTCGGACCACATGACGGAGTACATGGCGAGCTCGGCGCCGGTCGGGCGGCGCTCGAGGATCTCGCGGATGCGCGCGTACTCGTCCTGCTTGAGGCCGAGTTCCTTCCAGGGCTGCTCGACGTCGGGCGTCCCGGTGGCGTGCTTGACGGTGTCGAGAGTCATGCGGAGACCAGCTTCTTCAGGATCGAGGTGAAGAATCCGAGGCCGTCGGTGCGGCCCGTACCGATCAGCGGCTCGACGGCGTGCTCGGGGTGCGGCATCAGACCGACGACATTGCCCGCGGCGTTGGTGATGCCGGCGATGTCACGGAGCGAGCCGTTCGGATTGAAGTCGAGATAACGGAAGGCGACCCGGCCCTCGGCCTCGAGCTCGTCGAGCGTGTGCTCGTCGGCGACGTACCGCCCGTCCATGTTCTTGAGCGGGATCTGGATCTCCTGACCGGCGGTGTAGTCCGCCGTCCAGGCCGTCTCGCTCGTCTCCACCCGCAGCTTCTGCTCGCGGCAGATGAAATGGAGGTGGTTGTTCTGGAGCATCGCGCCCGGCAGCAGATGCGACTCGGTGAGGATCTGGAAGCCGTTGCAGATACCGAGGACCGGCAGACCGGCCTTGGCCTGCTCGATGATCGTCTCCATCACCGGCGAGAAGCGGGCGATGGCTCCGGCCCGCAGATAGTCGCCGTAGGAGAAGCCTCCGGCCAGGACCACGGCGTCGACCTGCTTGAGGTCCTTGTCGCGATGCCAGAGCGATACGGGTTCGGCGCCCGCGAGCCGGACAGCGCGCAGACTGTCCTTGTCGTCGAGCGTGCCGGGGAACGTGACGACGCCGATACGAGCGGTCACGACTCCACCTTCACGACGAAGTCCTCGATGACGGTGTTGGCGAGGAACGTTTCGGCCATCTCGTGGATGCGGGCGAGGGCGGCGTCATCGACCGGCCCCTCCACCTCCAGCTCGAAGCGCTTTCCCTGACGGACGTCCGCGATCCCCTCGAATCCGAGGCGGGGCAGTGCGCGCTGCACCGCTTGGCCCTGGGGGTCGAGGATCTCGGGCTTGAGCATGACGTCGACTACGACGCGTGCCACGGGCACTCCCGGTGGTGTGTTGCGAGGGCGGTTCCCTCAGCGTACCCGCCTGAAAATTCTACGCGGGTAGATATCGGGAGAACGCCCAGGGAAAATCCAGAGAAAAATCCCGCTCCCATTGACGTTGGACACGCGCAAGTAATTGCCGGGGCTTCACAATGCGGCGCCTTCCGCTGTACAAAGGAATACAGAGGAAAGCAGCATTGCCCCTCACCAGCCGGAAAGCCGGTATCACCGCATGCCAGAACCGGCGATACCGCAGGAAAGGACCGATATCCGTGGCTCAGCGAGTAGTGGTCACGCTCTCCGACGACATGGACGGCGGAGAAGCGGCGGAAACGGTCGCGTTCGCGCTGGACGGGAAGTCGTACGAGATCGACCTCAATCCCTCCAATGCAAAGAAACTGCGCAAGGCCCTGGCTCCGTACATGGCGGCCGGCCGAAAGCAGACAAACGCCGGGAAGCGTGACAAGTCCCGCATCTCCTACCGGCACACCGCACTCGCGCCCGCGCCGGCGGCCGTGCGGGCCTGGGCGCAGTCCAACAAGATGGACGTGCCCGCTCGCGGCCGGATCCCCAAGAGGGTCTACGAGGCCTTCCGCGAAGCCAGTTGAGAGGCGCGCGCCGATCTGAGTTGCACTGCACCCCTGCTGTTCGGCTAGAGTCTGGAGCACGCCGAGGGGCGAGGCCGCAAGGTCTTACCTCGCGCAGCGTGCGGGTGTAGTTCAGTAGTAGAACATCCCCCTTCCAGGGGGAAGGCGCAGTGTGCAATTCCTGTCACCCGCTCTGCATCGCTTTACCGGCCATCCAGATGGATCAGGTAGAGTGGTGATCGCGCCGTTCAGTGAGAGCTGAGCGGAAGCAATGCGGACGTGGCTCAGTTGGTAGAGCATCACCTTGCCAAGGTGAGGGTCGCGAGTTCGAATCTCGTCGTCCGCTCAGAGTACGAAGGCCCCGGTCGAATCGACCGGGGCCTTCGTCGTATGCGCAGTTGCGTTCTTCGGGCCTCCCTCCGGCATCGACGACCGAGCCCGATGACATTCGTCATGGGGGGTGGTGACAGCACGCACTGCTCGCGCGCCTCGTCCGGCGGAAGCCTTGAGGCATGACCAGCCACGAGTACATGGATCGGCCTGTGGGCGAGCACGTGGACGAAGACGTGAGGCAGCACGTGGACGAGCACGTGATCAAGGTGGACGCTGGGGACGAACAGCGGGGGCAGGACCTCCACCGTCGAGCTCCTGGAGGGCCTGTCCCGCCCTGACAGCGGGACGGTGCGGGTGCTCGGCCACGACCCGTACCGCGAGCGCGCCGCCGTCCGGCCCCGGATCGGCGTGATGCTCCAGGAGGGCGGCTTTCCCTCCGACCTGACGGTCGCCGAGACCGTCCGGATGTGGGCGGGCTGTACGACCGGGGCGCGGACGACCGGTGAGGCGCTGGGGCTGGTGGGGCTCGGGCGGCGTTCCGGCGTACGGGTGAAGCAGCTGTCCGGCGGCGAGCGGCGGGCGGCTGGACCTGGCACTGGCGCTCCTCGGCCGGCCCGAGGCGCTCTTCCTCGACGAGCGGACCACCGGGCTCGACGCGGAAGGACGTCGCGAAACCTGGGTGGCGATGGTCGGTGCGATCAAGTCGGCGACCACGCCGATCGATCTCGACGGGACGGGGATCAGCGTCGCCGAGGCCGCGATGACCGGCGGAATCGGTATGACGCTGATCATCGTCGACTACTCCAACCTCGCCTCGGCGTACACCGCGTGGCGCGAGGCCCTGTCGCTCAAGCGACTGCGTACGGGCGAGGTTTCGGATCCGGAGATCCTCGCGGGGATAGCGCTGCCGGCGGTCGTACTGGCGCTCGCGCAGTGTGGGTTGATGGTGGCGGCCGGGGCGGCGCTGCTGCACCTGAAGGTGCCACAGCGACCCGAACTGCTCGTGGCGGGCGCACTGTTGGGGCGGCCGGTATCGACTGCGGGATCGAGGACGGTGACGGCAGTGAGCTGACGAACCGGGTCCACTCGGCGCTCGGCCGGGCGGTGCGGGAGGCGACGGCCAATGTGCTGCGGCACTCGGACGCGGCACGCTGCGCGATCCGGCTGACGGGAACGGCGGATCACGTGGTCCTGGTCGTCGAGAACGACGGGGTGCTCGAGCCCGACGAGGGGACGACCAGGACGAGTGGTGCTGGTGAGTCAGGTGGTGCTGGTGCGCCGGACGGTTCCGACGGGCCGGGCAGGAATGGCAGGCCCATCGGCTCGGGGCCGGCCGGCCTGCGTGAACGACTGGCCGCGCTGGACGGCTCACTGGACGCGGGCTTGGCCGCCAAGGGCCTTTTCCAGCTCACGGCGAAGGTGCCGCTCCCTCAGGAGGAACGATGACCACACCCCCGTACGCGTGCTGCTCGCCGATGACGAGCACCTGATCCGGGGTGCGCCGGCCGCGCTGCTCGCGCTCGAGGACGGTCTCGTGGTCGTCGCCGAGGCGGCGGCGTCGGGCACCGAGGCTCTCGCGATGGCGCGGGCACACCGGCCCGACGTCGCGGTCCTCGATCTTCAGATGCCCGGCCCGGACGGTGTGAGTGTGGCCACATCTCTACGGGCTGAGCTGCCCGAGTGCCGGACCGTGATCGTGACAGGTAACGGGTTGCCGGGCCATCTGAAACGGGCGCTGGTGGCGGGAGTGCGCGGGTTTGCCCCGAAGACCGTCAGCGCCCAGCGGCCGGCCGAGATCATCCGTACCGTGCATGCCGGAAACCGCTATGTGGACCCGGAGTTGGCGGCCGACGCGATCTCTGCCGGGGACTCTCCGCCGACCGTGCGGGAGGCGCAGGTGCTGGAGCCGGCGGCGGACGGGAGCCCATCGCGGAGATCGCGGAGAAGGCCTCGCTGTCGCAGGGGACGGTACGGAACCACCTCTCGTCGGCCGCGTCCAGCTGGGGGCCGAGAACCGACACACGGCGGTACGTCTCGCACGCGCGCGAGGTTGGGTATAGTGGTCCCCGCGCTACAGCGCATGCGGACGTAGCTCAGTTGGTAGAGCGCAACCTTGCCAAGGTTGAGGTCGCCAGTTCGAACCTGGTCGTCCGCTCAGATTGAAGGCCCCGGTCCTGGTGACCGGGGCCTTCTTCGTGCGCCGCTACTGCCAGGGGGTGCCGGTCAGCAGTTCGTACGCCTCGATGTACTTGCCGCGGGTCGCGTCGACGATCTCCTGCGGGAGGGCCGGCGGCGGCTGTTCGCTCTTCCTGTCCCAGCCGGAGGCGGGCGAAGTCAGCCAGTCGCGGACGTACTGCTTGTCGTACGAGGGCTGGGCGCGGCCCGGCTCCCAGCCGGCGACCGGCCAGAAGCGCGAGGAGTCCGGGGTCAGCACCTCGTCGGCGATGACGAGCTCGTCGCCCTCGAATCCGAACTCGAACTTGGTGTCCGCGAGGATGATGCCGCGCTCGCGGGCGATGTCACGGGCCCGGCCGTAGACGGCGAGGGTCGTCCGGCGCAGCTGGGCCGCCGTGTCCGCGCCGACCTGGCGGGCGACTTCCTCGTAGCTGACGTTCTCGTCGTGGTCACCGACGGCCGCCTTGGTGGCGGGGGTGAAGATCGGGGCCGGGAGCTCGGAGCCGTCGCTGAGGCCCTCGGGCAGCGCCAGACCGCAGACGGTGCGGGACTCCTCGTACTCGACGAGACCGGACCCGGTGAGATAGCCGCGGGCGACACATTCGACCGGGACCATCCGCAGGGACTTGCAGACAAGGGTGCGGCCGGCCCAGTCGGCAGGGGCGCCGGCGGGCAGCTCGGTGGAGATGACGTGGTTCGGTACGAGGCTCTCGAGACGCTCGAACCACCAGAGTGAGAGCCGGGTGAGCACCCGTCCCTTGTCGGGGATCTCGGTGGGCAGCACCCAGTCGTACGCGGACATGCGGTCGCTGGCGACCATCACGAGGTCGCCCGCCTCGTTCTGGTACAGATCGCGCACCTTGCCGGTGTGCAGGTGCACCAGGCCCGGCACCTGAAGCGGCTCGGGCTTTTCGACGAATCCGGACACGGTTCCTCCCCGTGGTTGAACAAAAAGGGGCGCCCGAAGGGGCAACGAGCAGGGCGATGGTGGGAGACGGGCGGGACGACGGCTCCGATTCTCCCGTACGCCGGCAGCGTGGGCCTGGTCAGGGGTGCCGATCGGCCCTAATCGCGTTTGCAGATGCGGTCGAGCAGATTGGCGGTCGCCCGCTGGACGCGGGTGTCGACATGGCCGGGCCGGTCCAGCGCCGGGGACCAGGCGAAGGTGCCGGACGCGAAGACCAGGGCGCCGGAAGAGGCCCGGTAGAGAGACGTCTCCTGGTGGCGGGCGGCGCCTTCGCTGTCCTGGTACGGGGAGTGGGCGAGCAGGATACGGCCCTGGTGCTCGGGGAGCGCGGTGCGCGGGAAGTAGCGGTCGGCCTCACCCGCGACCAGCCCGGCGAGCTCGTCGCCCTCGCCGGCGCCGGTCGCCTCCCAGAGCCAGTGGTCCGCGTTCCGTACGACCAGGGGATACGGCTCGGGAACCCGTCCCGCGTACTGGATGCCCAGCAGCTGCTGCTCGGCCCGGTCGATCTCCCGCCAGAGTGCGGGTTTGCCGGGACAGCGGCGCTTGCGGCAGGTGAGGAGACGGTCGGGTACGCCGGAAGGTGCGG
This sequence comes from Streptomyces sp. NBC_01750, assembly GCF_035918095.1. Taxonomy (NCBI): domain Bacteria; kingdom Bacillati; phylum Actinomycetota; class Actinomycetes; order Kitasatosporales; family Streptomycetaceae; genus Streptomyces; species Streptomyces sp. NBC_01750. The sequence goes on from NZ_CP109137.1 coordinate 4,324,615, forward strand.
GCCCGAGCTCGACCTGCCAGTACATGGTGTTGGCGGAGAGGAAGACGAGCGAGGTGCCGCCGTCGCGGGCGAGCTCGACGGTGCGGCGCATCGGCGCCGACCAGTACTCGTCGTGGCCGGGGAAGACCAGTCCGCGGTAGCGGGAGGGGTCCACGCGGCCGGCATGCAGATCGCGGGTGTCGGCGTAGGCGAGGTCGTAGCCGTAACGCTCGGCCCAGCGGATGAAGTCGTAGGCGTGGCCCACGTGGAGGGGGAGCCCGGCACCTGCGTACGGGCGGTCGAAGGAGACCGTGGTGGCGGCGTCCTCTTCGCCGAGGAGCCGGCCCGTCCCGTCCCAGGCGTGGTAGAGGCTGGCGCCGGTACGGCCGTCCTCCGGATAGAGGTTGTACGCCTGCCAGGTGATGTCCGGGAGGAGGAGCAGCAGGTCGGCGGGGCGGTCGTCGCGGACCGTGAAGGGAATGTGGGAGCGGTAGCCGTCGGCGGTGGTGAGGACGGCGACATAGGCGCCCGTCGACCAGTAGGAGGGGATCTGCAACCGCCAGGAGAGCCACCAGTGGTGACAGGAGACGGTGCGGTCGGCACTGAGCGGGGGCGGCTGGACGATCCCGGAGAGGCGCGGACTGGTGGTGATCTTGGAGGCACCGTCGCCGGCGTAGTGCCCGATGCGGTAGATGTCGACGGAGAACTGCTGAGGCGGGTCCACGGTGATGTGGAAGTCGATCGCCGCACCGGGGGCGGCTGCGCCTGTGGAGGCGAAGCCCTTGATCTGGCGGCGTACGTCGTCGGCGGTACGGGGCCCGCCGGAGCGGCCCCTGGCGAGAGTGGGGTCGGCGTACCAGGGGACGACCTGACCGGTGTCGTCGAGGTAGTTCTCGCTGCCGCGCAGCCACGGGAGCGGGCCCTGACCGAAGGGGTCCGTAACCGCGTGGGCCAGGGCGCCCGATTCCCATCGCCGGATCTGCTCCGCCCCCATGCCGCGCCCTCCCTCGATGCCCCGGGACAACTGTGATGCGCCGAATGTTCAGCGCCGGTCTCCAGCACATCACATAACGCACGCACTCCGTCACCGTTCGTCGCGAATTGGCGTGAACGGAACGTGCCGTTCCGTCCGGGGGAGCGGTCCCGAGTGGCCGGAGGGCGGTCAGACGCCCGTCTACACCAGGCGGACCGGCTTCTCCGGGCGGATGCCCAGCGTGGTCAGCCAGCCGCGCAGCGGGCCCGCGTCGCCGTCCTCGATCAGACTCAGGACCCGGCTGCCCAGGTCTGCGCGGCGTTTGCCGTTGATCAGGAGAGCCGGGCCGTCGAGCCAGTCGAGGCCGGGGGCGGCGCCCGCGGTGTCGACCGCCGCGCAGCAGACCATCGCAGTGACGTGCTCGGCGAGCAGCTCGCGGCCGGTCCGCGGCGGCTGCAGGGGGAACAGGGGAAGCGGGTCCGCACCCCAGCCGTTGACGGCGTCCGCCGGGCTCTGCGGGACCGGCGCCGCCTCCTCCTCGCGGGCGACCTCCGCGCTGATCCCCGCCGCCAGGGTGTCGCCGATGTCGGTGCCCCGCGCCGACAGGTGGTTCATCACCCGCGACAGGGTCGGGCCGTCGGGGCCGGCCGACGGAGGCACCCCGAGGCCGTCGAGCACCCGGTGAAGTCGGGCCGCCTCCGTACGCCACTTCCGGTCGACGACTTCTTCCGGATACTGCTGCCAGTCCACCGGGGACCAGTCGGGGCCCGCCTCGGCCGGGCCGCCGTGGAAGAGGCGGGCCGCAAGCAGCGAAGCCGCCTCGTCGACCGCGCCCGGCTCCTCGAGCAGGTCGCAGGCGGGGCGCTCGCCCAGCCGGGAGGTGAAGCCCTCGGCGAGGCGGTCGCGGCGGGAGAGCTCGGTGAGGGCCGAGACGACGCCCGCGTCGAGGCGGGAGGGCCAGCGGCCCATACGCCAGGCGGGCAGCGCGACCCGGGTCAGCAGCCGGTCCCAGCCTGCGTAGGCGAGGCCGACCTGCTCCTGTGCGACGATCCGCAGCCCGTAGTCCACAGCCTGTGCACGCTCGGAGGCATCGGCCGCGACGCCGCGCTCCATCTCACCGACATGCAGCTGGCAGGCGCGCAGCAGCAGCCGGGCGATCCAGCCGACGAAACCGAGCGCGAGCCTCGGTATCGCCCCCCGCCCGGGGCCGGCGGCGACGGCGACCGCCGCGTCCAGTCCCCGTACGAAACGGCGCGCCGCGGCTATGTCCGGGTGCGCGGACGGAGCGGTCCCGGCCACGACCGGCGCCAGCACCGCCCGCAGTTCCGCGACCCGCATCCACCACAGGAAAGGCGAGCCGATCACCAGGACGGGCGCCTCGGTCGTCCGGCGTCTGCGCCCGCCCCGGATCGCATGGGCCGGGTGCGAACGGTCCTCGAGCCAGCTGTCGCAGTCAGGTGTGAGCGCGAGCGCGGACGGCGCGGGCACCCCGAGGCGCTCTGCCACGTCCCGCACCAGCCGGTACAGATCGGGGGCGGCCCGCTCCGAGAGCTCCACGGTCGGGCTGAGCGCCGGACTGGCCCGTACGATCACGGCCGCGACGGCCACGGCGAGCAGCAGCACGACCACCGCGCAGACCGTCACAACCCAGCGCGCCGCATCCCAGTTATTGCCGTCCGTGTGGCCTGTGGCAATGCCTGCCAGCAGCACGACGGCGACCGCCGCGGGCAGCAGGGCCACGGCCAGCGCCCGGCTGCGTATCCGCAGCACGGCGAGAGCCCGGGACCGCGCGGCCTGCGCGCCCATCGACTCACCGATACCGGTAACTGACACGGCCGGACTCACCCCCTCTGCCCTGCGACGGTGCTGCTCACTCCCCCACTGTGGCACCCACCACTGACATCGCAATGCCGGTGGGCCAAGTGCCGGAACGCCTGCGCCGCACCCTAGTTGGGGCTTCGGCAGGCGTCATCCGGATGGGGCATCCGTCACTCGATGGAATGGCTTTGGGTAAAGGTGATGACGGCCTCCGGGCCTTAGAGGTTCACTCCCCGGCGGCTTTGCGTGCGATGTCCGTCCGGTGCTGCGAACCGTCCAGGCGGATCCGGGCCACCGCCTTGTACGCACGCTCACGCGCCTGCGCCAGGTCCTTGCCGGTCGCGGTTACCGAAAGTACCCGGCCGCCGGCGCTCACGACCGCGTCGCCGTCGTGCTTGGTCCCGGCGTGCAGGACGTACGCATGGGGCGCATCCTCTGCCGCGACCTCGTCCAGGCCCTGGATCGGGTCGCCGGTACGCGGGGTGTCCGGGTAGTTGTGGGAGGCGACGACCACGGTCACGGCCGCGTCCTCGCGCCACCGCAGCGGCGGCTGGAGGTCGAGGGTGCCCTGGGCGGCGTTGAGCAGGACGCTCGCGAGCGGCGTGATGAGGCGGGCCAGGACCACCTGGGTCTCCGGGTCGCCGAACCGGGCGTTGAACTCGATGACCCGGACGCCGCGCGACGTGATCGCCAGACCCGCGTACAGCAGCCCGGAGAAGGGCGTGCCACGGCGGCGCAGCTCGTCGACGGTCGGCTGGAGGACGGTGGCCATGACCTCGTCGACCAGCTTGGGGTCGGCCCACGGCAGCGGGGAGTACGCACCCATGCCGCCGGTGTTGGGGCCTTCGTCGCCGTCGAGGGCACGCTTGAAGTCCTGCGCGGGCGTCAGCGGGACGACGGTCTCGCCGTCGGTGATGGCGAAGAGGGATACCTCGGGGCCGTCGAGGAACTCCTCGATGACCACGCGGTCGCAGGCCAGCGCGTGCTCACGCGCGGCGGCGAGGTCATCGGTGACGACGACGCCCTTACCTGCGGCGAGGCCGTCGTCCTTGACGACGTAGGGAGCGCCGAAGGCGTCGAGGGCCTCGTCGATCTCCTCGGGGGTCGTACAGAGATAGCTGCGGGCCGTGGGCACTCCGGCCGACGCCATCACGTCCTTGGCGAAGGCCTTGGAGCCCTCCAGCTCGGCGGCCTCCCGGGAGGGGCCGAAGCAGGGGATGCCCGCGGACCGTACTGCGTCGGCGACCCCGGCGACGAGCGGCGCCTCGGGGCCGACGACGACGAGGTCGGCCGCCAGATCGGTGGCGAGCCGCGCCACGGCCGCGCCGTCCAGCGCGTCGACCGGGTGCAGCTCGGCGACCTCGCCGATGCCTGCGTTTCCGGGCGCGCAGTGCAGAGCGGTGACGTCGGGGTCGAGGGAGAGAGAGCGGCACAGGGCGTGTTCGCGGGCGCCGCCGCCGATGACGAGGACCTTCACGGCAGTCAGCCTAACCGCCGGGGGCGGCTGGTCCTGTACGGGCCTCCGAGGACCCGCCCTCTACTCGTTCGTATATTCCTCCACGACCGTGGCACCGAGCTCGCGCACGATCAGGTCGTGGCCGGAGAGCGCGGAGTCGACGAGGTCGGGATCGTCCTCTTCCGGTACGTCGTCCTCGGGGGCGACGGGCGGCGGAGTGTGTACCGGGGCTGCGCGCGGGGGCTCGGGAGCGGAGGTCCGGCGGCCGGATGCGGAATCGGCTGCGGAGTGAGGGGATGCCGGGGCGGGGCGGGGCGCGGGGGCCTGCGGGGCCGGGGCCGCGGGGGCGCGGCCGCCGCCGAAGCCGCCGCCGGACGGTGGCTGGGCACCGCCGCCCGGGCCGCCCGCACCGCCGGAGGGATCGATGATGGCCTCGACCTTCCACTGCACATTGAACTGCTCGGAGAGCGCCTGCTTCAGCACCTCCTCGCTGCCGCTGGTGGCGAAGTTGTCCCGGGCGCCGGCGTTGATGAAGCCGAGCTGGAGGGTGGTGCCGTCGAAGCCTGCGACCTGGGCGTTCTGACTGAGCAGGATCCAGGTGAAGCGGCGACGGTTCTTCACGGCCTCCAGGATGTCCGGCCACATGTTCCGTACCTGTACGGCGCCCTGCACCATGCCGGCGCTCGGCGCGGCGGTGGCGGGTGCGGCCGATGCGGGAGCGGGGCTCGGCGCTGCGGGCTGGGGCGATGCGGGCCGGCCGCCCTGCCCGGGGCTCGATGCGGTGGGCCAGCCACCGGGACGCCGCCCCGGCTCCGCCGCGGCCGCCGCGGGCCAGGCCCCGGGGCGCGAACCGGCCGGCTGCGGCTGCTCTACCGGGGGAGCCACCGGCTCGGCAGCGGGCACGGGCGCAGGAGCCGGAGTGGGCGCGGGTTCGGCAGGAACCGGCGCGGGCGCATCTCCGCCCCGAGCCGCCGCCCGGGCCGCCGCGGGCCCGCCTCCCTGCGGCACCGGAGCATGAGCCTGGGCCTCCGGTCCTGGCACGTACCCCATCGCGGGCCCGGAGCCACCGGTGGAGAACGTCGCACCCCGCTCCAGCCGGTCCAGGCGCGCCTGCATCGACCGTTCGTCGTCGAAGGCGGCGGGCAGCAGCACCCGCGCGCAGATCAGCTCGAGCTGCAACCGCGGCGAGGTGGCGCCGCGCATCTCCGTGAGCCCGGTGTTGACCAGATCGGCTGCGCGGCTCAGCTCGGCCGCACCGAAGACGGATGCCTGCGCCTGCATACGCTCGACCACGTCGGCCGGTGCGTCGATCAGGCCCTTGTCCCCCGCGTCCGGCACGGCCGCCAGGATCACCAGATCCCGCAGCCGCTCCAGCAGATCGGCAACAAAGCGCCGCGGGTCGTTGCCGCCCTCGATGACCCGGTCCACGATCTCGAAGGCCGCGGCCCCGTCGCCCGCCGCGAAGGCGTCCACGACCGAGTCGAGCAACGACCCGTCCGTGTACCCGAGAAGGGCGGTGGCCATGGCATAGGTCACACCTTCCTCGGCCGCGCCCGCCAGCAACTGGTCCATCACGGACATCGAGTCACGCACGGACCCGCCGCCGGCCCGCACGACGAGTGGCAGCACGCCGTCAGCGACCGGGATGTCCTCCTTGCCGCACACCTCGCCGAGGTACTCCCGCAGCGTGCCAGGAGGCACCAGCCGGAACGGATAGTGGTGCGTACGCGACCGGATCGTCCCGATGACCTTCTCGGGCTCGGTGGTCGCGAAGATGAACTTGAGGTGCTCCGGCGGCTCCTCGACCACCTTCAGCAGAGCGTTGAAGCCCTGCGGGGTGACCATGTGCGCCTCGTCGATGATGTAGATCTTGTACCGGCTGCTCGCCGGCCCGAAGAAGGCCTTCTCCCGAAGATCACGCGCATCGTCGACACCACCGTGCGACGCGGCGTCGATCTCGATGACGTCGATCGACCCCGGCCCGTTCCTGGCGAGGTCCTGGCAGGACTGGCACTCGCCGCACGGTGTCGGCGTGGGCCCCTGTTCGCAGTTCAGACAGCGGGCGAGGATGCGCGCACTGGTCGTCTTTCCGCATCCGCGCGGCCCGCTGAACAGGTACGCGTGATTGACCCGGTTGTTCCGCAGGGCCTGCTGCAGCGGGTCAGTGACATGCTCCTGCCCGATGACCTCGGCGAACGACTCGGGGCGGTAGCGGCGGTACAGCGCAAGGGACGACACGCCTACGAGGTTATCGGGGCCCACTGACAAGCGGCGCCGCCCGACGGCGCTCGGCTGCCGGCCCGCCTCGGCATCCGCATCGACGCCCGCGAACGCAAGCGCCCCTCACGCACCCGCCAGAGCCGACCTACCCTTGCTGCCTTCCGGCCCTGGGGGAGTTCAGTCAGATAGCGCCACGTGAGGGGCTCCGCACAGGGTACCCGATGGCAGGGGGTGGGAACGAGTTCGCTAGCACTCCTCAACGTCTTGTATTGTTTGCCGCGGAGGATTCGCCTAGTGGCCTAGGGCGCACGCTTGGAAAGCGTGTTGGGGGCAACCCCTCACGAGTTCGAATCTCGTATCCTCCGCCATTGCTCTCACCGGGCAATACGTTGAAGGGCCCCACCGTTCACGGTGGGGCCCTTCGGCGTCCGTAGTCTCATCTACAGTCTCAACGCGCTTCCTCGGAGCCCGCCGGACCATCCTCTTCGGTCGCCTTGGCCACCTCCCAGATGAGGCCCCCGACCCGCTGCGCCACGTCAGCCAGGATGCCGCCCGTCACATGCTGATAGCGGGCCGCCATCGCCGTAGACGACCACCCCATGATCTGCATCACAACCCGTTCCGGGACGCCCAGGATGAGCAGGACCGTGGCGGCGGTGTGCCGGGCATCGTGCAGACGGCCATCCCGCACCTTGGCATCAGCGAGCAGCTGCTTCCACGCGTCGTAGTCCGTGCTGGGCGCCAACGGCTCACCCACAGGGGACGTGAAGACGAATCCGGTCTCACGCCACTCCTGCGCGGCAAGCAGGCGCTCACGTTCCTGCTCCTTTCGATGCAGCTCCAGCAGCCTGACCAACTCGCCGGGCACCCCGATGACCCGGCGGCCGGCACGCGATTTGGTGTTGGCCGTGTCCTCGTTCTTCCGGACTCGCTGCTTGCAGTACCCAGGCTTTCGGCCGCAGGCTCCCCCGCAGCCGTGAAGGTACTTCGGCCGCAGCCGGTTCTTCCTCACGCGGAGAATGCCGTTCCGGAGGTCGACATCCGACCAACGCAGTCCGAGAGCTTCCCCCTGCCGTAGCCCTAGGGCGAGAGCGATGGACCAGCGGGCGCTGTTGCGCAGCTTGGCCGCCTCGGAGAGGAGACGCTGCACTTCCTCGATGTCGTACGGCTCCACCTCCTCTTCCTCGATTCTCGGAGGTACGGCGAGAGTGGCGACGTTCCGGGTGACGTGGCCGCGGCGAAGCGCGTGGTTGAGGGCCGTGCGCATCGTGCGGTGGGCCTGGTGAGCCGTGGCGGCTTTGCTCCCGTTGGCCTGCATCTTTGTGTAGAAGCGGTCCAGGTGCTCAGGCTCCAACTTGTCCAGTCGGTGAGCGCCTACGCCGGGAATCAGGTGCACCCGAACGGCTACCTCGTACCCGGCGTAGGTGTTCTCCCGGACTGACGGCTTGGCGATCTCCTCGACCCAGTGCAGGAGCCACGCCTTAACGGTCCACGGCCTGCCAGGTTTCCGGACCCTTCCCTCATCGCGCTGCTTCTCCAGCGCGCGGACTTTCTTGATGACCTCCGCTTCGCTGGTCTTGCTACTGACGTGGCGCCGGTCGGGCTTCCCGTCATCGCAGACACCGACCGTGACTCGGCCGTGCCAGTAACCGTCTGTACCGAAGTAGATGGACGATGCGCCGTCGGGGCGCTTGGCGCGCTTCGTCATTGAGACTCCTTACGCGGCTGCGTGCGGGGATCGTGACTGCATGCGCTGGGCGAGGTAGTCGCTGAGCGCTTGCACGGGAACGCGGCGGGAGCGACCGATGGGCACGGTCTGGACGGCTCCGTCGCGGATAAGGGCGTACATGGTCGTCCGGCCGACGCTCAGCAAGCGGGCGGCTTCCTCCACCCTCACGGCGAGGAGAGTGGCATCGAAGTCGACTTCCGGGAGGCCGACCTCGGTACGGACTACGGAGAGTGTGTGTGTCTGGTCGCCTGTCACTGCTTCGCTCCTTCGCGGCGCGACGAAGGGACCCTCTGGTCCCCTTCTGAGGGATCCGCCACGTCCGCCACGCCGCCACATCGCAGGTCAGCGGCCTGGTTCCGTGGCGGATGCCGGTGGTGTGGCGGATAGGTGCCGCCACACGTGACGTGCGGCGGCACCTGGTGGTCGGGCTGGTCAGCCAGCGACGGGGAACAGCGGTGTGGCGGTTTCCGGAGACATGTGGCGGGTCTCAGAGGGGCTATCCGCCACAGATTCACCCCCGTTGACCTGCGGTGTGGCGGACGTGGCGGACGTGGCGGACCTGAGAGGGGGTGGGGGGCAGTAGCGCGTCCAGGCGTCCGTGAGGTCTTCCGCGTAGTAGCCCTTCGGGAAGCCGGACGGCGTGCGGATGCCACGCGGCTTGATCGGCTTGTTGCCGGATGTGACGTACTGACCGAGCAGCTTGGCCAGGGTGCGGGAGTTCAGCGGCTTGTCATCCAGGTCGGCCCACGGCGCCTCGTCCATGCGCAGGAGGCATTCGAGGATGACGGCGGTGGGCATACGGTCGGCCCCGCAGAACACGGTGTCGCGGAGGTCGGTGAGCAGGCGGATGCCGAGTGAGGCTTCGTCGTTGTCGGTGGCCGCGTTGACGAGTTCGAGGCAGGCGGCGCGGGCCCGCTCGGGCCAGTAGCCGCCGGCCGCGTCGGCGACGGCGAGGAGGGGTTCCCACACATCCGCCGGGCGGTCGGACACCCCGTCCGGCATGACCGGCCAGGCGTCGGCGACCTGATCGCGAACGGTGTCGGCCCACTTGGCGAGCTGGTCACGTAGGGCGTGGCCCTGCTTCTCGTGGATGCGTCGGCGGTAGGGCTCGACCTTCTCGTTGGGGGCGCGCTTGCGCATGCGGATGATGACCGAGCGAGTGAGGATCGTGTCCGGCAGGGAGCCGAGCCCGGCCATGGCAACAGCACAGAAGGACGAGAACCAAGCTGCCGTCTGGCTGGAGCCGTCCCCTACACAGCGCAGCGACTTGCCGCCGCGGCGGTATCCGGAGTTGAGGAAGCCGCGTACGAGTTCGTCCCCGCCGGCCTTGGGCCCGAACACGGTGTCGATCTCGTCAAAGAGGAGAGTCGGGGTCCCCTCGGGCGCTTCGACCAGCCGGAACAGGGCGTTGGGCGATGCGTTGACCGTGGTCGCGGCGCGGGGGGTGAGAGTTTCGATGATCTCCAGCGCGCGGGACTTGCCCGACCCTGGCTCGGGGGACAGGAACGCGATACGGGCAGTGCCGTCGAACGCGTCAATCAGATGGGCGTGCGCGTCCCACAGGGCGACAGCGACGTATGCGGCCTCGCGGGGGAAGACGTTGAACCGGCGGTGGAAGGCTTCCACCTCTTCGAGCAGGGCCGCGCCGTCGACAGGCGGCCCGGTCGGTGTCGCGTTCATGCGGCGATTCCTTCCTGAGTGGTACGCAGCGCGCAGAGGGTCCGGTGAGCGGTGTGCCCTTCGACCAGGGCGATGACCTGCTTGTGGCCGACCGCGCTGCGGTTGCGGCCGCAGGCGCAGACGGACGTCGCGGTGGGAATCGCGTGCTGCGGCGTGACGATGTGCAGCCACGCGATCGGATACCTGCCGTCGCCCTGCTGCGGGTCAGGGCGAACAGATGAAAGGACGGCCGTTCGGCCGACGACCTTCGGCGCACCACCGTCGGACGCAGCAGAGGCCGGTCCGGCGAGGCTGGGGCCGGTGGGCGCGGCAGGAAGGCTTTTCAGTGACGAGGGGCGCGGCCTGGTGCTCATGCAGACTCCCGAGGCCGCGCATTACGAATCGACCAGTTCAGGGCGCTGCGCAGGGTCGAGCGGCACTCGTACGACTTGAGGCCGGCCGACTCCGCAGCGCACTGAAAAGCCTGCTCTACCTCGTGACGGGGGATATCGCCCCACGCGACGAAGCGCCCCAGTGACCGTGCGGACTTGAAGAGCACGGCTTCCCGCCCGCCTTCCGGCGTGGCGGCGACCTTGGCGCACTCACGCTCCAGCGCAACCTTGGCAACGCGGTTCGCGTTGCGGACCGGAGCAATGGCGGTCGGACAGCTGAGCTTTGGCGTCGGCTTGAGGGCTTCGAGCAGCCATGCGGGCAGCGGGGCGACCGGAGCGTCTGTGATGACCTCATACGCTCCGGCGGGGGTGGTGCTGCCAGGGGCAACGACGTATCCACCGCAGGCTCGGGTGTCGATCTTCGGCCCGAGCCTGTCTTGCGTGTTGCCGAGCCGGATGCCAGCAGGGGCGGTGAAGTAAAGGTGCCGCCCCCCACCACTCGCAGTCCGCACCGTACGAGTGGAGGGCACGTCCTGGTCGGCGCGCTCGCAGAGCGCCTGGAAGGTCGTCACGCCGGAAGGCGTGTCCGCACTGCCTTTGTCCTTGGGCAGGTCGAGATCTACCACGACCAGCCCGGACGGCCCGGTGGCGATGCCGACGTTGAACGCGCCGGCGGACCAGCAGCGTTCGATTCGGGAGGGGTCGGTGGTGGCGCGCTGCTCCCACTTCAGGTGCCCGTCGGCGCAGTCGCCGCGGCCGGTGCACAACTTCTCACCGTGCAAGGCCGGCGGCTTGTCACCGGGGCGGAGCGGGATGACGTGCCAGCCGTGTTCGGCTGCGTCCAGCGCTGCGCGGAGCAGCGCGGTTCGGGCGTCATGGGTCATGCTGGATGTCTCCAGTTCTGTGATTGGTGCTGGATAGCCGGGGCGGCCCCGTGTCATTGGCGTGAGAAGGGGTCGCCCCGGGCGTTGCTACTCGCAGGTGCAGTCCGGGGCGGCGGAGCTGCCATCCGCGCCGCATCCGCAGCAGTGCGCGTACGGGTAGGGCTCGGAGTCGTCGGACGGAGCGCACAGCTCGCAGTCGATGAAGTCGTCGTCCTCGTACATGGCTGGGTGCTCCTTTACTGGGACTTGGGTCGGGTGAGTTTGAACGTGAGGCCGCCGATGCCGATGGGTCCGGCGGTGCTGGCGATGAGGGTTGCTGTGTGGATGGCGAACTCGAAGAGCGCGAGTATCGCGGCGACCGTGCCCGTTACCCCGATGGCGGTAGCGAGTCCGAGGCCGAGCGGCACCAGGTAGGTGTGCGCGGTCCGGGCAGCCGGGGCGGCCTGGACGACGACGATGATCGGGCGTCCCTCGCGTTCGGCCTGCCGGTAGAGGTGGGCGGGTATGTGCGGGGCGATGCTTCCCGGCTCGGGTCCGGGCGGTCGGTGGGTCATGGTGGTGCCTCCGTTCATCTCGCGGTGGGTGGTGCCGGAACGGGGCGGGCCGGTCTCCACAGGTGTGGAAACCGGCCCGGAGCACTGCCCACCGTGGTCACGCAAGGTGACCGTAGTGGCTAGTGCCTAGTGGCTACTGGCAAGCAAAAGGGCCTGTTGAGGGGGCCCTGGTGGCCAGTAGCGGGGCGTTCTACCGGCTAGTGGCAAGTTGTCACTAGCCAGTAGTCAGTAGCCCTGTGTGAGCTCTCAGAAGTGGTCGGGATGGACGTAGACGGAGTGCGGTCCGTTGTCCCGGTAGATCAACTCACCGCGCTCTGCAGCGGCTTTGAGGGCGTCACGGACAGCCTGTCGGCTGCGGCCCACGAGGTCGGCGACGGCGGAGGGCTTCATGCCCATGGGGCCTGCGGACTTGATGGCGTCGATCGCTTCCGCGAGCCATACCGGGCCCGCGTCGCTGTCCTTGTCCCCGCGCAGCGCGGACAGGTTCAGGCCCCGCGGCGGTGCGGCTGTCGGTTCCTCTTCGGTCGCCGCTGTGGGCTCGAGGGTGGTGCCGAACTGTTCGTCGATCTCTGCCATGAACTTCGCTGCCAGGACGTCCGCGTCCGGCTCGGCACTCTCGCTGCGGAGAGCCGACAGGTTCAACCCACCACTCTCCGCGCGCGTCGTCGTCTCGGGCCCGGTGTCGTTGCTGGGGGTGTCGTTCATCCAGGCGATGCGGTCGCTGTACCAGCGTCGGGCGTAGCCGGGTCCGGCCGCACTCGCGGACGGAGCGTCGAGTGCGGGGTGTCGGTCGGAGGTGGCGGCGACGATGTCGCGGATCTGGTTGGGCAGGATCCGCCAGTTCTTGAACAGCGCCACCGGCGATTCCGGGGTGCCCATGAACCCAGCACCTTTGTAGGGGGCTTGGTCGGCCTTGAGTCCGCGGCTGCCGGGGAACATCTTGCTCAGGTCCATGCCCTCGGTCTCACCACCGGTCAGCGCGACGCGCACCTTGGCCTCACGTCGGATCATCAGGTTCCCGAGTACGGAGCCTGTCGCTCCGAGCGCGGTCAGGACGGTGCGTACGCCCATGGCGCGGGCGATGCGGATGACTTCGAGGATTTTCCGGGCCAGCTCCCGCATGTTTTTGTCGTTGCTGGTCAGGATCTCCGCGCCCTCGTCGATGACGAGCATGATCTGCGGAATCTTCGGGCTCACCGGCAGCAGGTCGGTGTTCGCGCGGGACATCAGGTCCTGGTAGGCCATCTTCCGGTGCTTCGCGACCCTGACTGCCGTATCGAGCATCAGGAGGGCTTCCTCGTAGGAGGCGGCCAGCCAGTCCACCCCCGGACGCAAGGGGGCCTGCCCTTCTTCACGCTGGTGGTTGAGGGCGGGCAGGACCCAGGGGAGGCCGGCTGATCCGGCGTTCAGGTCGATGACCCACGTGAGGACGTCCTCGGCGCGGGCGAATCCGGCGAGGATGACATGGATCATGTTGGTCTTGCCCGAGCCGGTCGGGCCGACGACCAGCGCGCACTGTTCCCGCAGGTAGGTCAGGATCTCTTCCGCGTTGGTGCGATACCCCCACGGGAGCCCGGTGTGGATGGAGAGCGGCCCGTAGTCGTTCGGATAGGGCGTCTCGGTGACCAGGACGTTGGCGGTGGTCACGTCGATGATCACGCGGCCCTGGTCGATGCCGGGGCCGGCCGCGGCGGTGCAGCCGTGCGGCAGGCGGGCGTCTGCGGACAGCCGTCCGGACTCTTTCGCGATCCTGTCGTAGGTGGCTCCGCCGGGTGGGAGTTCGGCGTCGATGGTGAAGCCGGTGCCGGTGGGCCACATCTCGACCGCGAGGACGCGCAGCGTGATGCCGCACACCCGCTGGACGCGGTCGACCCACTCCGCAGCGATCGCCCGCCGTTCCGCGGAGAGTTCGGCGGCGACGTGGCGTTGGGCTGCGGCGATGGCCTCCTCCTCGCGCGCCTCCTCGTACAGGCTCATGGAGTGTGCGGCTGCGCCGATGCCGATGCCGATGGTGGCGAGGGAGCCGAGCGCGGCCCAGGTCAGCGGCCCGGTGTTCATGGCCCAGGTGGTCCAGCCCGCGCCGATGAGCCAGGAGGCGGCGCGGGTGGCGATGGTGCGGCCGGCGTTGCGGGCGCGCAGTCCGGCGATGGCATGGCCGAGCGCGCCGGCGGTGCCGGCGGCGAGGGCCCAGCCCGGGGGCATGGAGGTGGCTGCTCCGGTGGTGGCCAGGGCGAAGGCTCCGGTGGTGGCGGACAGGGCGCCGGTCACGGGTCCGTGACCGGCGCTCCAGTCCCACACCGGGCCGCTGGTGGCGGTCTTGGTGTTGGTGGCCATGATCAGACGTTCCAGCCCTTCTCTGCTTCGGGACCGTTGCGGGGGTCTTCGTGCCGTGCGATGTCCTGCTCGTGCACCTGCCTAAACAGCGGGCCCAGGTCTTCGGCGGCGGACACGGCGTACATCAGGGCGTTGTAGATGTCGGTCAGACCGCCAGCGACTTCCTTCTCCATCGGGAACTCCGAGTCGGAGCGCTCCGCGAGGATCTGCATCGTGCGGGCGACGCTCAGCAGGGCGGCGGGCAGGCCCTCGACCATGGCCAGGATCTCCATGCAGCCATCGGGCTCGTAGGAGTGGGCCGCGGACTCCATCTCGGCTGCGGTCTCTTCGAAGTTGAACCCAGACACGTGCATCGCCTCCTCAGCGAACGCGGGTGAAGCAGGAGTAGCGGGGACCAGGTGCGTCGGACGCTCCACCTGGCCCTTGATCTCGTTGGAGTCGCTCTCGGCATCCGCGTCCGCGGCAGCCTCTTCGGCATCCTGGGTCTGCCGGATCGCCGCGTCCCGCTCGGCTCGCTCCAGCCGGGCCTGACCCAGCAACCTGCGGTACAGGCGACGCCCGGGGTACTGGAGCCAGCGAATGCCCAACTTGCGGCCCAGCGGCGTGGTGAACAGGCCGACGATGCCCAGCGCCCCGCCCAGCAGCGCCGCCACCAGCCTGCGGCCCTGCATCCGGACTGCCGAGCGCCACAGCGCCCCACGGGCCCGCTTGCGAGCGGGCGCCTTGCGCACCGCGGAACGCCTACCCGCAACGTCCTGCCCGGTGCGCAGATCCTTGGCCGCACGCGCCTTGTTGACTAGCGCATTGCGGCCCGATGCGACCTTGCCCACACCTTTGGCAAGGGCCCGACCCATACGGCCTCTTGCTGGTGCGTGGGTGCTGCGGGCGGCGGCTTTGGCGGCTCGGTGGGAGTCTGCGACACCGCGGCGTGCCGCGGTGGTCTGCGCACGATTCGCGGCCCGCGTCGGCGCGGCCTGGCGCTTGTCAGCGCGCAGCGCACGCACCTGACCCACCCGGCCCGTGCTGCCGGGGCGGGCAGTCCCGTGCCGGTTCGCAGTGCGTGCGGCGCGCGTGGCCTGGCGATGCTTGCTGCTGCCGGCGGGAGATCTGGCGTGCGCGCCCGTCCCGGTACGGGGCTTGCTCCCCCGGTGCTTAGTGGTGCCGGCGTTCCCGTTACGGGACTGCGACGGCACCCCGCCACGGCGCTGCGATCGCGTTCCGCCCGCGGTCGACGCAGAGCGCGACCCTGTAGGGGCCGCGGCCTTGCGTCCTGTGCGCCGTTCGTCACGGCGCTTCGCGCGGGCGGCGGCTGCCGTGCCGAGGACAACTGCACCGGTCATGGCGATCGCCGCGGCCACCGGCCCACCGGCCAGGGCTGCGGTGGCGACCAGGCCAATGGTGCTGTTGGCTCCGGTCGTTGCCAGCGGCACGACGGGCCAGCCGCCCGGCGTGTGACCCAACTCCGCGGCCTCGGGCGCCTTATGGGGGCGGGGGGTGGTCTCGGGTGTGGGTGGCGGGGTGGCCGGTTCTGCCGCTACCGGCTCGGTACTGACGTCGGTCATGCTGCGATCACTCCTCGGTGGAGTAGCGGTCCGGCCGGATCTGTGGAAGGTGAGGGCCGGACCCTGCCGACAGGGGAAGCAAGCGGCGCGCTGTACGTCGGGAGCCGTACGAGGTCAGAGCTGGTTGGGCTCGATCGAAAAGAACTGCACCGCGAGCTGGTCGATGCACAGGCCCATGTCCCGCGCGACGACGGCGCGGATCTGCTCGAACGCCTTGGCCCGGGTGCCGCCCTGCGGGCCGGTGGGCAGGTTGGCCGTGCCGCTGAAGGTGGCGAAGCGGCCTTCGCTCGCGTGGACGGTCATGACGTAGTGGAAGGTCGTGGTCGTGGCAGCGGTGCTCACGGCGGATCTCCTTGACGAGTAGTCGAGTTCAGGCGGCTTGCTGTGCGGCGGGATAGGCGCAGGCCACGCACATGCCAAGCGAGGTGGGGATGCAGTAGCCGGCATCCCTGCGGCAGTTGGGGCAGGCCCGGCGGGCCGCCATCGCTTTGGCGTGCGCGGCCCACATCGCTTTCGTCATCGGCCGCACCGGTTTGGCACGGTCGAGCCGGTAGAGGTAGGCGACCTGCACTCCGCCGCAACGGCGGCGGGCCCGGCGCATCACCTGCGCGGCAACGGGCTGCCCGCCGGGCCGCAGCCCGAGGGCCCGTAACTGCCGGCGCGTCGCGTATCCGTCCGGCGCGAACCGCCACGGAAACGTAGGGACCCCATACGTGCTGCCGGTGGGGTCGTAGCACTTGCCGAAAGCAGCGGACATCAGCCCTCACCGCCCACGGCCGTCAGGTGCGGACGGCCCGTGTCCTGCTCGCCCTCAAGTCGCTTATAGACCTTGTGGACGTAGGTGGTGGACCGGGTGGACTTCACCGCGGCCTGAGCGATCGTGTCGCCCATGACCCAGCACGTCCGGATGACATTCAGCGCCTCGTCTGCGGGCAGCTTCTCCCCCGCAGTGGCCCCTTCCTCGTCCCGGGTGGACGACGGGGGGACAGCGAGGGGATACACCTGCTGTCCACCACAGATGACCAGCCGCTCTACCGCCGGATCCGACTCCTGCGGCGCGACCGGCTGCGCGTCTGGGACCGGGGTGAATGCCGGAGTGGACGCGGGGTGAACAGGGACGCCGTCCCCCTCATTCACCAGGGGACGCAGTTCCGCGATCCTCGCGAGGATCGCCCGCCGGTAATGCGTGATCGCCTCGGCCAGAACGATCAACAGCACCGGGGGAATCGAGTGCAAAACCAGCCCCGCCGGGTCCACCTCCCGCGGCACCCCGAACGGGGAGCCGTCCGGCCACAGAGAGGCCCAGCAGTTCATCAACCACGTGCCCAGACCGGCGAACCAGCGCAGCGCGGTGGCCCATCCCGAGGGGTGCACACCGTGCTGCGACAGCAGTCCGTCAACGATCAGTACGGTGCCGAGGGCGACCGCGACCATCGGATCGAGCAGCCACGCGATCCACACTGAGATGTGGTGAGTGATCGCGAACAAGGTCACGTTCGTCGCGGTGAACGCGAGCGCTACGACCGCGATAGCAATCAGCACCCGCGTGAGGCGCGACTGGAGCAGGAGCAGCGCGGCGATCTGCTCGCCCGGGGATGCGGGCCGCTTCATGGCGACACCCCGACCGTGACCGGTCGCGCGACGCCCGGACGGTCCGTCGCGGACGAGGGCGGCGTCACCGGTGCGTAGCCCACGAGCTGGACCGTGGCGCCCGCGTACTCGATCGCCGCTTCCAGGCACAAGGTCGTACCGTCGCCCTGCACGTGCCCGGTCACGGCATCCGGGCTGATCGCAAGCGCCGCACGCCAAGCCTCGAACCCGGCAATGTCGTGGTGGAGCGAGAGTTCCAGCCGGTCCGGGTAGAGCGGCGACACATGCACGTGCACGGCCGGCAGATCCGGGAAGTCGACCGCCAGCATGCGCAGCACGCGCAGCGGGGCAGTCAGGTTGTTCAGTGTCAGGTCGTTCATGCCGCGGCCCTCTTGCCCGCACGCGACTGACGGCGGCCCGCGGGACGCGTCAGAGGGACGACGTTGAACAGCTCCGGGGCGAACGCCTCGATCGCCTCCGCGGCAACCGCGCTCACCCGGTCCGCAAGCTCCGGACTGTCCGCGAGGATGTCCCGGGCCGCATCTTCGCGAGCCGCCCGCTCCAGCTCGCTCTCACCCTCGACACCCAGCCACAGATCCAGCGGGGTACCGAGCGCGAGCTCAACGAACTCTGTGGCGGTAACAGCCACATGACCAGCAACGATGGTCCTCATGGGTCGTAGTTCCTTTCAGGTGGACGGCCCGAACAGCGGCCCCGGTGTTCCCGCACCGGGGCCGCACGCCATTGGTGGGTCTGTCAGGTCTGTACGTGGATCTCCTGTTCGCACGGCGCTGCTCGGCCCGGGGAGTCCCGAGGTCCCGGAAGTCATGGCAGCGGTGTGCCGTGCGGTTCTTTCGAGTCGGTGGCGTGTCCCCCTTCGGGGTGTGGGACCCGGTTGTGACGCGGGTCCGGTCTCGGCCGACTGGTCTCCACTCGCCCTCGGCTGGCGCTGTCACGGCCGTCTCGCTGCGGTGGATCACACTGTGGAGTTGTGGAGCAACGCGCCCTTTCGGGCACGCAATGCACGGAGCTTGAGAGCTCCTGTACTCCTGTACTCATGTGTAGGAGTTCGCTTCATCAGAGTGCCCAACTCATGTACATGAGTCAACCCGCCGCGAGAAGAATCTTCACGACGGGCTGCCGGGGCTGAGCTTCCGTCAGTCCCCGGCGGGAATGCGGTAGTCGAGAACGAACTGGTCAGCGGCCATGATGGTGTCGCATACCTCCACGACGCGGCCCGTGTCTGTCTCCGCACTGCGGGTGAGGTGGATGATCGGAGAGCCGGGGCTGAGGCTCAGGGCGACCGTCTCCTGTTTGGTGGCAAGCCTCGCGCGGACTGTCTCGGTGAACTCGGAGAACGTGTGTCCGTTGTCCTCCAGGCGTGCGTAGATGCCGCCGCCTCCTGGATTCTCAGCGAACAGTTCCGGAATGTCCTTCGCGATGTCCCATGGCAGGTAGGACGTTGCCTCTTCCGTCGGTGTGCCGTCGCTGAAGTACAGCCGGCGACGTGCGAGCACCTGTGTGCCAGCGGGCACGCCCAGCCGTTCCGCGATATCGCTCGGTGCTTCGGCCGGGCCGATGTAGAGGACCGTTACGCCGGGCTTCTTGCCCGCCTGCTCCGTCTCCGCGATGTAGGCGGCCTTCCCCGCCCTGCGGTGCGACCGCCGGAACCGGTCCGAGGACTTGCGGCGTACGGGGGGCTGGCTCTTTACGAATGAGCCCTTGCCGTGGTGGGTGTCGATCAGGCCCGTCGGGCGCAGCTCTGCGACGGCCTTGCGCGCCGTGCCCTGCGACACCGAGTAGCGAGCCATCAGCTCCGACTCACTGGGCACCTTCTCTCCGGGTGCAAGCACTCCAGCCCTGATCTGCTGAGCGAGGTCTTCGGCGATCTGTAGGTACCGTGGCTTGCCAGAGTCCCTAGAGGCTGTGGTCCCCATGTCCTTCTGCTCCTCCTATGCTCATATACATGAGTAACGCTACCCAGGAAGGCGCGTCAATGTCGCTGCACTCGGTCTCTGTAGCGGGCATCGTGGTCCGTCAGGATGGACGTGTTCTCGTGATCCGGCGGGCCGACAACGACGCATGGGAGGCGCCGGGCGGCGTTCTGGAGCTTGACGAGCGGCCGGAGGACGGCGCCTGCCGGGAAGTCTTGGAAGAGACTGGCATCAAGGTTGACGCTGTGCGCCTGACCGGGGTCTACAAGAACATGGCGCGCGGCATCGTGGCCCTCGTGTTTCTGTGCCGGCCGGTCGGAGGGGAAGAGCGCACCTCTAGCGAGTCGGTCGACGTACAGTGGTTCACTCGCCAAGAGGTAGAGAGCCACATGCTTGAGGCGTACTCGGTGCGCGTGCTCGATGCTCTCGACAGCGACGCGGCGCAGGTGCGTGCCCATGATGGGCGCCAGCTGATTGACACCGCCGATTCACCAGCGGCTACCCACCCCCCCGCTTGAGTCCGCACTCCCGCTGCACGTCGGCCACCCGGCAAGGAACAGGCGAAGTGGTTCCCGTCATGCGTGCTCGGTGTGAAGGTGCGCGTAAGTGACGTGCCATGAGAGTGCCGCTGCTGCCGCTGGCCACCTCAAGCAGGCGTGGCGGGACAGTGGGACACCGCCTGCTGAACACTGCCCCCAACCCGTTCTCGCAGATCAACCCACCTAGGGGACAGTGAGACAGCAGAGACACCTACCACCGAGAGCCCATCGAAACGGCGAAGGCGTTCGGCGCTCCTTCGCCATGGCGGCCAGCCGCCGCGGTTCCGGCCCTCGTGTTCCTCCAGATCCATGGGACCTCGTGCATCCCGGATCGGGGCGCCCCGCAAGGTGGTTTTGTCCCTGCTCCTCAAGGGCACTCGGCCAGTGAGACTGCGCGGAGGTACTGAGATGAGTGCCGGAGAGAAAGCCAAGGCGAAGGCCGAACAGGTCGTCGGAAAGACCGTGCGGAAGGCGGCCCACGCGGTGCACAAAGAGACCCTCGCAGCAAAGGGCGCCGCCCTCGAAGCACGGGGCAAGATGCGGGGCGAGAAAGAGAGGACCAAGGACTCCTTCAAGCGCTGACAATGTCATGACATTGGGTCACCGTGGTCGCGTGGCAGTGCCGAGCCGGGCCGGGTCAAGGCGCCGCGCAAGCGCGGCGCGCGCCGCTGCCCCCGGCCGCGGGCTTGCCTCTGTCTTCGCCCGGCTGCCCCCGGCCGGGCGGCGGCGCACCGAGCGCGACACCAGCCCTAGAGAAACCGCCGGCACGGGGGTTGGGAAAACCCGCTGTGGTTGGGCGGTCGGCTACGCGGACCTGTCACTGCTGTCGAACAATGCTGCTAGAAAGTCGAGGGATCGAGCGATACACCGCAAATGGAATCAAGGAGAATCCGGGATGCTGGGGAAGGTCAATGAATCCCATCCCACCCAAATACTTCATGAGCCCATTAATCGAGTCCGCGAATTGCCCCCTGTTTACAGTTCCATCCGGATTAGTGAATGCCAGATCGGGTAGTTCTGTGTCTTCGGGGCCGTAGCTACCAACGCTACCCACGAGCGTCCATTCTTGCCTCGATGTTCCGTATCGCGCGAAGAGGATATCGGCCTCGGTGTCCAGGTACTGGCGACCCTCTTGCAGTCGGGAGCCGATCAACACCTCTCCCGAATCAACAGGCGAGAGATTGATATGCAGTCCTGGGGCGAAGATCCCCCTAGCCATGCGAATGATGGAACGGAGAGATGCGCCGTCGACTCCTTCCATCCCATAAAAGTCCACGATGGCATCTTCCAGCTGGCGCTCCGGTTGCATTTGTCCGGACTTCGGCGGTCGCTGTTGCCCCTGCTTTCCCGTGCGGGGCGATGAGCCAGTGGGCGCAGATGATGGCAGGGCTCCAATGCCCTGCAATCCGGTAGCAACTGAAGCAAACCCCGAGAAAACGCCAGCGGCATATCGCGTGTCGAAGAGTGATCCCGGAGCAGTGATCCGAACGAGTGACCCCGGAGGGGCGATCTCCTTTAGATTCCCCGACGTCCATTGAGTGATGTCGGCGGCTTCTACCGATATGTCCCGGAGTAGGGACTCGGTTTCCAGTGCGTCCTCAAGCATGGGGAAGATGGCATCACCTAGGGATTTCTGCGTATATCTTTCACTGCCAGTCACCTGCAAGTGCTGGGCAACGCTCCTCGGCCCAATAGTGTTCTTCTTCTCGTCGCGACTGGTTTCCCGTTCCTCTTCTGCTACTCCGCCATCAAGCTGAGCTAGCATCGCCCTGACTTTGTCGGTGTCTACATACAAAAATTCACGCAGGATCAAAGGATGCCCCTCACTCGATCGGAGGGCTATGGTATTCGTAGTACGGCCAGCGCTGCAGGTTGTTCGAAAAAATGGCACTGCGTGCCGAATTTCCGACGCGAGTGGTGGCGTGCGCAACTGGTCCGGACCCGAAATCGTTCGCACAGATGTCCACGAGCCGCTTGGGCCCTGCTGGCTCAGGGGTGCGATGCTCCCGAAGCCACGAGGGGCTCCACCTCGAAGGGGGAAGGGCATCCAACACAGCCCAGAGCCGAAACGCTGAGCCTCTTTCGGCCAACTCGACGCCATAGAGCGTAGAGAATTCTAAGCGTGGGTAGTGATGCCGTTCCATGGAAGGTCGTTCGGCGAGCCTGGGGGGCGTCATGCGTGTTTCCGAGTACTACAAACTGGGTCGAACTCAGCCAACTCTCGACTTTGTCGATGTGGACGTAGAAACAGACACTCCAGTCTACATAGACCCCAGCACGCTAAAGAACCTTCCGGACGAGTGGTCAAGCCAGTGCCACACAATGCTTTCGACGTTCTTTCACAGTGTCGTCGATGCAATTACCCACGGCGACCCTCATCGGCTACGTGAACTCCTTGTCCGCCTCCAAGAGCCTAACGAAACTCACTTCGGATTGTCCAAGGGAAAGTCGCGCGGCCGCGGCCTGGGACCGTATCTTGTGCAACGCATTTCCAAGAACCTCACCGTCAGCAAAGCTGCAGAAACCGGACTACTTGAGGACCTGGAAGACACTGCACTATTTATCGAAGGGATTGGCAAGGACATCATTTCCGATGTCACCACGAATATAATTCGCGGAATGCTGATCTCCTACACCCAATCCATGGCATCAATGTACGGAATGGAGCTACGCGAGGGAATTAACAGCGGACTCGTCTGGAATCCTTCGGCCTGCGAGTGGGAAGAGGGCAATACGAGGATGCTCGTACCGTTAAGCAACCCGCTCCTGCTGGTACCCAAGGTGATCGTCCGCCACGATCTCCATCTAACCAAAGAAGATTACTTCAGAAACCATCTGGCGCCCACACTTCAAGATGAAGAGCTCGACAATCCGAGCAGCAAACTCGTGCAAACAGCCAAGAGCGGGCGAAAATTCGTAACCAAAATTGACGTTGAATTGGAGTATGGCGGAGGAAAAGAAAAGATGGTCGACCTGAGCGTGACCCGACCTCAGGTATTCCACGCCTATAAGGAGCAGAAACGGAAGAAGCCGTCGCACCCTCTGGATCATGATGAGCTAAGTCAGGCGACCGGCACTAAGCCCGTTAATTACCGGAATCTACTCAAGGCTGTCCTCGACACCCCACCAGGCACAGAAAACGCCACGGAATATCATCACAGAGTCCATGGAGTCCTAAGTGCAATCTTCTATCCGTGGCTGACCTACCCTATTGTCGAGCATCCCTTGGATCAAGCCCGGAAACGCGTCGACATCACCTACACGAACAATGCGACAGACGGATTCTTCGGGTGGGTGATGCGACAGGGGCACCCAAGTTCCCACATATTCGTCGAGTGCAAGAACTATCACTCTGAGCTCGGAAATCCAGAGTTGGATCAGCTGTGCGGAAGATTCTCACCACTGCGCGGAAAGGTCGGGCTATTACTGTGTAGGTCTCTCGCCGAAAAGGAGAGATTTCTGCAGCGTTGCCGAGACGCAGCGCTCAGTCGACACGAATTTGTACTCCTGCTGGACGACGACGATCTTTCAACCCTTGTTGATGAGGTCGTAACAGCGAACACCCCAGTCGATCCGAACGAGCTCGACAACGAGGAGCAAGAGCGGCCTTACCCAGGAGAGTTCCGGCTACTCTTCGAGCGGTTCCGCAAGCTCGTAAGTTGATCTCTGGCAACACCCAGCGTGATCAGGCTGAACCAGCTGGCGCCGGGAGGAGAGAGCGACAGCGGCGAGTGTCTAACTGCGTGACGACGCCGACAGACAGCGGCGGACACCCACGCACGTCTGCGGAGTATCGCAGCAGGTGAAGGCACGGCGGCCCCTGGTCGAGCCGCCACCCAAGTTACTTCTGGACGAAGAGGTCACCTGCCGTAGCTGTGCCAGATCGCGCGGCCAACCTCCGGCTAATCAGTACAGCGAGGAATGCCGGGGAGTCCGTATACGCAGGTCAGGGTTTCGCTCGGATGGCGATCGCACTGGTCTTGAAATCCGCGGCCCCTGCCTGTCGTCTCAAGGCAGGGGGCCGCGGCGGATGCTCGGGAGAACACCACGCTGGACGCATCGAGCGTCTGCATGCCCGACCTCCTGAACTGCGGTAGCAGTTGAAGTCAGCATGTCGCTGGTCGGCAGACACCAACCCAGCCCTATCAAACCAGCTGTGCGCGGTGCTCGCCCCGGCGGTTGCTGGCCTAGCCGCTCAGTCCTGGGCATCGATGGAGAACAGCTCGTCGGTGGCGACCAGCGACAGAGAGTTCGTGCCCACCATGAGGTCGAACCGGGGACTCAGCTTCAAGGGGATGATGCTCTTGGTATCCGCCGCCACCATGCGCGCGGATTCAAGAAGCGGCTGGGGCACCACCAGGCGCTCGGCACGACTCGGCAGCGTGAACGTCTCCGGTCCGCTGCCGGGTCCGCGCGTCTTCGCACTGGCGCGGGCCACCGTGCGGAGGGGCCGGCGGACGCCCGGGTAGAGCGCCGCGTACAGCCCAGCGAAGGCGCTGACGTGATTCGTCCCCCGGGCAGAGAGGCGACAGACCGCGATGTCCTCAACGGTGTGACGCTCGACCATATTTGGCGGCAGCACGTCGGGGTCCGTGCATAGGAGCGTAGTGGTCGCCCAAATACCCGCATCGGAGCGCACCGTGGCGTCGACGTTGTAGAGGTCGACCAGAAGCTGCCAGACGTCTGACGGCTGAGCGGTTCGGTGGAACTGCTCCAGGCGCCGTGGCATCCTGCCCAGGTTTCTGTAGAAAATCTCGTTCCAGCGGTTCAGGGCTAGTTGTGCACCCGCCTGCCGGTGACGGTCGGTGTCGTAGTCCGCGATGATGCGCTCGCGTCGGGCGCGCACCTGCTTCTGCCGCAGTTCGCCCAGTTCATAGGTGAGGACGCGACGTATCCGCTGCACGGGGCGGCCGTACGCCGCAGCCAGTTCGATCAGGTTCGGGTCATCGAGGGCGGGCCCCCGCCACGGGCCAGGCCTGGGCACATAGCGTTCGGCCATAGCCACGACCAGTTCGGATGCTCGAGCCTGACGGCGCTGCACCGCCGGCGCCTGGTCGATAGCCCGCTCCACCATCCCCAGAGACATGCCCAGAGCAGCGGCGACCTCGTCCACGAACCGGGGACGACGACTCGGCACGATGCCCTCGTTCTCGAACCTGCGGTAGTTCTTGGGGGAAACCCCGAGAAGGCTCACCACGTCCCGCGCCCGCAGCCCGGCACCACGCCGGTAGTCCGCAAGCGCCCACGAGTTGCGCTCTTCAAAGTTCATGAGTTGCCACGGGTGGACCTTCAGCGCCCAGGCTAGGGCCCGCACCCGCGGCGGGTCCGGCACTCGGTGCCCGTTCTCATAGGCGAGGATCTGTGCTTTCGTCGCCCCGACGGCGCGTGCCAGCTCCTCCGCGGTCATCGCTATCCCCGTCGGGCGCCCGTAGGCTTTCATCCGATATGCGCGCAGCGCAGAGGGGCTGAAATCAGCCAGGCCCCGTGCCATCCGTGTGCTCTTTCTCGTCGTAGGGACCAGTTTAGAGGTACCATGCGAACGCCACGGCCGTGTCACATCGTCAACTTCTCCCAGGGCTTGACCTGGACTGCTGCGTTTTTTAGCGCCAGAACTGGTAGATGCTCTCGTGGAAACGCGCGATGTTAGGGACCGTTGGCCGCACGGTTTAGGGATTGCGGTCCAGGTGTGTCGGTTATGAAAGAGGCCCTGTACCTCCACGGTTCATGTCGCCGTTGGCGGGGGCACAGGGCCAGCGTCTGGGAACAAACTCCCGGAAGGCCCTCTGTTGCAGCAGGGGGCCTTACGCGCCTAGAGGTAGCTCGCGAACAGGTGGCGCAGCCAGGCACTCAGTGCCTGAAGCGTCAGCCAGCCGCACACCTTCTTGACGATCTTCCGGTTGTTGCGCTCCCCGCCCTGCGGCGGGTTTTCCATACGCGGCACCTTCCCCTCGGTCGCGGAGCCGATCGGCCCCGATCGGGTCAACCGATCGACGGATTACGCCGCGAAGAAGATGTTGGGAAGAGCTTACCGGGTTCCGCATACAACACTGGTCAATGAGCCGCCTGCTCCATGTCAACTCCCGTTCTGAGTCGTCTTTTGACGAATGGTCAATTTGGCCCGATCCGCATCCCGAGACCGTGAGCTGCGAACGGGCTGTCGAGTAAGCCCTGTTGGAGGGCGCCGATTCGCGGGCAGTCGCACCATGCCGGGTCGGGGGTGGGGAGAGCGTCTACGACATCTGACGCACGCGCGGCCTATGGCGTGATCGTTGATTCTTGCCCCTGTGGCGTCCGTCACTCGCCGTTCGGCCCGGTCTGGGTAGGTGACGCGTCTCTAGTGGCACCCCCAACAGCTGTGGCGTCGGCGGAACACGATGGCAGCGCAGGTGCATCACCGCGCAGGCGCAAGCCGAACAGCAAGAAACGACGTACGGAGCGCAATACCGCAACCACGGCAACTGCTGGCGTCCGGTAGCGCCCCTCCGCGGACTCGAAGCGACCCGTATGACCGCCGCTGACCGTTCCGGCTAGAGCTACGGATCAGAAGGTCATCACGCAGCACGCCGCGGATCGCCCCCTGCCAAATCAGAGTCAGCCGCTTGAACTCGGCCTTGTCGGCGAACGCCTTGAACAACTCCCCGATACGTTCCTAGGGAGCCCCTGGCACTGTCGCTCAGTCTCAACCGCAGTCTCATCCGTGGAAGTTCGCGCTCGTTCATGGCCTTGCCGGCGGAAGACGACACGCATGATCTGAACGGGTCTGAACTACCAGGAACGGGGACCAGCAGAGTTGGAAAGCGTGTTGGGGGCAACCCCTCACGAGTTCGAATCTCGTATCCTCCGCCATTGCTCTCACCGGGCAATACGTTGAAGGGCCCCACCGTTCGCGGTGGGGCCCTTCGGCGTTGTCCGTCCCGGCTTACGTCTCAGTTGCCCTCGGGCGACTCCCAGAGCATGTCGCCGGCCTGCGTGCGGGGCGACCTTCCGCGGTATGGGACCGCTGATGTGCATGTACCGGGCGCGCATCCTGGCCGCCCCTCCATGCTCCCAGCCCGTGACCGAGTCAGCGACGACGTCAGGGAAGGGACACGCTCAAGAGGAGAAGCACGGTCGCCGCGGTGTGACGAGCGTCATACAGTCAGCGTCTCGGACCCCCCGCGTCCCGCAGCAGCCGCTTCCCCACGTGGTAGACGCGGGGGCTTTCCGTGACGCATCCGGTGGCCCTGCAGACGGCCGGTCTGCGGCCGCAGCTGCCACTCCAGTCCCCTTTCACCTTGCCCTGGTCAGGGACGTGGCGGGACCCGCAGGGCGAGCAGAGCGGTGTCGTCGCCGGCCCAGGCGCCGCGGTGCTCGGCCAGAATCTCGCCGAGTCGGGTGATGATGCCCGAAGCGTCCAGGTCGTGGCAGCCGGCGAACGCGGCGGCCAGGGCGTCCTCGCCGAACTGCGGGCGGTTGCTCGGTACGGCGGTCCGTCGCGGTTTCTGATGCCGCGAAGGCGACGCAGGCGGCAGGCTGCTGGGACAGCCCGAGCTCGGGGTGCCTCGTCCGGAACATGCATGAACCCCGGAACCGGGGAGTTCCAGGGTCCTGGCCAACCTACTGGTATTCAGATGCACCGGTGGGTCGAGTAATTACTCCCGGCCATAACACATTGCCGCGGAATGCCGGTGTCAGATTCCGGTGGTCCGCACCGACACGAGGCCGGCGACCTGCGAAACAGGCACGGCGGGCGCGAGGGACTGAGCAGTCCCGACGACGTCGCCGATGCTCAGGGAGGCACCGTTACCGGCGACATGGGCGCCGGCGCCGGCCATGCCACCGGAAATGTTGTCCAGCTCGCTGTCGGAAATCTCGCCGGTCTCGACCTGAGGGGTGAAGTCGTTACGCATGACTTTCCCTTCCTTTCAATACTCTGGGTTCCTGAACTGGGGCCGGCCGGTTACCGCAAAGTAAATTCGACCGGTTCTGCGGTCGCCTGCTGCCCAAAACCAGGCACCACTCATTACGACTCCCGCACTCGCAGGATGCAATCATGCCGACGGACCGCCCGGCAACTGACTGTCCGGTTCTTTTCGGTGCACACACTTCGTCATCACAACCTACTCTGAAGTGCAGTTTTGGCCGCCAGACGGTGACGGACCCATGCATGGAATCTACCGGTCAACTCTCACGTAAAAGTCCCGCACATGACCTCGGCGGTGTATATCTGCATTTACGGTTCTACGGCCACCCAGTGAGTCATGATGGCATGAGATGTCTACATCTACTGCTTATCGATGTACAGGTGAACCGAAAACGGCATTTAGCGGCGAGGTCCCGTCGGCGCACATGGCATGTCGTCCCCTCCGGGTGAACAGCGCAGTTGAAATGGCTGCGCCTTCGAGAGCCACCTCTCCTCACCAGGTTTGACATGCCGCCGTTGGCGCAATGGGCGCGTTGGGCCAGTTGACGGTGTCAGGCTGCGCGGAGACGAACGGTCGCGCAATAAACGCGCGCACGTGATCGCATGAATGGCTCTTCGAGTCGATACCGGGACTGGCTCCTACCGCCTCCAGGCCCCCGGCCGAACATCCGGCCGCCCGGGTCAAAGCCCCGGAGACAGCCGCCAGTAGGGCCTCAGTAGGGCCTCCCGTATCAACGGGACGAAGGGATACAGGCAGAGACGATGGAAGGCGAGCAAAAGCCGTGCACGATCGGAGTGGACCGATCGGAGGGATTCGGTGAGCGGTTGCTGGGCGCGCTGCTGGACCGGGCTCACGAGATGCCGCCAGAGCTCATTGCCCCGCTCGTCGCGGAAGTGGTGTCCAGGATCGGTGGCCGGAACCTCTCCATCCTCCTGCAGGACTACGAGCAAATGTTCCTGGTGCCGCTGCCGGGCCGGCGGCTGACCGTAGGTGACCTCCAACCGGTCGAGGACTCCCCCGCCGGCACGGCGTTCTTGAACCGCAAAACCGTGGAAGTGCCACATGACGGCAGTGTGCGGATGTATCTGCCGCTGCTGGACGGCAGTGACCAGATCGGGGTAATGGCCGTCACTCTGGAGAGTGTCGATGACGACGACCGTCGACTGCTGCGCAGACTCGCCGGTCTGGTGGCCGACGTGATCGTCACCAAGGACGCGTACACCGACATGTTCTTCCAGGCGCGCCGCCGCGCCCCGATGAACGTGGCCGCCGAGATCCAGTGGTCGCTGCTGCCCCCGCTGTCGATGAGCGTCCCGCAGGTTGAGTTGGCCGGAATCCTGGAGCCCGCCTACGACGTCGCCGGCGACAGCTTCGACTACGCCCTCAACGGCGACATCCTGCACGTGGCCATGATTGATGCGATGGGCCACGGTCTGGACGCCGCGACCATGGCGACGGTGGCCATTGGCGCCTACCGCCACACCCGACGCGCCAATACCGACCTGTCCCAGGTGTACGAGTTCATGGACAGGGCCATCCACGAGCAGTTCGGGCCCGACCACTTCGTCACCGCGCAGATGATGAGTCTGAACATTGCCACGGGCCATATGCAATGGGTCAACGCCGGCCACCCGGCACCACTGCTGATCCGCGACCGCGCCGTTGCTGATCGGCTGGAGAGCCCGACCACGCTGCCGGTCGGCTTCGGCGGTGAGCAGCCGCAAGTCAGCGAGCGGATGCTGGAGCCCGGGGACCGGTTCCTGTGCTTCACCGACGGCCTGATCGAGGAGCGCCAAGCCGGCGGGGAACAGTTCGGTGAGGAACAACTCATCGAGATCACCAACCTCGTCGTCCGTGACCACACGGCGGTGCGGGCGGTGGCGCGCGCGCTGTCCCACGCGCTGAAACTGGAACGAGGCGGCGTCACCAGCGACGACGCGACCCTCCTCCTCATCGAGTGGCGCGGTGGCGACGCCGATCATCTCGCCACCCTCGACTGAGCCGAAGGCAACCAACCCTTGAGGTTGCCGACGGCGCAGAAGCTCCCACTGAGGACTTCTCATGGAATGACCGCAGTCGCCCCGCGCGGCTCACGTTCCGGAGCCCGCTGGGCAGAGCGCGCAGCGGATGCGAGCACCGGCCGCCTTTTCGCGCCGGAGTAGTGTGAAAGCACCGGGACCATTTCGAGCGCGCCTGCCCATGCCGTTCTCAGTGAGAACGAAAGGATCGCGACCTTCGACGGCAGCGAATTCCTGCTGAAGCTCGGCAACCGGAGCGATGAAGGGCCGCGGACGGAGCTGCGCGTTCCACAGTGGCGGCGGTGGGTGTGACGCCTTCGCCTCACACCTTTGGGCAGATCATTCGCCGGACAGCGAGGCCATCATGAAATCTGCG
The DNA here is from genome assembly GCF_035918095.1 of Streptomyces sp. NBC_01750. Lineage (NCBI taxonomy): Bacteria > Bacillati > Actinomycetota > Actinomycetes > Kitasatosporales > Streptomycetaceae > Streptomyces > Streptomyces sp. NBC_01750. Next base: position 4,354,536 of record NZ_CP109137.1, read on the forward strand.
GTACCAGTGCCCGGGGCAGCGTTCGCCGAGGTCCGTATCGTCGCCGACTCCCCCGAATCCGCCCGCCGGGTCGCAGAAGTTCTCCGGCGCAGCTTCGCCTCGACCGAACAGCGTAGCTACCCCACCGGCCCCGAGGGCGGAACCCGGCTCCACATCACTGTGGACACCACGCACTCCCCCGGGCCCGCCGAGTCGGATCCGCCTTGGCTGGTGACCAGCACGTCAGCGGGTGACCGCCCGCACGCGGACGAGGTCTGAGGAACCGTGCCTCAGATGCGCGGCTGCGGCAGAGTCCGCCCCCTTCGGCTCCCGTGCGACGCCCCGGCACCTGCCGCGTTGCGCAAGGCGCAATTCTCCCCCAAAAGGTGGCAGTCATGGCATCTCTAGCCGAGCGGAAGGCGTACCGCGAGAAGATCATGCAGGCTCTGTACGAGGCCAGTGAAGGCAACCGCCTTCTGGGGGTCACCGGAGCGCGACTGCTTCACAGTCTCGGGATCCACGAAGAGGATCTGGCTGCCGCCTGCACCTATCTGGTGGGTGAGGACCTGATCGCGGTCGACTGGACCACGGGCAATACGCCCGCCATGGTCACGCTGACACACCAAGGCATTCGGCTCATGGAGGCCAAGGAAGAAGAGCACGGTTGACGCAGCGCTCGGGCCGCGCTCCAGCCCTTCGATGGCCACACTGTCCCTGTTTCCGCTGTGCCAGAAATAACGGACAAACGGGCAGTAAAGTTGAGTGTGGGTTGGTGCATCTCACGTGCAACCACCCGGAAGGGCGGCCCCGGCGTGTATACGCCGGGGTCGTTGTCCCACCGACGTGCGACAGCGCGGAAGATCCCAGGGCGCGCCTGCGGGGCAGGCGCGGATCCGACTGGGGGGTGTGTGAGCGTGGCATCAGGGGTCGGCGGGGGCAGGCTGGAAAAGTGGAGGGGCTACCGATCCAGGTGCTCGGCCGTCGCATTCCGTGGGACGGCTCGCACCGGCTGGTGATCCGCTGGGACGGCTCGCAGCGACCGGTGTCCCGCTCAGGAGGGAGAGGGCATGATCCAGGCAGCCGACATCCGCGAGTGGCGCAACCACGATGTCGTCGACGAGAAGCAGCACAAGATCGGCGTGCTCGAAGCGGTCTACGTGGACACCACCACCGACGAACCGGCCGTGGCCACCGTCCGGACCGGACTGCTCAGCCGCCAGCGCCTGGTCTTCGTCCCCCTCAACGAGGCCATCCTCGGCCCGGGCTACCTCAAGGTCTCCTACGCCAAGGGACTGGTGAGGAAGGCGCCTTCGATCGGCACGGACGACGTCCTGCCCGCCGAGCAGGAGGAAGCGATCTTCCAGCACTACGGCATGACCTACCAGCCAGGCGCCAACGGCGAACGGCAACTCGCGCGCCGCTGACCCCCCGACGCTCAGTACAGCCCAGCACAAAGGACGCTCGGTACAACTCACACAAAGAAGGATTACGGGTCATGGTGCTCTTCCTGCTCCTCGTCCTCATGGCCGTCGCACTCGGAATCATCGGCGTGGCAGCAGAGGGCCTGGGCTATCTGCTGATCATCGGCATCGTGCTCCTCGTTGCCGACGTGGCCTTTGTCGCCGTGCGCTGGTCCCGGGGTGCTCGGCGGCGTCCCATCCGCTGACCGCGGCAGCGGACTCGAACCACACCGGCGGTCGTCGGCCGGGAGTACCCTCGAAATACCGAGGACACTTCGTGCACGAGCTTCCACTGCTCGTGTCGTTTTCGGCGATTCACGACACCGGTCCGGTTTCGACCGGCCCGGGGCAGGGTCCGCGTCATGACAGGGACCATTTTGCATACGCCTGCGGTCGAAGACCGGACCTCTTCGCTGCCCCTCCGACTCATGCTGGCGCCGGCCGCCAACACTGCGGCACTGCTCGACGGTGCGTGGTGGCCCCGCTCCCGCGATCTGACGGCGGAACTTCCCGCGCTGACGGCTGCACTCGACCCGCTGTGGGGGCGGATCACCCGCGTCACGGTGAACCCCACGTTCTGGTCGGTCATCCCACGGAAGGTGCCCGTCGCCGGGCATGTGGTGCATGTGGGTTGGTTCAAGGCCGAGCAAGACCCCCACAAACTGCTGCTGCTCTCCTACACCACCGGCCGTTGGGACCTGCTGGTGATCCCACCTGAGGTCGGTCCTGGCACAGCCGCCCGGCTGATGGCCGCGGCCACTGACCCAACGCGCAGTCTCACAGCGAGCGCCTTGATCCAGGAGGCGGAGTTCTTCCGCGTCGCAGCGGAGGCCGACTGGGATTCGACCCGGGAGATGGTCTGGGACTCCGAAGGCGGCCATGGAGCAGGCCGCCCGGCAGGTTCACCTGTCCAAGAAGTCATTGCTCAGGTAACGGATCCGGCGGAAGGGATGTGAGGACCGTGGGGACCTTCGTCACCGTGCTCGTGCTCATGGCGATGATCGCTCTGGGCGCGCTCGCGATTCACATGCTCAACACACAGCACGACGAACGCATCGCGGCCTTCCCCTACGGCCGTTCCAAGTGGAACCTGCGCACTCGTCCCACGGCAGTTCCACCCAAGTTCCGGGGACACGCAGCTTCGAGTGCCACTGGTGTTCGCCGCGGCCATCACGTCGGAGACTTCGGGCGCTTCTGGCAGCGCCGCCACGTGCGGAAGTGAGACACCATGCACAGTCGGCCCGTGCAGGAGAGTCCTCACATTGGCGGCGTCCCATGACTGGCGATTCCAGCATCCCGACTCCACTCCTGCTTCTCGAGGACACCAGCGATCAGCCGATAGTTCCCGGCGCGGCTGTGCTGAGGATGGAGACGACCTCCAGCCGGGTGGGGTTGTTCGACGGCGCATGGTGGCCGAGTTCCCGTGACATCGAAACCCAACTGCCCGGCCTGATCACCGCCCTGACTGCCCGACTGGGCCCCATCGCAAGCGTCGGCCTGGACGCGAGCGCCTGGAACCACGCTCCGGGCCACCTGACCATCGATGACCGCACGATCCATATCGACTGGTCCGCCGTCGACGACAACACAATGATCATCACTCGCGGGCCTCAGGACCACTTCTCCTTCCTGGTGATCCCGACACAGGCCGCCGCATCGGCCGCACGCGCCGCGATGGCCATGGCCGTACAGGACAGCAACTGCAGATCGGCAGAACAGATCCTCACCGTCACCGGCGTCACGCCCGCCTAGTTCGACTCTCCGCTGCCGGCCGACAAGCAGTCGTTGCTCGAACTGGGCCTGAACGACGGCACGCGAGGCGCGCTCCTCCACGGGATCCCGGCACAGTGATCCACCCGGTTCTGCTGTGTCCTACGCGACCGTGAGCACGATCTTGTCCCGCGTGCTGCGCCGGTGCAGGCGCTCATGGGCCTCACTCGCCCGCTCCAGCGGGAACGCCGCCTCCACCGGAACGCGGTAGGTACCGGCGGCGACCCGGTCGGCTATCCGCCGCAGGCATCGGCGGCCCCCCTGCCTGGACTTCGTCGCCACGCTCGGGCCCTCGCGACGGTGGCCCGCGATGCGGTGCTGCTGGTCAGCGGCCCTCTGCTGGTCCGGGTCAAGGAGTGCGCGAACCCCGAGTGCGCCCTGCTCCTCCTGGACGACTCGCAAGCCCGCCGACGCCGCTGGTGCTCCATGGAACGCTGCGGCAACCTCGCGAAAGTCGCCGAATACCGCTCCCGTACACGCAACAGATCCTGACGCCGCGGTCACCCGCTCAACATCGCCGCGCCCATGATCCGGTCCACGCTTTCGTCCGAGAAGAAGTCCGCCGGCGACGTGACACCGGCCGCCACTCTGGCGAAGGCGTCCATCGCCGGACGGCTCTGCGACACCGCACCGAGCAGTTGCTGCAGCTCGGGCGGTGGCGGATCCAGCGCAGCGAGCTCGGCGGTGAACTCGTACATCGGCATGACCTGGGTGTCCCTGCTCTCCTGGTAGTCATGCATGGCCGCGTCGAACGTCCGGCTGCCGGTGAAGGTCTCGTCGAGCGCCCGCGCACACAGTTCCGCGTCCCTGAACGCGTCCTGAATGCCCTGGGCGGTGATGAAGTCCTTGAGGTAGCCGGCGTCGCCGACCAGTGCCCAGCCGGGTCCGTACGGCTGCCGGAAGAAATTGGGCACCGCCATTCCGACAAGTCGTTCCACACGAGCGGCCGAGCCGGCCCGTTCGGCGAACGACGGGACCAGCGCCATGGTGGCCAGGTAACCGGCCTCGATGTCCGCACGGTTGGCCTCGAAGTCGCGGATCGGCAGCCCGCAGATGACGACGGTCCGGTCGTCATTGGTGGGCCATGCGGCGAATGCCCGGTCGGGCCGTACGTAGGTCTCGAACCGCCCTTCCATCGGCAGCCCCGTCCAGTAGGAGTAGTAGCTGCACTGGAGCTTCGGCTTCTCGGCGTACCGGACGGCGCCGACGGCCTTCGCGACCAGTGAGTTGATGCCGTCGGCCCCGACGACGACCCGGGCGTACTCCGTGACGCTCCTCCCGCCCGCGCTGTGGCCCCTGATCCCCGTGACGGTGTCCCCCTCGATCACGAGGTTCTCGACGGTGAAGCCTTCGCGCACCTCCGCGCCCGACTCGGCCGCTGCATCGATCAGGATCTTGTCCAGGACCGTACGGCGCGGTGCGTACGCGGCCCGGAACCCATTGCCGGCCGGCGATCCCTCGATGGTGAAGTGCCCGAAGTCGAAGGAGTAGGTGTCGATCGCCGGGCAGCCGCTCGCGATCACCTGGGGCAGAAGTCCCCAGCTGTCCAGTGCGGCGAGTCCTGGCGGATGGACGAGGTGAGTGGAGACCGTGTCGCTCGGGAACGTCGCCCTGTCGACCACAAGCACCCGGTAGCCCCGGCGGGCCAGGAGCATCGCTGTGGGTGCGCCGGCGCAGCGGGCCCCGACGACCACGGCGTCGTAAACGTGTTTCGACATGACGTCACCTCTCACGGCGAGGAGGGATTCATCGACGAAAACGCTAGCGGGCAGGCAGGGTGCGGTGCTTCCCGCGAACGTCCACTCCCGGGCATGGGTATTTCTTCGTAGGCGCCGGATGAGGCTGCCCGCCGGACGAGGCATTGCCATCGGACCGGACCGTGCCGTCAGACCAGACCGGACCGGACCTTGCCGTCAGACCAGACCGTGCTGATGGGCGTACGCCGTGGCCGCCGAGCGCGATGAGACGCCGAGCTTGACGAAGATGTTGCTGAGGTGACGGGCGACCGTCTTCTCGCTCAGGAACAGGTCGTCCGCGATGGCCCGGTTCGACTTCCCCACCGCCAGATGACGCAGTACTTCCCGCTCGCGCGCCGTGAGCAGACTCGCCGCTCTGGTCTCCGCCTTGAGGGCAAGCTGCTCGGCACGAAGCAGGTCCGGAGCGGCGCCCAGCTCCCGGAAGACGGATTTGGCGGCCTCGATCTCCAGCCGGGCGGTGATCTCGTCGCCGGTCTCCCTGCAGGACAGCCCGATCAGCAGCCGGGCCCGCGCGGCGTCGTACGGTGCGTCGAGTTCGCGGAAGGTCGCCACGGCACGGCCGAGCACCGCCTGCGCGCCGCGCGCCTCACCGGCGGCCAGCAGCACCGACCCCTTCGCCTGCGCGCTGATCGCGTTCAGCAGGGGAGCGTCCAGGGTCTCGGCCACCGCGGCCAGTTCCTCTTCGGCGGTCCGTGCGTCCTCAGTCCTGCCCGCGGCCAGCATGATCTCGATGTAGGCCGGCAGGATCCGGCACCGCGACGCCTGGTCGCCGGCGCCGTCGAGCGCCGTACGGATCGCGTGTACGGCGGCTCGTACATCTCCCGCGGCAAGGAGCACCAGCGCCAGTCCCGGCTGGGCGGTGTGTCCGAGTCTGCTGGCCTCACGGTAGGCCTGGTCCGCCTTCCCGTGCTCGCCGAGCAGCCGGTGGAGCTCACCGAGCTGGTAGTAGGCGGCGTCGGCGGACCGTGCGGTCGGCATGGAGCGCAGCCAGCGGCACGCGTGGCCGGCCTCGTCCAGAGCGTCCGCCCAGTCGCCGTGCAACCGCATGATCTCGATACGGTGCGCCAGGCACACACCGCGGTACGGCACCACCCTCTGCTGCGACGCACACCATCGGGACAGCTCGGCCGTCCACTCGCGGGCCCGGCGCAGGTCGAAGATCTCATGACAGGCCGCGATCACCGCGCAGTACGCGAGTCCGGAGACGACCGGGGACACCTCGCCGGCCGTCACCGCGACCATAGCCTCGTCCAGGAGCTCGACCCCTTCTCCCACCTCACCGAGCCGGATCAGGCTCTCGCCGACGGTGACCATGGCGAAGGCCAGCAGGTCGCGGTCCCCGAACCGCGTCGCACACGCCAGAGCCCGCTCGGCGACGGCCTTGGCGTTGGCCGTATCCCCGGAGAAGTGACTCTGCAGGCCTTCCAGGGCCAGCAGATATCCCTCCTCCACGCAGCCAGGCCGCTCGGCATCGAGCAGCCGGCGTCCCCTTGCCATCCAGCCCGTACTGCGGGACCACTCACCGCTCAACACCAGGTCGAGGCCCAGCCAGAACACGCACCGGACGGCCCGCGGCACCTCGCCGCGGCTCAGCCAGGCATGGTGGGCCCTCGCCCACACCTCGTCGCTCTCGGTATCTCTACCGGTCATGTGGGCGGCAAGCGCGAGCCGCTCGAGGTCGTCGGGATCGAGCGGATGCTGCCCGTCGGCCGCCGACAGGACCGTGTACGCATCCCCCCACGCGTGCCGCGACAGTGCTTCGCCGGCAGACTGCCGCGCTGCGACTGAGTGCATGTATCCACTGTCCCAGCATCCGCGGAACGAGGGAAAGCATCCTCATCCAACAGATCTCGGCAGCTCCCGGCAGGCTTACCCGACGCTGCCGCCGTACCTCGCGTCGCGGACCATGGACGAAGGGCTCGAACCGGGAGGCCCCGGCACACAGCCCGGCCGGAGCCGGAGCCCGAGCCCGTCGCACAGCCCACCCGATCGACCCGATCGCCCGCGTGGGACTGGCGGCACGTCAGCGACCGGGTGATCATCGTGACATGAGCCCCACGATTCATCTCGCCCAGCAGCCCGAGGCCGACGAGCTGCTCAGCCGCAGTCCGCTCGCCGCGCTGATCGGCATGCTGCTCGACCAGCAGGTCCCGATGGAGTGGGCGTTCTCCGGCCCTTACACCATCGCGCAGCGCATGGGCGCCGACGATCTCGATGCAGCCCGGATCGCCGCGTACGACCCGGATGCCTTCGCCGAGCTGCTGAAGGAGAAGCCCGCCGTCCACCGCTATCCGGGAAGCATGGCCAAGCGGGTGCAGCAGCTGTGCCAGTACCTGGCCGACGAGTACGACGGCGACGCGAGCGCCGTCTGGCGTGATGTGGAGACCGGGGAGGAACTGCTGGCGCGGCTGAAGGCGCTGCCCGGCTACGGCGAGCAGAAGGCGAAGATCTTCCTGGCGCTGCTGGGCAAGCAGTTCGGGGTACAGCCCAGGGGATGGCGCGAGGCGGCCGGAGCGTACGGCGAGAAGGGCTACCGCTCGGCGGCCGACATCACCGGTCCCGAGTCACTCGCCAAGGTGCGCGAGCACAAGCAGGAGATGAAACGCGCCGCCAAGGCGGCGAAGAAGGCCTGAAACACGGCGTGTTGAAGTGGATTGATCACCTCCTGGTGTCAATGCAGACAAATGCGCCGTGAGTTGGGGCACAACTGTTCACAGAACTCGCAGAGATCGCTAACTTCCCCTCAACCTCGTAAACATGGGAAGGACCTCTGTGAAGGCAACCCATCGCAGAGCCGTGGCCACTCTGGCCGCAGCCGCACTCGCGACCCCGCTCCTGCTGGCATCCGCCTCCCCCTCCGCAGCCCGCCAGAACCCCGGCGAACAGGCGGCCAAGGACGCAGCGAAGCTCGCCAGGAAACTGGTCGAGAAGTCGTCCGCCGAGGACGCGTTCCAGCACCTGAAGAAGTTCCAGCAGATAGCCGACACCACCGACGGCAACCGCGCCGCCGGGACGCTCGGGCACGACGCCTCCGCCGCGTACGTCTATCAGCAGCTGAAGAAGTACGGCTACGACGTCTCGTACCAGCAGTTCGACTTCATCTACACCGAGACGCAGGTCGAGAAGTTCTCCGTGATCTCGCCCGCGCCGCGCGCCGTCGAGATCAAGGCGATGACGTACACCAAGTCCACTCCGGTGGGCGGCATCAAGGCCTCTCTGGCCGCCGTGCCGGTGGATGCGACCACCGGCTGCGAGCCGGCCGACTACGCCTCGGGGACCTTCACCGGAAAGATCGCGCTGATCAAGCGCGGCGGCTGCACCTTCGGCGAGAAGCAGGCCGCCGCGGCCGGTGCCGGCGCGGTCGGCGCGGTCATTTACAACAACACCGACGGCGCGCTGTCGGGCACCCTCGGCGACCCGGCCACCGGCCGGATACCGACCGGCGGAATCACCAGGGCCGAGGGCGAGCAGCTCGCCACCGACGTCGCCAAGGGCCCGGTGGACATCTCCTTCGAGATCCGCCAGCTGCAGCAGAAGCGCTCCACCAACAACGTCATCGCGGAGACCCGTGGCGGCAACGCCGCCAACACCGTGATGCTCGGCGCGCACCTCGACTCGGTCACTGCGGGCCCCGGCATCAACGACAACGGCTCCGGCTCTGCCGGACTCCTCGAAGTCGCCCAGGAACTGGCCAAGTCCAAGGCAAAGCCGGCCAACAAGGTCCGCTTCGCATGGTGGTCGGCGGAGGAGAACGGCCTGCTCGGCTCGGAGGCGTACGTCGCCCAGCTGAGCTCGCTGGGCAAGAAGGAGATCAAGCTCTACCTGAACTTCGACATGATCGCCTCGCCGAACTACGGGCTCTTCGTCTACGACGGCGACGACTCCGACGGCGTGGGCTCGGGCCCCGGCCCGGCCGGCTCGGCCCAACTCGAGCGTGACATCAACGAGTTCCTCGACAAGCAGGGCAAGCCGCACGAGGGCACCGACTTCACGGGCCGCTCGGACTACGGCCCGTTCATCGAGGTCGGCATCCCGTCCGGAGGTACGTTCACGGGCGCCGAGGGCATCAAGACGGCGGCCCAGGCAGCGAAGTTCGGCGGCACGGCCGGGGTGGCGTACGACTCCTGCTACCACGCCAAGTGCGACAACATCAGCAACATCGACATGAAGGCGTTCGCCGTCAACATCGGCGTCATCGCCCATGCGGTGGGCACGTACGCCCACGACCTGAGCTCGCTGCGCAAGCCGGTCGTCACGGTCCCGACGGGTGGTGAAGCAGGCAGCGGCGGCGGCCTGCACGACGGTCACGACCACGACGTGACCGAGTAGGTTCGCGCTGTCCTCGGTCGCCGGACGGGCCTGGAATCAAGCCCGTCCGGCGACCGAGGACGAACCTGCTGCCGGACCGGAGGAGACGGGGCCGCCTATACAGCCACCGCGCCCCTCAAGGGCTACCGCCTGCGGCGCGCCGTGCCGAACAGGGACCGTGAGATCTCGCGTCCCAGCTGCGTCCCCACCGATCGCGCCAGCGACCGGAAGATCCCGCTGCCCACCACCTGCTGGGCGAGCGACTCCTCCTGCTTCTGCGGGGCCTTGGGCGCCCTGGCCGCCTCGGTCTCTTTCGCCTCCTCCCCCGCCCGCACCGCCGCCGCCTCCGCCGCTTCCGCCGCCTGCTGCTCGGCAGTCAGCTTCTCGTACGCCGACTCCCGGTCGACCGCCTCCGCATAGCGCGAGTACAGCGGCGAGGACTTCACCGCCTCGTCCAGGGCCGCCACGTCGATCGGGCCCATCAGCGACTGCGGGGCGCGCAGACGGGTCGCCGCGACCGGCGTCGGAGCGCCCTTGTCGCTGAGCACGGTGATTACCGCCTCGCCCGTGCCGAGCCCCGTCAGCACCTCCTCCAGGTCGTACGGCGAGTCCGGGAAGGTCTTCACCGTCGCCTTCAGCGCCTTCGCGTCGTCCGGGGTGAAGGCGCGCACCGCGTGCTGCACCCGGCTGCCGAGCTGCGCCAGCACATCCCCCGGTACATCTTTCGGCGTCTGCGTGACAAAGAAGACGCCAACCCCTTTCGAGCGAATCAGCCGCACCGTCTGCGTGATCGACTCGAGGAACGCCTTCGACGCCCCGTTGAAGAGCAGATGCGCCTCGTCGAAGAAGAACACCAGCTTCGGTTTCTCGACATCACCGATCTCGGGAAGGTCGTGGAAGAGGTCGCGAGCAGCCACATCAGAAACGTCGAGAACAGCTGCGGCTTGTCCTGCACGGCGGCCAGCTCCAGTACGGACACGAGCCCGCGCCCGTCCGCAGCAGCTCACTCGTGTCGAACTCCGGCTCGGCGAAGAAGCCACCCGCGCCCTGCTGCTCGAAGGCGGTGAGCGCGCGCAGGATGACCCCGGCGGTGACCGTGGAGAGTCCGCCGATGTTCTTGAGCTCCGCCTTCCCGGTGTCCGACACGAGGAAGGCGACCACGGCCCGCAGATCCTTGAGATCCACCAGCTCCAGACCCTTGGAATCGGCGTAGTGGAAGATCAGCCCGAGTGACTGCTCCTGCGTCCGGTTGAGCTGGAGCACCTTGGAGAGCAGTACGGGGCCGAAGCTGGTGACCGTCGCGCGCAGCGGAATACCTGGGCCGATGCCGCCGAGGCCGTAGAACTCGCAGGGGAATCCCTTGGCCTCCCACGCCTGCCCGACCTGCCCGGCGCGCTCCTGGACCTTCGCGCCCGACTCGCCCGAGGCCGAGATGCCGGAGACATCACCCTTGATGTCGGCGAGGAAGACGGGCACGCCGTTCGCGGAGAGCTGCTCGGCGATCAGCTGGAGGGTCTTGGTCTTTCCGGTGCCGGTGGCGCCGGCGACCAGACCGTGCCGGTTGAGCATCGACAGCGGGATACGGATCTGGGCCTCGGGTCGGCACCGGTCGTCCCAGAGCAGGGCTCCGAGGTCCAGTGCGGCCCGGGTGAGGGCATATCCGGCGGCGATCTCCTGCGCGGGCTGCGGCAGCGCGGACCCCGCGTCCGCCGCGGCGGACGCGGCCTCATCCGTCCCGGACATATCTGCGGGCGTTTCCGCTTCCGGCGCCTTCGGCCGCTGTTCGCCGGCGCTCATGGCAGCCCCCAATTTCCGGTATGCATCATTTTGCCCAGCATTGCACTGGCGTCGCGTGGCTGCGCCGACGGCCGCTTGCCCGGTAGGCTTTCCGTGTGATCTTCAAGCGCATCGGTAACGGGCGGCCGTATCCCGACCATGGCCGGGAAAGCACCCGGCAGTGGGCGGATGTCGCGCCGCGCCCGGTCCGCCTCGATCAGCTCGTGACCACCAAGGGCCAGCTGGACCTGGAAACGCTGCTCGCCGAGGACTCCACGTTTTACGGCGACCTCTTCGCCCATGTCGTGAAGTGGCAGGGCGACCTCTATCTGGAGGACGGCCTGCACCGCGCCGTGCGTGCGGCGCTGCAGCAGCGCCAGGTACTGCACGCCCGCGTTCTCGAACTGGGCTGAGCCCGGGACCGGTCTGACGGCCGGCCCGACTGAGCCTTTCGGGCCCTTTCGGGACCCTACGGACGCAATCGATTGATCATCTAGTAGGCATTGGCACCGGCCCGCATTACGCTGCGCTCATGAGCATGCTCACTCCCCCCGGCATGGGCGGAAAGTACCGCATCACGGGCGACACTTACCCGCGTATGCGTCGCCCTCGCAACCGCCGCAGGATCGTCACCGCGGTCATCGCCGGGGCAGTCGCCCTCGGCCTGGCCGGCTGGGGAACGCTGCAGCTCATCGACGTCTTCGCGGGCGACTCCAAGACATCCGCGGGCAGCCGCAAGACGGACTGCAAGCCCGCGCCGGGGCTGTCGGCCGCGCCCCCGGCGCCCAAGCCGGGCCAGATCACGGTGAACGTCTACAACGCGACCCCGCGCGGCGGCCTCGCCAAGGCGGCGGCCGACGAGCTGAAAAGACGCGGCTTCGCCATCGGCAAGGTGGGCAACGCCCCGGCGGCGTACGACAAGAAGGTCCCGGGCACGGCCATACTGCTGGGCGCTCCCAACGCGTACGAGGGCGCCTTCCGCGTGCTCGGCACCCAGCTCCGGGGCAGCCTGCTGAAGACCGACACCCGCGAGACGGCGGATGTCGACCTGATCATCGGCACGGCGTTCAAGACCCTGGATGCGAAGAAGGACGCCGACGCGGCTCTGGCCACCCTGGCCAATCCCGCTCCGGCGCCCTCCAGGAAGTGCTGAGGAATCCCTAGTCCACGGTCCCGTACATGCGGTCGCCCGCGTCGCCCAGGCCCGGCACGATGTAGCCGTGTTCGTTGAGCCGCTCATCGACCGAGGCGGTGACCACGGTGACCGGCGTGCCCGCCAGCTCGCGCTCCATCACCTCGACGCCCTCCGGCGCCGCGAGCAGCACGACCGCGGTCACATCGTCAGCGCCGCGCTTGATCAGCTCCCGGATCGCCGCGACCAGCGTGCCGCCGGTGGCCAGCATCGGGTCGAGCACGTACACCTGGCGGCCCGAAAGGTCCTCGGGCATCCGCGTCGCGTACGTCGACGCCTCCAGGGTCTCCTCGTTACGGATCATCCCGAGGAAGCCCACTTCGGCGGTCGGCAGCAGCCGGACCATGCCCTCGAGCATTCCCAGGCCGGCCCGCAGGATCGGCACCACCAGCGGGCGCGGGTGCGAGAGCTTCACGCCCGTCGTCCCGGTCACCGGGGTCTCGATGTCGACCTGCTCGGTGCGCACGTCCCTGGTGGCCTCGTACGCGAGCAGGGTGACCAGCTCATCGGCGAGGCGCCGGAAGGTCGGGGAGTCGGTGCGCTTGTCGCGCAGCGTGGTGAGTTTGTGCGCCACCAGCGGGTGGTCGACGACATGGATCCGCATGCGCACAACAGTATCCCGCTCGCTTTGAGCCACGGTCCGGAGGGAAGGTGGAAGAGGTCCCTCCCAGGCCGCAGGGCAGAGGGGGAATACGGACCAACCGTGGGGTGGTGTGGCCGATGCAGGAGCCTGAACGGGAACAGCACGACATCGGACCCGAGAGCGATGCGGAGCGCAGGCAGCGACGCGCCCAGTTCCTTCGCGAATTGGGCGAGGCCAAGGCACTGCGCGACCGAGTCCAGCCCCGACGGGCCCGAGCGGCCCGGATGCGCCAGCAAATGCGTATGCGGACGTTCCGCTGGTAGCCCTCCTCGTAAGAACTGATGGCCGACGCAACGACGGAAGACCTCTCGCATCGGGCTCGTTTCTGCCACGATTCCGAGTGGGCGGGGCTCAAAGCCAGCACCGCCGGTCGTCACACCTCTGATCAGTGGGAGAGTCACGGTGTACTTCGCCGCACTGCTCGCGCGCACTCAAGACGGGTGGCTAGCGAGCGACACAGAGCTCGACGATGTGGAGACCCTGTCGGATCTGACCGACCTGGCCCGTGATGCCTCGGTGGACGAGGACACGGTGCTCGTCTTCATCGAGCAGGAGGACGCTTGGTTCGGTCTCGTCCGCGTCGAGGGCGAGGAAGACCCTCGTATCTACGTCTCGGACGCGGCCGCGGCCGCACGCTCCTCGTACGGGGAGATCCTGACCAAGGAACTGCTCGGCGGGGACGATGACGACCCGGCCGACGATCTCGACGCGCTGGACCTCGACGGCACGGAAGACGGAGAGCCCGACGAGGACGACGAGGACGAGGCGGACGGCGAGTCCGGCCCGGTCGGCGAGTTTGTGCCGGCCGGACCGGTCGGCGACCGCGACATCCTCATGGACCTGGGACTGTCGGAGAAGGAGCTGCTGGCGCTGGACACTGACGCACTTCTGGAGATCGCGGACGCACTGGGCGCCGCCGAGGTACTGGAGACCGTCCGCTAGTGACAGGACCGTCGTCCGGTCGCGTACCGCCCGATCCCGTACGCGATCCGTGGGAGGCGCCGATGCGCCTTGCCCTGGAAGAGGCGGAACGCGCGGCGCTGTCCGGCGATGTGCCGGTCGGCGCTGTCGTGCTGGCCGCGGACGGCACGGTCCTCTCCACCGGTCACAACGAGCGTGAGGCGACGGGCGACCCGACGGCGCACGCGGAGGTGCTGGCGATCCGCCGTGCGGCCGCGCAGTTGAGCGATTCGGCGGCGGGCAGCGCATCCGGCAAGGGCGGTACTGGGAGACGGGCGGGCGAGTGGCGGCTGACCGGCTGCACGCTCGTCGTCACGCTGGAGCCATGCACGATGTGCGCGGGCGCGATCGTGCAGTCCCGGGTGGACCGGGTGGTCTACGGCGCACGGGACGAGAAGGCGGGCGCGGCGGGTTCACTGTGGGACGTCGTACGGGACCGGAGGCTCAACCACCGGCCCGAAGTCATCCTCGGCGTCCTGGAGGCCGAGTGCGCCGAACAGCTGACGGACTTCTTCAGGGACCGCTGAACGACGGGATGCCGGGCGGATTTCAGAGCACGGCCCACCTTGGGCTAAGCTCTCTCCCGGTAGCGTGTCCGAGCGGCCGAAGGAGCTCGCCTCGAAAGCGAGTGTGGGGAAACTCACCGAGGGTTCAAATCCCTCCGCTACCGCTCTTGTCGAAGGGGCCCGACGCAATGCGTCGGGCCCCTTCGCTTTTCCTCGGAGGTATGGAGGGCGGCGTACGAGCCCGGCCGCAGTCGGGGGAAGCGTACGGCGCGAGCCCGCGGCGCGGGCCGTTCCCCGGCCCGTCGGGGTGCCGCCGGATCCGCGCCGGACTCACCGTCCGGCCCACCGGTCCGTCCCAGGTCGCGAGGACCGGCAAGGGGGCCTCGATACCCGGGCTCTTGGTCCTGAAGAGCTCGGTTAGACTCACCGACTGCGCGACCAGGGGACAGCAGGGACCGCAGAGGCTGCAGGGACCACAGGCATTGCAGGGGAGGCAGGGGCTGATGGTGCAAACGAAGAAGATCGCTCTCTACGTCGTCGTTGTCTTCGTGCTTTACACGATCATCACCTCCCCGGACAAGGCTGCCGACCTGGTCCAGATAGGGTTCGAGGGCATATCGAGCGCCGCGCAGGGCGTCGGCCGGTTCATGACCGAGCTCGTCAATTAGGAGTGCCCCTTGATCCGCCATCTGGTCCTCTTCAAGCTCAATGAGGGGGTCGAACGCGACGAGCCGCGGGTGGCCGCCGGCGTGAAGGCCTTCCAGGCACTCGACGGGGTCGTGCCCGAGCTGGAGTTCTGGGAGTGCGCCTGGAACATCACCGACCGGCCGATCGCCTATGACTTCGCCATCAACTCCGCGGTGTCCGACCGCGAGGCGCTGGAGCGGTACATCGGGCATCCGGCCCATCAGGCAGCCGCCGGTCAGTGGCGCGAGTTCGCCACCTGGGTGATCGCCGACTACGAGTTCTGAACCCCCGGCTTTCCCAGCCCCTCGCCACTGTGGCGGGGGGCCTTTTGAGGTTTAGCCCTCAACTTGCCTTCAACACGGCGTTATCAGGTGCTTGCACACAGTGGACATGTCTTGTGATGCTATGACCGCTTTTGACGGATGAGTTGACCGTAGTTGACCGCAAAGGGGTGGCGTGACCGTGCCGGCCAGTACTGCGCCTCAGGTGCCGCCCCAGAACGAGCGGCCCGACGACACCCCGGCCCCCGGAAAACCACAGAGCCGGGGCGCGGACACCCGGGCACTGACCCAGGTGCTCTTCGGCCAGCTCAAAGGGCTGGAGCCGGGCACTTCGGAACACTCCCGGGTGCGTGGGGCGCTGATCGAGGCGAATCTGCCCCTCGTGCGGTACGCCGCCGCCCGGTTCCGCTCCCGCAACGAGCCGATGGAGGACGTCGTCCAGGTCGGCACGATCGGGCTCATCAACGCGATCGACCGCTTCGACCCGGACCGCGGCGTGCAGTTCCCGACGTTCGCCATGCCCACCGTGGTCGGTGAGATCAAGCGGTACTTCCGCGACAACGTACGGACCGTCCATGTGCCGCGGCGGCTCCATGAGCTCTGGGTGCAGGTCAACGGCGCCACCGAGGATCTGACGACGGCTCATGGGCGCACCCCGACGACGGCCGAGATCGCCGAGCGACTGAAGATCGGCGAGGACGAGGTGCTGGCCTGTATCGAGGCCGGACGCTCGTACCACGCGACCTCCCTGGAGGCGGCCCAGGAGGGCGACGGGCTGCCGGGGCTGCTCGACCGGCTCGGTTACGAGGACCCGGCGCTGGCCGGGGTCGAACACCGCGACCTCGTACGCCATCTGCTCGTACAACTGCCCGAGCGGGAACAGCGGATCCTCATGCTCCGCTACTACAACAATCTGACGCAGTCACAGATCAGCCAGGAACTGGGCGTTTCGCAGATGCATGTGTCAAGGCTGCTTGCCCGAAGCTTTGCCCGACTCAGGTCCGCAAACAGGATCGAGGCGTAGCTGAAACGGGTAGACCGTTTTGGGGCCGCTTCGAGCTGCCCAAATGCCGCACACCCCCTGCTTCCCGCGCAAATTCACCCGATACATGTCGACATGTCACTACAGCGTGTTGCCGACATGTGACATTCTGCGGGAACCGCGTTTGCCGCAGCCCCGCCTCCGGTATTCAGGTGGAGGCTGCGTTCCTCCGATGGTCGCGGCCGCCGCGACCGTCCGCGACCTCAAGGGGGTGGCATGTCCGTAGAACAGGGCAGCTCGAAGGTGCTCACGCTCACAAAGAGCGCACCCGCACCTGCCGTGCCTGACAGCTCGGAAGCCATCGACACCCGCACTCTGTCCCGCTCCCTGTTCCTGCGGCTCCGCGCGCTGGACTCCGAGGGAACGGGCGACACCCCGGAGCGCACCTATGTGCGCGACACTCTCATCGAGCTCAATCTGCCCCTCGTGCGGTACGCCGCGGCGCGGTTCCGGTCCCGCAACGAGCCGATGGAGGACATCGTCCAGGTCGGCACGATCGGCCTGATCAAGGCGATCGACCGGTTCGACTGCGAACGGGGCGTGGAATTCCCGACGTTCGCGATGCCGACGGTCGTAGGCGAGATCAAGCGCTTCTTCCGCGACACCTCGTGGTCGGTGCGGGTGCCGCGCCGGCTCCAGGAGCTGCGGCTCGCGCTCACCAAGGCCAGCGACGAGCTGGCCCAGAAGCTTGACCGCTCCCCGACCGTTCCCGAACTCGCCGCGGTGCTCGGGGTGTCGGAGGAGGACGTGGTCGACGGTCTCGCCGTCGGCAACGCCTACACCGCCTCCTCGCTGGATTCGCCCTCGCCCGAGGACGACGGCGGCGAGGGCTCGCTCGCCGACCGGCTGGGGTACGAGGACACGGCGCTGGAGGGCGTCGAGTACCGCGAGTCGCTCAAGCCCCTGCTGGCCAAACTCCCGCCCCGCGAGCGGCAGATCATCATGCTGCGGTTCTTCGCCAATATGACCCAGTCGCAGATCGGCGAGGAGGTCGGCATCTCGCAGATGCATGTCTCGCGGCTGCTGACCCGTACGCTCGCGCAGCTGCGGGAGGGCCTGATCGCCGACTGATCCCGGGCCGAGGCCCAGTCGCGGGCTTCCTTATTGACGGTGCGTCAGACACACTGACGCGATGCGACGACGTCATGGAGCAGCTCTCGCAGCGGTCGCGCTCTGCCTCGGCGGGGCGCTGACCGCGTGCGGGAGCGGCGGCGGCACCGGCTATGCGGCGGTCGGCGCCGCGGGCTCCGGGTCCGATGAGGCGCCCACGGCCGCCGTGCCGCCGAAGGGCAAGGTCGTGCTGGTGCCGCTGGACGGTGCCACGCCGTCGGGTGACGTGGAAACACCGGGCAGGCCCGGGAAGCCGGGCGAATCCGGGACGGCGCCGGGCGGGCAGGGGCTGCCCGACGTGCCGGACAGCGGCGGTACGGGGAGTACGAGCGGCGGCACCGGCGGTGCGGACGGCGGTACGAGCGGCACTGGCGGCAATGCCGGCGGCAGCAGCACCGGCGATCCGGCGAGTTCCGGCGGTACGAGCGGCGGTGGACCCGCCACCCCGACCACGCCCGGCACCACCCCGCCGAAGCCCACTCCCACACCCCCAGGACCCGCCGTGCTCAGCCTCGGCGCCCCGGTCCGCGCGGCACTGGGGGCGCGCTGGTGCGAGAAAGTGACCGTGGAGTTCCGCAACACCGGCGGCTCACCGGTTACCTCGGGCACCGTCACCTTCGCGACGCACATCATCGGCGCGCTCGGGATCGACTGGGCGACCATCGAGTCGGCTCAGCCGCTGCCCGCGCCGATCGCCGCGGGAGCGGTGAGAAAGCAGGAGTACACCGTGTGCGTGGACGCCTGGCGGGTGCCGCTGGGCATGCATATCGAGACCCAGGACGTCACCGCAGTATGGAAGTGAGCCGGCCCGCGAGCCGGCCGATGGCGGGCTAGCCCAGGGCGAGCCAGGCCACCGCTCCGAGGATCACGACGGCCGCGATGACGCCGACGATCAGCCCGACCCGCGAGGAGGACTGTGCGGCGGGCGCGGCCTGCCGGCCCTGCGGAGCGCCGTCGTCGACAAAGGCGCGGAACATCTGGGTGCTGCCCGCGGGGTCGTAGTTGCCCTCGGGGCCCTGACCTTGGGGAGCGTGGGGGTTGTGTGCCATGGGGCAGGACCCTAGCGAACCCGCCTGCCGTGCCCAACCCCGGGCGGGCAGCACTTACCTCCCCCGTCGAGCCATGACCGGACCCATGCGAAGCCTTTGAGGTTCCTTTACTGGCACAATCCCGCTTTTCGTTTGCCTGCAGCAACCAACAGCTTCTATGGTTGCCCTAAGCAACAAGATGTGGGAGGGGCGGGCTGCCATGGCCGCACAGAGTCAGTACGCGGAACTGGCCCGCCAGCTCAGCGCCATCGGTGCCGTGAAACGCGGTCTCACGCGGATACTGCCCGCCGAGTGCCCGTCCGGCTCCGCTGCCGTCCTGACCCTGCTCGAGCGCCATGGCGAGATGCGGATGAGCCGGCTCGCCGAGCTCCTCGCCGTCGACATGTCCGTGACCAGCCGCCATGTCGCTCACGCCGCCGAGCGCGGCTGGATCGAACGGCTCCCCGATCCGGGCGACAGACGCTCCCGCATCCTGCGGCTCACCCCCGCGGGCCTGGACATGCTCGGCGAGCTCGCCGAGCGGACCACGGACATGTTCGCCCGCAACCTCAAGGACTGGTCCGACGACGACGTCGGACTGCTCATCGAGATGCTCGCCCGCCTGCGCGACTCCTTCGGGGACTGCCGGGTGCGCCATCCGGACGAACGACAACAACAGCACAGCACGACGACCCGTACACCCGCGTGACACGACGTAACGACGCAAGAAAAGGATGAAGATGGCTACGACCACACCAACCGGTGTGCGGGGCGGCCACGCCAGGCACGGAGGCGGCCACGCCTCCGACAGCGGCACGCCGATGACACACCGGCAGATCATGGAGGCGTTGTCCGGGCTGCTGCTCGGCATGTTCGTCGCCATCCTGTCGTCCACGATCGTCTCCAACGCCCTGCCGGAGATCATCACCGACCTCGACGGCGGCCAGAGCGCGTACACCTGGGTGGTGACGGCCTCGCTGTTGGCGATGACCGCGACCACGCCGCTCTGGGGCAAGCTCTCGGACCTCTTCTCCAAGAAGCTGCTGGTCCAGATAGCCCTCCTCATCTATGTCCTGGGGTCGGTCGTCGCCGGACTCTCGCAGAGCGCGGGCATGCTGATCGCCTGCCGTGTGGTCCAGGGCATCGGCGTCGGCGGTCTCTCCGCCCTCGCGCAGATCGTGATGGCCGCGATGATCTCCCCGCGTGAGCGTGGCCGCTACAGCGGCTACCTCGGCGCGACCTTCGCCGTCGCCACCGTCGGCGGCCCGCTGCTCGGCGGCGTCATCACCGACACCGAGTGGCTCGGCTGGCGCTGGTGCTTCTACGTCGGCGTGCCGTTCGCGATCATCGCGCTGATCGTCCTGCAGAAGACCCTGAAGCTCCCGGTCGTGAAGCGCCAGGTCAAGGTCGACTGGTCGGGCGCCTTCTTCATCAGCGCGGCGGTCTCGCTGCTGCTGGTCTGGGTCACCTTCGCCGGCGACAAGTACGACTGGATCTCCTGGCAGACGTACGCCATGGTCGGCGGCTCGATCGCGCTCGGCGCGCTCTTCCTCCTGGTGGAGTCGAAAGCGAGCGACCCGATCATCCCGCTGCGGCTGTTCCGCAACCGCACCATCACGCTGGCGTCGCTGGCTTCGCTCTTCGTCGGTGTCGCGATGTTCGCGGGCACCGTCTTCTTCAGCCAGTACTTCCAGCTGGCGCGCGACAAGTCGCCGACGATGTCCGGCGTCATGACGATCCCGATGATCGGCGGCCTGTTCATCTCCTCGACCGTCTCGGGCCAGGTCATCACCAAGACGGGCCGCTGGAAGGCGTGGCTGGTCATCGGTGGTGTGCTGGTGACGGCCGGCCTCGGACTGCTCGGCACCATGCGGTACGACACCGAGTACTGGCACATCGCGATCTTCATGGCAGTCCTGGGTCTAGGCCTCGGCATGATGATGCAGAACCTGGTGCTCTGCACGCAGAACCAGGTGGCCCCGGAGGACCTCGGCTCGGCCAGTTCGGTCGTCACCTTCTTCCGGTCCCTGGGCGGTGCGATCGGCGTCTCGGCGCTGGGCGCGGTCATGGCCAACCGGGTCACGCACTACGTCAAGGACGGGCTCACCGAACTCGGCCCGCAGGGCGCGGCGCTGGGCCACGGCGGCACGGGCGGCGGCGGCATCCCCGACCTGGACAAGCTGCCTGTCCCGATCCGTACGGTGATGGAGACCGCGTACGGGCACGGCGTCGCCGATGTCTTCCTCTACTCGGCTCCGTTCGCGCTGCTCGCCTTCCTGGTGACGCTGTTCATCAAGGAGGTCGCGCTGAAGAGCCACGCGGCGCCCGAGACGGCGGACACGGTGGTCACCGCGGACACGGCGGAGACCGTCGCGGCTTCCGAGGCTGAGGCCGCTCCCGTCCACGCCCTCGAGACCCTTCCCGCCCCCGCTGCGGGCGGCACGGCGGTACGTGGTGTGGTGCGCGGAAACGAGGGCGCGCCGGTGCCTCAGGCAGCGGTCACGCTGATCTCGCCGACCGGACGGCAGCTCGGCCGAGCGGTCGCCCAGGCGGACGGAAGTTATGCGCTGGACGCTCCCGGCGCCGGCTCGTACGTACTGATCGCCTCCGCCGACGGCTTCCAGCCGCAGGCGTCCACGGTGGTCGTCGGCGTCGAGACGCTGGCGTACGACATCCTCCTCTCCGGCACGAGCGGTCTGACCGGGACCGTGCGGGCCGCCGAGGGCGGTGCGCCGATCGAGGGCGCGATGGTGATCGTCACCGATGTGCGTGGCGATGTACTGGCCACCGGGAAGAGCGCCGAGCAGGGCGAGTTCGCCTTCGGCGAGCTGGTGCCCGGTCCGGTGACCGTCGCGGTGAACGCCGCCGGCTACCGGCCGCTGGCGCTGCCGGTGGAGATCGGGGGCCAGGGCGTGACCCGTATCGAGGCGGCCCTGCAGGCCGGAGCCCTGGTCCAGGGCGCCGTCCGCGGCGGAGCCGACCGGCGGCCGCTGGCCGACGCCCGGGTGACCCTGCTGGACGCCGCGGGGAATGTGGTCGCCACCGCGACGACCGGGGACGACGGGGCGTACGCCTTCGCCGACCTGAACGCGGGGGAGTACACGGTCATCGCCACCGGGTACCCGCCGGTGGCCGGCGCACTGACGGTGGCCGGTCGCGGGGTCGACGGCCACGACATCGAACTCGCCCACCCCGGCGAGTAACCGAGCCCCCGGCCGCGTGCTCGCTCTGTAGCGGAGGCGAGCAGCCGGCCGGTGGAAACGGGCCCCGAAGGCGGGGACGGTGGGCAGGGGACGGCCTGCCGCCCCGCCCGGGGCCCGATCATTTTTGCGCAAGCGCGGCAAGGAGAGAAAACGGGATGGGCGTCATGGGACTTCGCGCACAGGTAAGGACGCGGGACGGCTGGGCGGTCCAGCACGCGATCGTGACCGTGACCGATATGACCGGCGCGCAGGTACTGCGGGCGACGGCGGACGGGGACGGTGCGGTGACTTCCGCGGATCCCCTGGCCCCGGGCCCGTACACGGTGATCGTGACGGCGCTCGGGTATGCCCCGGCCGCCTCGACGGCGCTGGTGACGGCGAGCGGCCGGGCCGAGGTCGGCACGGTGGTACTGGCCCGCCAGGGAGGCGTGGAACTCCCGCCGCCGGGCGCCTGGTCGGTGGACCCGGCGCACTCGTCGGTGGGCGCGGCGGCGCAGCATCTGGGGATCTCCAGCGTGAACGGCCGCTTCCTGGAGTTCGGTGGCCGCATCACCATCGGGTCCGATCTGTCGCGGTCCCGCGTGGACGCGGTCATCCGGGCGGCGTCCATCGACACGGGCAGCGGTCTGCGCGACAAGCACCTGTGCTCCGCGGACTTCCTCGACGTCGAGCGGTACCCCGAGATCACGTACCGCGGCCATGGCCTGACCCCGGCAGGGACGGACCGCTGGACGGTGCACGGCGCACTCTCGCTGCACGGCGTCGCACGCGAAGTCGACCTGGACCTGACGTACTTGGGCACAGGACCGGACCCGTGGGGCGGGGTGCGGGCGGCTTTCCGCGCGACCACGGAGCTGCACCGTGAGGACTTCGCGATGAACTACAACCAGGTGGTGCAGGCGGGCATCTCGGCGATCGGAACCACGCTGAAGGTGGAACTCGCGATCCAGGCGGTCCAGGGCGAGTCGCTTCCGGCGGCCTGAGGATTAGGCTGCGGCGCATGGCACCCAACATCGCCACCAACACCCAGGTGGAGCTCGACCAGTTGCTGGAGTTCGTACGCCCCAGGCACCGGGCGATCCTGCTGACCAGCCGCGCCTCGGACGGCACCCCACAGGGATCCCCGCTGACCTGCGGGGTGGACGACTCGGGCCGGATCGTGGTCTCGACCTACCCGGAACGCGCGAAGACACGGAACGCGAAGCGGAACCCGCGGGTGAGCGTGATCATCCTGTCGGACGACTGGGACGGGCCGTGGGTCCAGATCGACGGCAGGGCGGAGGTGATCGACTCCCCGGAGTCGGTGGAGCCGCTGGTGGAGTACTTCCGGAACATCTCGGGCGAGCACCCGGACTGGGACGAGTACCGGGCCGCGATGGTGAAGCAGGGCAAGTCGATCATCCGGGTGACGCCTGAGCGGTGGGGGCCGATCGCGAAGGGCGGCTTCCCGGCGAGGCTCAGCGGGAACTGAGTCCGGGGCGAGGAATGGGGGCGGTGCCCCCGGCCTCCGCCATGGGGTGACGACCCCCGCCCCTCCGCCGCGTGGGGTGACGCCCGGGCCCGAGCCGCACGCACCGCACAAGACCGGACGACCCCGGGCCCGGGCCACCCGGGCGCCGGGCAGCGAGATCCCGCGCCCGTGCCCCTACGCGCGAGCAACCATCGCTTCGATGCCGGCTACCAGCAGGTCCAGCGCGAACCCGAAGTCCCGCTCCCTCATCTCCTCCACCGTGCCTCCGCCCCTCGCCTTCATCAGTTCGGCCGACTCCTCGAAAGCCTCCTGCAGATCCGGCTGCTGCCCGATCGCGCCCATGACCTGGTGGAAGTAGTCGTCCTGGCTGATCCCCGCCGCCGCGCAGCGCTGCCCGAAGCGGCCCTCGACCGTGCCGAAGCCGTACACGAACTGGAACACCGCCGAGAGAGCACCGGTCTGGCCGTGCAGCGGCAGGCCCGTGTTGCGCATCACCCGCTGGACCGTCCTGGAGAAGGCCATCGAGCGCGGGCCGATGTTGAGGTACTCCCCGATGAGCGGCGACACCCAGGGGTGGGCGACCAGCAGTGAGCGGTATCCGCAGGCAAGCCGGCGCAGCTGGTCGCGCCAGTCCGCGTCCGGGTCGTCCGCCGGCGGAAGCGGGAGCTCTCCCATCACCCGGTCGAGCGCCAGCTCCAGAAGGTCGTCCTTGGTGTCCACGTACCAGTAGACCGACATCGCGGTGACGTTCAGCTCCGCGGCCAGCCGCCGCATCGAGAACTTCGCGAGGCCCTCCGAGTCGAGGAGCCGGACCGTGGCCGCGGTGATCTTGTCGCGGTCGAGGCCGGCGGGCTGCTCGGTCCTCCGTTTGGGGGTCGCCTTGCCGTCGAGCCACACACTGGTCCGCGCGGGACCCTTCGCGCGGTCGGCCGCACTCACCATCGCGCATCCTCCTCGGTTCTTCCCAGCCGGGCGGACGAGCCGGAACGGGCCGGTCCGCCCGGCCCCGATGCTATGCCGCCGTCTTGGGTGAGTCTGCCCGCTCCGCCCGCCTCAGCAGCATCGCAGCCAGCAGACCGCCGGCCAGCACCGCCACCGCGCCGACCAGCTGGCTCGTCTCCAGGCCGGAGGCGAACGCGTCGGACATGCGACCACGTTCCGCGGGACTGTCCGCCGCGGCGAGCGCCGCGGGCAGCGATGCCGCCCCCACTGCCGTCGGCACGAGAGCGGTGAAGCGGGAATTCAGTACGGCGCCCAGGACGGCGACGCCGAGGCCGTTGCCGAACTCGGCGAGAGTGCCGTTCACACCCGCCCCCACCCCCGCCTTCTCCGGCGGAATCGCGCTCATGATCGCGTTTGCCATCGCCGGCATGGAGAGAGCGACACCCGCACCCATCACGATCAGCCCGAGCAGCATCCCGCCGTAGCCGTCGGCGCCGAGCACCGCGATCGTGGCGAGACCGGCTGCCACCAGGGTCATCCCGGCGGCGATGGTTCCCGGAGTGCCGGCCTTCGGCAGCAGCCGTGCCCCGACGCCCGTGAGATTGAGGGCGATGACGGTCAGCGCGAGTGGAGCCGTACGCAGACCTGCGTCCAGCGGCCCGTAACCAAGGACGAACTGCAGATGCTGGGTAAGCAGAAAGAGCGAACCGCCCATGCCGAAGGCCACGAGGATCGCGCCGGCGACCGCGCCGATGAAACGCCGGTTGCGGAAGAAGTGCATGTCAAGCATCGGATACGGGATCCGGAGCTCCCAGAGCACGAATGCTCCGATGACCAGTACGCCGACCGCGGCCGAGCCCATGACCGGTGCGGAGGTCCAGCCGTGCTCGGGGCCGGAAATGATCGCGTACACCACCGCGGTCATGCCGATCGTGGACAGCAGCGCGCCGAGCAGATCGGGGCGGTCGCCGTGCGGGTTCTTGGATTCCGGTACGAGTGCGACGACCGCGAACAGGCCGATCGCCGCGACCGGGATGTTGACCAGGAAGATCGCGCCCCACCAGAAGTGGTCGAGCATGACCCCGCCGATCAGTGGACCGGCCGCGAAGCCCAGGGAATTGACGGTGGACCAGAGGCCGATGGCCCTGACCCGCTCGGCGTCGTCGAAGATGCGGACGACGACGGCAAGGGTCGTGGTCATCAGCAGCGCACCGCCGACGCCCATGCCCGCGCGGGCGGCGATCAGCTGCGTCGCGGACTGGGCCAGCCCCGCCGCGAGCGAGCCGAGGCCGAACAGCGCGAGGCCCGCGACCAGCATCCTCTTCCGGCCGTAGCGGTCGGCGGCATTGCCCGCGGTGAGCAGCAGGCCGGACTGGACCAGCGAATAGGCGTTGATCATCCACTGGATGTCGGCGGTGGAGGCGTCGAGTTCCCGGGTGAGAGAGGGGATCGCGACGCTGAGGACGGTGTTGTCGAGCAGCACGGTGAGCTGGGCGAGGCAGATGACGCCGAGGATGAGCCAGCGCTGCGGGTGGCCCGTGGGGGCCGGTCGGGTCTCGGCAGTCGTTGCCGTCATACACGCTCCTTGTACGGTGTACGAGTTAAGTTCTCGTACACCGTACAAGGGATGCCTGTACGTCGTATAGGAGTGTTTTCTGTGCGTCAGGTCGTCCTGACGGCTGTCCCGTCCCGTCAGTTATGCCTTCCTGTCGGTCAGGTCGTAGAGGGTCGCGCCGCCCACGGTGACCTTGGTGAAGGTGGACTCGATCCAGGAGGTGATCCCGGAGCTGGAGTTGCCGCCGGGGCCGCCGCCCATGCGACCGCCGCTGCCGCTGCCGCTCGAGATGAAGTAGTGGATCTTCCCGTCGGCCACGTACTGCTTGAACTGGGCGAGGCTCGGGGAGGGGTCGCTTCCATTGAAGCCGCCGATCGCCATGACCGGCTTCTCGGTGGCGAGCTGGTAGCTGGCGGCGTTCTGCGAGCCGATGGCCGCGGCGGTCCATGTGTAGTCGTCGGCGTTCTGCTTCAGCTTGGCCTCGACGGCCGAGTTGACGTTCGCGCCGTTGAGGAGGCCACCCATCCCGCCGCCTCCGCCGCCGGCGCCGCGATCGCCCTGCCCGGGGAAGCCGCCGGGCAGCCCGCCCTGGCCCTGAGCTGGGCCCTGGCCCTGGCCCTGGCCCTGGCCCTGGCCCTGGCCCTGAGCCTGGCCTTGGCCCAGCTGACCCCCGGTCGGGGGCTGAGCCCCCGTACCGCCACCCGGACCACCCTGCTGAGGCCCGCCCTGAGCCTGCCCCTGCTGCCCCGGCGGCTGCATCCGGCCGCCGAATCCGCCCCCGACACCGCCGCCCCGAGGCCCGCCACCGCCTCCGGGACCACCCCGGCCACCCGCGACCGCCGGCCCCGCCGTCACGATCGAGCCCGCGTGGCCCTCGCTCACCGTGGTGAGGGAGTACGCGAGCGGGCCCGCCAGCGAGAGAACGAGCCCCAGTCCGGCCGCAACGAGGGCCGGCCGACGCCCCGTCCGCCCCGCGAGAAGCAGCCCCGTGGCCGCCGCCAGACCGCCGATCAGTACCGTCCAGCGCAGCCACGGCAGGTAGTCCGTGCTGCGCCCCAGCAGTGTGTACGACCAGTACGCCGTCACCGCGACCGTGCCGCCCAGCGCCGCCGAGCCGAGCAGTTTCGTCCGCTCCTCCCACAGCACCGTGGCGCCCATGCCGACGAGCGCGGCGATGTACGGCGCCAGCGCCACCGTGTAGTACTCGTGGAAGATCCCGGCCATGAAGCTGAAGATTCCCGCGGTCATCAGCAGCGAGCTGCCCCAGACCAGGAAGGCCGCGCGCGCCGTGTCCGTGCGCCCGGCCCGCCAGGTGACGACGATCCCCGCGACGAGCAGCAGCAGCGCCGCGGGCAGCAGCCAGGAGATCTGGCCGCCGATGCTGGAGCCGAACATCCGGTCGATCCCGGTTTCGCCCCAGCCACCGCCGCCAGGGCCGGCACCGCCTCCGCCGCCACCTCCGACGCTGCCGGTCTCGTCGCCGTTGATCCGGCCGAGGCCGTTGTAGCCGAAGGTCAGCTCCAGGAAGCTGTTGTTCTGGGAGCCGCCGATGTACGGACGCGACGCCGCCGGCCACAGTTCGACGATCGCCACCCACCAGCCGCCCGCGACGACCGTCGCCAGCCCGGCCAGGGCGAGTTGGCCCAGCCGTCGCCGTACAGTCGTCGGCGCGCACACGACGTACACCAGCGCCAGCGGCGGCAGGATCAGGAACGCCTGCAGCGTCTTCGTCAGGAACGCGAGGCCGACCGCGACGCCCGCCCAGACCAGCCAGCTGGTCCGCGCGTCCTCCAGCGCGCGCAGCACGCAGTACACGGTCACCGTCATCAGCAGCGCGAGCAGAGCGTCCGGGTTGTTGAAGCGGAACATCAGCGCGGCGATGGGCGTGAGCGCCAGCACCGCGCCCGCGATCAGCCCGGCGGCCGGCGTGAAACGACGTCGTACGGCGCCGTACACGACGCCCACCGTCGCGACGCCCATCAGCACCTCGGGCAGCAGGATCTGCCAGGAGCCGAGTCCGAAGAGCCGTACGGACAGGGCCATCGGCCACAGCGCCGCCGGAGGCTTGTCGACGGTGATGGAGTTCGCGGCATCGGACGATCCGAAGAAGAAGGCCTTCCAGCTTTCGCTGCCGGCCTGCACGGCCGCGGAGTAGAAGGAGTTGGCGTAGCCGGACGCGCTCAGGTTGTAGAGGTAGAGCAGCGCGGTGGCGAGGAGGATCGCGAGGAAGGCGGGGCGCACCCATGGGGCGTCCTCGGCCCGCCCCTGCCAGATCCGGGCCACGCGCCCGCCCACCCGGCGGTGCCCGCCGAGCCCCTGCCGGCCGGCGCCGGGCGGGGCCTGGACGGCGTCGGACGCGGGCCGGGCGGCGCCGGGCGCGAGCCCGGCCGCCTGCGGCAAGAGCCCCGGCGGGCTCCCCGGTGGCGGGTACGCGTGGCTGTCGTGCGACGTGGTCATCGTGCGTTCCTCTGGTCGTTGTCCTGCGGGACGACGCGCAACTGCGTCGTCACGTCCGAAGTGCGGTCCGCGGCTTCGCCGGCACGGAAGTCGGCTGCGTCGTACACGTGTTGCGACGGGTACGGGTGATGCTCCGGGTACGCGTGTTGCGACGGGTACGCGTGCTGCGCCGGGTACGGGTATGGGGACCGGTCGGTCACGGGCCAGGTCGTCGCGGATTCGCCCGCCGCGGCCGCGTCGCGCCGGTCCGGGAAGACCCACGCCCTGAAGAGCAGGAACCGCAGCACCGTCGCCGCCAGGTTCGCGGCGATCAGGACCGCGAGTTCGGTGCCGTGGGAGGGGCCTGTGGCGGCCGCGTCCAGGGCCGCCAGCGAGCCGCTGGTCAGCGCGAGCCCGATGCCGAACACGACCAGGCCCTGCGCCTGGTGGCGTACGGCGCGGTCCCGGCCGCGCACGCCGAAGGTGAGCCGGCGGTTCGCGGCCGTGTTCGCGACGGCCGAGACCAACAGCGCGCCCGCATTGGCGACTTGGGGCCCAACGCCCGCCCGGAAGAGCGAATACAGCAGCAGGTAGAGGAGCGTGGAGAGCGCGCCCACCACACAGAAACCGACCAGTTGCCGGGCCAGACCGCCCGGTACTCCGCTGAGTTGCCGGTCCCGGGGGTCGTCGCCGAAGGGCCGCGCCAGCCGGTCGAGCGGCAGCGCGCCTACCGCGAGCGCCCGCCCCACCCGCCACACGCCCCTGAGGTCTTCCGTCGCCGTGCTGACGATGTGCACCGTGGAGTCCGGGTCGTCGACCCAGTCCACCGGCACTTCATGAATACGCAGGCCGGCGCGCTCCGCCAGCACCAGCAGCTCCGTGTCGAAGAACCATCCGGTGTCCTCGACCATCGGCAGCAGACGCTCGGCGACCTCTCGCCGTATCGCCTTGAATCCGCACTGGGCGTCGGAGAACCGGGCCGCGAGGGACGACTTCAGGATCAGGTTGTAGGCGCGCGAGATGAACTCCCGCTTCGGGCCGCGCACCACCCGCGACGACCTCGCGAGACGCGATCCGATCGCCAGGTCCGAGTGCCCCGAGATCAGCGGCGCGACCAGCGGCAGCAGTGCGTTGAGGTCGGTCGACAGATCCACATCCATATAGGCGAGTACGGGAGCGTCGGAGTGCGACCACACGGTGCGCAGCGCGCGGCCCCGCCCCTTCTCCTCCAGCCGGTACGACCGCACCTCGGCGATCGCGGAGTCGAGCCACGCCGCCACCTCTGGCGTGCGGTCGGTGCTCGCGTTGTCGGCGATGGTGATCCGGAAGCCGTACGGGAAGGTCCGCGCGAGGTGGTCGTGCAGCCTCAGCACGCACCGCTCGAGGTCGGCCTCCTCGTTGTAGACCGGTATCACCACATCGAGTACGGGCAGATCGGCCGCGGCGGCGAGCAGATGCTCCCGGGCCGGCAGAGTCCCCCTTGGGGTGTCGGTTCGCATGGAACGACACTCGGCGGGCGCGCTGTCACATCTGTGTGATGCGCCTGTGCCCCGTCTGTGAGTCGTACACGGCGGGCAGTTCCACCGCGAAGACGGTGTGCCCGGGCCGGGACCACACCGTCACGTTGCCGCCGTGCGCGGTGACGACGGCCTGCACGATCGCCAGTCCGAGACCGGTGCTTCCGGCGTGCCGGGACCTGGACGCGTCACCGCGCGCGAACCTTTCGAAGATGTGCGGTTGCAGCTCGGACGGGATGCCGGGCCCGTCGTCCTCGATCTCCAGCACGACCTTCGGCCCGCCGACGCGCACCCGCGCGGTGACAGTGGTGCCGGGTGGCGTGTGGGTCCGGGCGTTCGCCAGCAGATTGACCAGCACCTGATGGAGCCGGGCACCGTCGCCGCGTACGGTCGCGGGCTCGACCGGCAACTCGAGCCGCCACTTGTGGTCCTGGCCCGCCGCCCGCGCATCGCTGAGGGCGTCCACGACCAGCGGGGAGAGATCAGTGCTCTGGTACGAGAGCGGGCGTCCGGCATCGAGCCGTGCGAGCAGCAGCAGGTCCTCCACCAGGCCCGTCATCCGGGTCGCCTCGGCCTCGATCCGCCCCAGTGCGTGCCGGGTGTCCGCGCCGACCTCCTCCCGTCCGCGCCGGGTCAGCTCGGCGTAGCCACGGATCGACGCCAGCGGCGTACGCAGCTCGTGGCTGGCGTCCGCGACGAACTGCCGCACCCGCGTCTCGCTCTCCTGCCGCACCGCGAGCGCCGAACCGACATGCCCCAGCATCCGGTTGAGCGCGGCGCCCACCTGCCCGACCTCGGTCCGAGGATCGGCCTCGGCGGCCGGGACCCGCTCGTGCAGGGCCACCTCACCGCTGTGCAGCGGCAGTTCGGAGACCCGGGTGGCGGTGGCGGCGACCCGCCGGAGCGGCCGCAGCGCGACCCCGACGAGGGCGGCCCCGGCGATCCCGGCGGCGATCAGTCCGGCGCCGGTGACACAGACCTCGACCACCACGAGGGTGCCGAGCTGGTCCTGAACATCGCTCGTGGGAAGCCCTACGAGGAAGGAACCCCGGCTCCCGGTGATGTACCTGACCCGGTAGTCGCCCCGGCCCGCCAGCTCCACGGTGTGCGAACTGCGGTCGCGCGGGACCTCCGCCAAGGACTCGGCCTGCGCCACGGTGAGCAGGCTCACCTGCGGCGCGAGCCCATCCGACGCCGGCTTGGTGCTGGCCACGCCCCGGCCGATGCTGCCGTCGTCGGCGACCAGGGCGCCGACGGTGCCCACCGGCATACCGCCGCCGTTGACGAAACCCAGCGGATCCTTGGAGAGCGTATCGATGGGCGGCCGCCCGCCGTCCATGTCCGGCGGGCCCGCGGCCCGGATCGCGACGTTGCGCAGCTGGATGTCCAACTGGCCGTACAGATAGGTGCGGTACGCGATTGTCGTGACCGTGCCGATCACCGCCGCCACCACCGCGATCAGCACCACCGCGGAGACCACCAGCCGAGTCCGCAGCGACCATCTGCGGCCCGTCAGGCTACTCACCGGGCTTGATCAGATATCCGGCACCGCGCCGGGTGTGGATCATCGGCGCCCGCCCCGCATCGATCTTCTTCCGCAGATACGAGACATACAGCTCGACCACATTGGCCTGGCCGCCGAAGTCGTAGGACCACACCCGGTCGAGGATCTGCGCCTTGCTCAGCACGCGCCGCGGATTGCGCATCAGAAAGCGCAGCAGCTCGAACTCGGTCGCCGTCAGATGGATCGAGTCCCCGCCGCGGCTGACCTCGTGGCTGTCCTCGTCGAGCGTCAGGTCGCCGACCGCCAGCATCGACTCGCTCCGTGCGGTCGCCGTGCCCGACCGCCGGATCAGCCCGCGCAGCCTGGCCACGACCTCCTCCAGCGAGAACGGCTTGGTGACATAGTCGTCGCCGCCTGCCGTGAGACCCGCGATCCGGTCCTCGACCGCGTCCCTGGCGGTAAGAAAGAGCACCGGTACCTCGGGCAGATCGCGGCGCAGCCGCCCCAGCACGGCCAGTCCGTCCATATCGGGCAGCATCACATCCAGCACCACCGCGTCGGGCCGGAAGTCGCGCGCCGTACGCACCGCGCCCGCGCCGTCGCCCGCACTGCGCACCTCCCACCCTTCGTAGCGCAGAGCCATCGACAGCAGCTCGCTCAACGCCGCCTCGTCGTCCACGACGAGTACGCGGACGGGGCTGCCGTCCGGCCTGAGCATTTCGGTACGCCCGTGGGGCGAGGTCGCGGTCATGCTCGTACCCTGCGACCCCGCCCTGAGAGGGTCCTTTCCGCTTCCTGTGAATTTCCTGAGAATGCGCTAGGAGTGCTGAAGGCCGAAAAGCCCGGCGCCGTTCTCGTAGCAGACCGCTCGCAGCCAGTCGTCCCCGAGCCCGAGGCCTTCGAGCGCGCGGAGCTGATGGACGTACGGATACGGGATGTTGGGGAAGTCCGTACCCAGCACGATCTTGTCGCCGAGGTCCGCGAGGCGCGCCTTCTCCCGCTCCGGGAAGGGCGCGAACCGCTCGCTGAAATCCGTGAAGGCCATCGTCGTGTCCAGTCGCACCTCGCCGTACCGCTCGGCGAGATCCAGGAAGTCCGTGTATTCCGGCATCCCCATGTGCGCGACCACCAGCCGCAGCCGCGGATGCCGCGCGAGCAGCCGGCCCACCGGCTCGGGCCCGGTGTGCTTTCCGGGCGCCGGACCGGAACCGCAGTGCATCACCACCGGGACCCCGGCCTCGGCGAGCAGCCCCCAGACGGGATCGAGCAGCTCGTCATTGGGGTCGTACGCGCCGACTTGGAGATGCGACTTGAAGATCCGCGCGCCGGTCTCGACCGCCTCTCGTACGTAGCGCTCGACGCCGTCCTCCGGGAAGAGGGTCGCCGTATGCACACAGTCCGGTGTGCGCGCCGCGAACTCCGCCGCCCAGCCGTTGAGCCAGGCGGCCATTCCGGCTTTGTGCGGATAGAGCATCGAGGTGAAGGACCGCACCCCGAACTCCCGCAGCAGAGCGACCCGTCGCTCTTCCTCGTGCCGGTAGGTGATCGGCCACTCCAGGCCGGTCAGCGGCCCGGCGGCGTCGAAGTAGGCCCACACCTTCTTGAGGACCTGCTCCGGCATGAAGTGCGTGTGCACGTCGACGAGCCCGGGCAGCCGGAGCCGCTCCCAGAACTTCCGCACATCCGCCGTCTCATGGTCGTTCGGCCCCTCGGCCAGGCTCTCGATCCGGCCCTCGGTCAAGCCATCCGTCCGACCGTCGATCCGGCGCTCAGTCCCGCTCAAAGCAGTAACTCCGCTCCACCTTGCCCACATGGACGCTGTAGCTCTCGTACCACTCGGCCCGTCCGCGCTTCTGCGCGGCCTGGTGCTCCAGATTCCGCTGCCAGGTGGCGATGGCTTCCTCGTCCCTGAAGTACCCGACGGTGATCCCGAGCCCACCGGGCGTCCGCGCCGACTCGTACCCGAGGAACCCAGGTACCCCTTCCACCAGTTTCTTCATGCGCTCGGCGGTCTCGCCGTACCCCTCGGGCCGCTCCGTCTGAACGGAGGTGAAAACCACGGTGTAGTACGGCGGATCATGTGCCGCGACAGGTTTGATGCTCATGACACTCACCTTCCGTTCCCGGTCGGGGAGGTGTCCAGAGCCATTGCCCGAAGGGATCCCTGAGGGATCCAACTTTTGACCTTCGGGTCGGACGAACCGGCGGAGCCGTCAGAAGAGCCCGTCCTGCACGGCGCCGGGACCGGCCATGTCGACGAGGGGCACCGTCACCCCGGCATCGCTGTCGGCACCGATCAAGCCCCATCCGGTCATCAGCCGCGTATCGACCACCACCAGCCCCTCCCCCGCCGTCCGCAGATGCAGATCAGGCCCGGCGGCCGCCACCAGCAACCCCGCGACCACCCCGCCGTCCACCAGCTCGCGCACCACCCCGGTCGCGGCCGACAGCCCATCGAGCCCGAACACCTCGGCGTGATCGACCGCCTCGAAGTCCATCCGCTCCAGCGACTCCGCCCACCCCTCAAGGCCGACCGCGCGCCGGTGCAGCTCTTCGATCTCCGCCGCCCGCTCGACCGCGGCCGGCAGCGCGGCCCGTACCGCCCGCTTGGCCGCGTACGGAATCCGGTCCGGCACGCCGAGCGCCGTGCGCAGCAGCTCCTCGGTCCGCCGGGCCGCCATCAGCGGTCCGCGCCCCAGCCAGCTGAAGACCACGGCCCCCTGCTCCAGCAGCCGCGCCGCGCCGCGCTCCTCGGCGGTGATCCCGACCTTGACCATGCCGGGTCCGAACCACGCGAGATACACGCGGTACGTCCGCGGGTCGTCGGCGATCGTGTCGGCGGCCACCGAGTGCGCCCGGTCCAGCCGCGCGCACTCCGCACACCGCGCCTGCGTCGCCCGCCCGGAGACAACGGTCCGCGTGGGACAGGGATTCCCCCGCGCTCCGACACACCGCCGCTGCCCCTCGGCCCGGAAGCCCAGCTCTTTCCCGGCGGTCAGCGGACTGATCCGCCCGCCCTCCCACTCGAGCACGGGCATCCGCGTCCCGCGCGGCCAGCCGAGCCCCGCACACCGCCACGCCATACGCACACCTCCGGACAATTACGCGGACGCTACCGGAGCGTACGGACCGCGGCCGTGGTTACCTCGACCACCACCCGCAATGGGCTGAACAACTGTTCAGTTGTGGCTGGAACGCGCCGCCGGGGTCATGACGAACCAGGACGAGCCCGAACAAGCCGGAACGGGCACCCGTCGTCAGGCTCCGCCGTCGGTCCGCGCCTGCTCCGCGATACGCCGCTTGGCCTCGTCCCAACCGATCGGCAGCTGCTCCACCGGGACTTCCCAGAATGTGAAGGTCGAGTCGCGCATGGTCGCGCGCAACCCGGTCATGATCCCGCGATGCGGTTCGGTCCTCGCGTACGCATAGAGGGCGTCCCGGCTCTCCCACGCGGACAGCGTGAAGAAGACGCGCTTCGCCGGCTGGGCGATGAGGGATGCGCCAAAGGCTCCCGGCGCGGACCGCACCTGCCGCCAGGCGGCGAGCGACTTCCAGAAGAAACGCGGTACGTCCGCGAAGGAGCGCACCTCGAAGCGGGAGGCCATGACAAACGCCTGAGCGCCTGGCGGAACGGGGTTCGGGGTGACCCAGGGGAGCGTGGGCATCGCACTTCTCGCCTTCATGGATAGGCAGTGACACTATCCATATTAGAGAGTGACACTCTCCAATGGCCAGACGAGAGTGAGAACAGATGCGAATTTCCGAGCTGAGCCGCCGCAGCGGGGTGCCGATCACGACGATCAAGCACTACCTCCGGGAGGGACTGCTGCCTCCCGGACGGGCGACAGCCGCGACCCAGGCCGAGTACGAGGAGTCGCACATTCGCCGCCTCCGGCTGATCCGCGCCCTCATCGGAGTACGAGGGCTGTCGGTCAACGCCACCAGGGAGCTGCTGACCGCCGTGTCCGAGCATGAAGCCGACACCCACCAGGTGCTCGGCCTCGTCCTCGGCGCCAGGCCGGTCACCGGGACGGAGCCCGGGACCGGGAAGGAGGACGACCGGCCCGGCAGCGCGGACGCGGATGCGCTGCTGACGGAAATGGGCTGGCAGGTCTCGGCACACGCCCCGGCCAAGGGCGTCATCGCCGACACCCTGGAAACCTTGCGATCACTCGGGGTCGACTACGACTGGCGGTCCCTTGTGCCCTACGCGACTCTCGCCGAGCGCACCGCCGCCCACGATCTCGACCAACTGGACGACACCACCGACCCCCTGGAACGGGCCGAACGAGCCCTGCTGCTGACCGTGTTGCTGGAGCCCGCCCTCCTGGCGCTGCGACGCCTCGCACAGGAGGACGAGTCGGCCAAAAGGTACGGCGGCTGACGACGGGCCCCGCGGCGGCTGTTGCCGGTCCGCCGGCGCCGTCGGAGCGATGACCAAAGACCGTAGGCCCCGTCGATTTCCCGACGGGACGCCGATGTCAGGGCTTGATGCCGGCCGGTCCGACCGGGCGAACCGGTGACTCTCCGCTCACCAGGGGGAATCCGGGCCGGCCGGGTCTGATCACCGGGTCCTGATCACCAGGCGAGCGGGTGCCCCCGGCTCCCGAGGAGCCCGCCACCGCACGTTCGATCCAGCGGCAGACCACGTCCACCACATAGGCGGACTCCGCACTGCTCAGTTGCCGCCCCTTGGGGACGCCGGGTCAGGTCCCGCCGCGGGGACGTCAATGTCACCCGCTCATGGCAGAAGCCCCTCGGGATGATCCCGAGGGGCTTCTGAACTGTGTGCACTCGGCAGGATTCGAACCTGCAACCTTCTGATCCGTAGTCAGATGCTCTATCCGTTAAGCTACGAGTGCTCGGCGTCCCGGGCTTTTCTGCCTGGTCGGCGTTGCGGGAACAACATTACATGACCCGCGCCGTCAGGTGAAATCCGTTAACCGCACCCATGCTGACCTGCGAAAACACCGCAGAAACGGCTAGGGAACAGCTGCTGGAACGACCGAAGCCCCGGCCATAGGACGGGGCTTCGGTGATCAACTGCGGAGGCGGAGGGATTTGAACCCTCGATGGGCTTTAAGACCCAAACCGCATTAGCAGTGCGGCGCCATAGACCGGACTAGGCGACGCCTCCAGCACACCCGCGCGGGCGCGAGTGGTGCGTGCAGATGATGACACAGCCCGGTGGGGTGTCACCAATCGCTGCCCACGGTACTAGGGACGCGGGCCACAGGGCAAAGTCCGGCCGGCCCGACAGCGCGGCGGGTCCGCCGGTGCGGCCGGTGCGGCCGGTCCGGGAGACGTCGCCCGAACAGCGCAGTCCGGTTGCGCAACGCCCGGACGCAGCGAGCGTTAGAGAGTGCGGGGCCTCTCGGCCCCGGCCGGAACCGTGCCTCTCCAGCTCCAGGAGCTCCCATGCTGCGCCACCTCGTCCTCACCGCAACCGCGTCACTCGCCGTGCTTGGCGCCGCCATCCCCGCCGCCGGCGCGGCGCCCCTTCCCCTGCTGACGGCTCCGGACCAGCTCACCGTGATCGTCTCCGAGACCGGGAACACGCGGACCGACGGACGGTACGAGCTGGAGTGCGGGCCCGCCGGCGGGACACACCCCTCGGCTCAGGCCGCCTGCGACCGGCTGGACCAGCTGGGGCGGGAGGGGCAGGATCCCTTCGCGCCGGTGCCCGCGGACCAGATGTGCACCGAGCAGATGGGCGGGCCGGCCACGGCACGCATTACCGGAACCTGGCAGGGGCGGTCCGTCGACGCCACCTTCAGCCGGGCCAACGGCTGCGAAATCTCGCGCTGGCAGACGATGGAACCAGTACTGCCGAACACCAGGTCATAGACCCGAGGCGTGCGCCCTGTGCACATAACCTTGGTGAGAGCTCCCCCTCATCCGCCGTCGCGCCCGCATCCTCTGCCTTTAGACTCCCTCCAGTGACAGGCTGAAGTCCGAGGAGCAAGATGGGACAGGCCCGTCCGCAATATGCAGTAAGTCAGGGAGGAAGCGTCGTCGTGAGCAGCAGGCCATCCCGAGGCGCTGCTCGCCTCGCAGCCATACTCGACGCCCTTCCTGATGGGCTCGTGCTCGTCAACTGCAATGGCACCGTCGTCAATGCCAACACCATCGCCCTCGAACTCTTCGAGACCCCCGGCACCGCCCTCGTCGGACGCGGCCTGCTCGATCTGCTGCCCTCCTTCGACTCCCGGCTGATTCCCGGCTCCATGCGCCGGCCCGAGGCCGCGGACGAGCGGGGCCGCACCAAGCCGGCCCGGATGGTCGCGCGGCGCACGGACGGCAGTGAGTTCCCGGTCGAGGTGACCAGCGCGAGCCTTGAGGACGGGCAGGATGCCTATGCCTCGTCCGCCGGATACACCGGCGACGAGCTGCTGATGCTCGTCGTGCGGGACCTGTCGGGCACCGTGGACACCGAAGCGGAGCTGGCGCGTTCGCAGCGCCAGACCGAGATGATCCTGCGGGCGGCGTCCGAGGGCGTCGTCGGTACGGACACCGACGGGCGGGTCGTCCTGGTCAATCCGGCCGCCGCGCAGATCCTCGGGTTCCGGGCGAGCGACCTAGGCGGCCAGGAGCTTCACCCGCTGATCCTGCACTCGCGCGCGGACGGCGAGCCGTTCACCTACGAGGAATCGCCGCTCGCGGACACGCTCAAGTCCGGCCGCAAGCATCGGGTGCGCGGGCAGGTGCTGTGGGCGAAGAACGGCTCGAAGGTGGCTGTCGATCTGACGACCGCGCCGGTACGGGACGGGGACCAGCTCGTCGGCGCGGTGATGACCTTCACCGACCGGCGTCCGTACGAGGAGCTGGAACAGCAGCACGCGGCGGAACTCGCGGAGACAACCGAACGGTTCACGGACGAGATCGCGGAGACCACCGAGCGGCTCACGGCCGAGCTGGCGGACAAGTCGGAGCGGTACGCCGCCGAGATCGAGGGGCGCGCCGAGCGGTACGAGGAGCTGGCCGCCCGGCATGCCCAGCTGACCGCCGTGCTCGGCGAGTCGCTGCGCGGGCCGCTGGAGGAACTGCGCGCCGAACTGGGCACGCTGGCCGCCGACCCGGCCGGGCAGCTGTGGCCCGAGGCGAACCAGATCCTGCACCATCTTGCTGCCGGTTATGCCCGGATGACGACGCTTGTCGACAATGTGCTCGGCTATCAGCGGCTCGACACGGGCGCGGAAGAGCTGAACAAGGCGAACGTGCTGCTCGACGCGGTGGTCGCGGCCGGGGTGGAGGGCGCGATCGATCTGATCGGGCCCGGACGGGCGCAGTTCGCGGTGCACGCGCCGCGGATAGAGGCCGAGGTGGACGGAGCCCGGCTGGCGACAGCCCTCGCGCATCTGGTCGCGGACGTGGCCGGGGTCGACTCGACCGGCAAGGCCCGGGTGGTTCCGGGCGGCGGGTACGTGGACTCGACGGTCGTGGTGGCGGCGGCGCAGCGCGGTGAGGTCGTACGGATCGAGGTGCGGGGGCCGTTCGCCGGGGGAGACCCGGTGCACGAGCCGATCGTGCGCGGGATCGTACGGGCGCACGGAGGCGTGCTGCAGACGCACGAGGTGCCGGGCATGAGCGGCAGCGCGTACGTCCTGGAGGTGCCGCTCGGCGAGGGCGCGGGGACCGTGACGGCGCCGCAGGAGGCGGGTCCGGAGGCCGGTGCGCTCGCGCTGCCGGAGCAGCCGACGGGATCCGCGCCGGGTACGTCCGGCGGGGGCGGGCGACGGCGAGCGCGGCGAGCCTCTACGGACGCGTTCCTGGAGAGCCCCGTGGCCATGGAGGACCCCGTGGCGGCGCAGCCGACCGGGCGTCGCCGGGGCCATGCGGAGGAGCCTCAGCAGGAACTGATCCCGGCCCAGGATTCGGGTTCGCGTTCGAGTCCCGGTCCCGGGAGTGGCTCAGGGAACGGCTCGGGCAGTGGTGGAACCGGGCGGCGGCGTGGGCGGCCGAGCCCGGCCGAACAGACCGCGACGCCTGCCGCGGTTGCCGCGGGGACCCTTGAGCCGGCCGCGGGTTCGGTGGTGACGGCCGCGGAGGGCGCGGCGTCGACCGGACGCGCGGCGCTCGGCCAGACGGTGCCGCCGCAGGGCGTGCCCGTCGACGCACAGGGTTCGGGCCCGTCGGGGCGGCGCGCGCGGCGTGGTGGCGAGAGCGGGCTGCCCGAGCTGTCTGCCGCACCGGCTGCCGCTTCCGCCGCTCCGGCCGAAGCACGGCCGGCCGGGCGGCGGGCCAGGCGGGCACTGGCGGCCGCTCCGGCCGAGGTGGAGAACGGCCGCAGCGCGTTCGCTCTCCCGCCGGCCGAGGCGGACCGGGTCCAGCCGGTTCAGCCGACGGCCGGTGAGGCGGATGCCTCGCTGCCGGGCCGGCACGATGCCGTGCGCACCGAGCCGGGCACCGACCACCACACACCGCCGCAGCAGCACCCCGAACCGACCGGCCGCCGTCGGGCCCGCACGGAGGAGGCTCAGCAGCTGCCGGCCCGGGCGTCCGAAGGCCTTCAGGCCCCCGGACCGGCCGGGCAGATGCCCGCCGCCGCGCAGCCGGAATGGGCGGAGAACGGCTCATCGGGCACCGGCCTCGCCGCGATCACCTCGGGCGGTCGGCAGACGACCGCCGCCGCCGACTCGATCGGTCAGCACTCGGCCGCGGACGACGAAGCCGCTGTGGAGAGCGTGAAGGAGACCGTCCAGGACACCGGTTCCGTATCCCTGCCGCTGCCACTGCCTGCCGAAGCGCCTGCGCCGCCGGTTCCCGCGCGCGCCGCGCAGCCCCTGCCCGCCGAGGCCCCGGTCTCGGCCGACTCGACGCAGGGCCGTGCGTTCAGCGTGCGCACGCTCGGTCAGGGCGTGCCGTTCTCGCAGCAGATCGCTCAGCAGCAGAACCAGACGCTCGGCGCCGGCCGCCGCCGCAAGCTGGCCACGCCGCCGGACGGTGAGCGGCCCGAACCCGCCGCGCGTCCGCATCCGCAGGCTCCCGCGCAGAACGGGTCGCGGCTGCCCACCGCGCAGGCCGAAGGCCGGGCATACGCGATCGGCGCGCCCGACGAGGGCGCGGAGGGCCCCGAGCCGCTGGACGGCCCGGGTGGCGCGATCGAGGTGGCCAACCGGCCCCAGCCGCAGCCCGTCGACGACGAACTGCCCCCGGAGCCGCTGGACAACCCGCGCCGGCTGCTGGTCTGGCCCGCGCCCGACGTCTCCACGCAGCAGGCGTTGAGCGACCGCGGCTACCGCCCGGTGGTCGTGCATTCGCGCGAGGAGGTCGACGCGCAGATCGCGGCCTTCCCGGCGGCGCTCTTCGTCGACCCGCTGACCGGACCGATCACGCGGACCGCGCTCCAGTCCCTGCGCCAGGCCGCGGTGGCCGCGGAGGTGCCGGTGCTCGTGACGGCGGGCCTCGGGCAGGCGACGCGGGAGGCCGCGTACGGCGCGGATCCTGCCGTACTGCTCAAGGCGCTGGCTCCGCGCGACAGCGAACAGCACCCCTCGCGCGTGCTGTTGATCGAGGAGCACGAGGAGATCGCGCTCGCGCTGACGGCCACGCTGGAGCGGCGCGGCATGCAGGTCGCCCGGGCGGGCGCGGACACGGACGCGGTCACGCTCGCATCCCAGATGCGGCCGAACCTGGTGGTGATGGACCTGATGCAGGTACGCCGTCGGCGTGCGGGGATCATCGACTGGCTGCGCGCGAACGGCCGGCTGAACCGCACCCCGCTGGTCGTCTACACCTCGGCGGGCCTCGACCAGGCGGAACTGCCACGACTCTCGTCGGGCGAGACAGTGCTCTTCCTCGCGGAACGCTCCACGAGCAGCGAGGTCCAGGCCCGCATCGTGGATCTGCTGGCAAAAATCGGCACGAACTGAAAGAAATCCCGCCAGCAGGCATCAAGTGAAGCGAAAGGGCGGCAGTCATGACTGCCGCCCCTTTTGCGCTCTTCGATCGGCTAGAGCTGGGTGACGTCCAGCTCGCCGTCCGCGTACTGCCTGCGGATCACCTTCTTGTCGAACTTGCCGACGCTCGTCTTCGGCACCGCGGGCACGGTCGCCCAGCGCTCCGGCAGCTGCCACTTGGCAAGCTTCTCGGCAAGGAAGGCCTTCAGCGTCCCGTAGTCGGCGCTCGAGCCCTCCTTCAGCACCACCGTCGCCAGCGGCCGCTCACCCCACTTGTCGTCCGGGACCGCGACAACCGCGGCCTCCGCGACCTCCGGGTGTGCCATCAGCGCGTTCTCGAGCTCGACGCTCGAGATCCACTCGCCGCCGGACTTGATGACGTCCTTCGCACGGTCGGTCAGTGTCAGGAAGCCGTCGGGGCTGATGACGCCGACATCGCCGGTCTTCAGCCAGCCGTCCTCGCTGAACTTGTCCTCGGGCTTGAAGTCGTCACCGCCCGCGCCGCCGTAGTACGCGCCCGCGATCCAGGTCCCGCGCACCTCCAGCTCACCGGCCGACTGCCCGTCCCATGGCAGGAACTCGCCGCCGGGGCCGACCAGCCTGGCCTCGACGCCCGCCGGGAATCGGCCCTGGGTGATGCGGTACGGCCACTCCTCCTCCGCGCTCAGACCCGCCGGCGGGTGGGCCATCGTGCCGAGCGGGGAGGTCTCCGTCATGCCCCAGGCGTGGCAGACCCGCACACCGAGCTTGTCGTACGCCTCCATCAGCGCCGGCGGGCAGGCCGAGCCGCCGATGGTGACCTGCTTCATGGAGCTCAGGTCCCGGGGGTTCGCGGTGACTTCGGCCAGCAGGCCCTGCCAGATGGTGGGGACGGCCGCGGCGTGCGAGGGCTTCTCGCGCTCGATCATCTCGGCGAGCGGCGCGGGCTGCAGGAAGCGGTCGGGCATCAGCATGTTGATGCCGGTCATGAACGTGGCGTGCGGCAGGCCCCATGCGTTGACATGGAACTGCGGGACCACCACGAGCGTCGTGTCACGATCGGTCAGCCCCATCGACTCGGTCATGTTGACCTGCATGGAGTGCAGATACAGGGAGCGGTGGGAGTAGACGACGCCCTTGGGGTCGCCGGTGGTGCCCGAGGTGTAACACATGGCGGCCGCGGCGCGCTCGTCCAGCTCCGGCCAGTCGAAGGTGGTCGGCCGGCCGGCGATCAGTTCCTCGTACTCGTGCACCTGCGCCGATGTGCCGGCGAGCAGGGCGCGGTCGCCGGGTCCGGTTACAACGATGTGCTCGATCGTCGGCATCTGCGGCAGCAGCGGCGCGAGCAGCGGCAGCAGCGAGCCGTTGACGATGACCGCGCGGTCGGCGGCGTGATTGACGACCCACACCAGCTGCTCCGCGGGCAGGCGGAGGTTGAGGGTGTGCAGCACGGCGCCCATGGAGGGAATCGCGAAGTACGCCTCGACGTGCTCGGCGTTGTTCCACATGAGCGTCGCGACGCGCTGGTCGCCTACGATTCCGAGTCCGTCACGCAGGGCATTGGCCAGTCGGGTCGCCCGCTCGCCAATCTCCGCGAAACTGCGGCGCTGCGGCTCGGCCTCCCCCGTCCAGGTGGTGACCTGCGACTTTCCATGGATCGTCATCCCATGCTGAAGGATGCGGGTCACAGTCAGCGGTACGTCCTGCATGGTGCTCAGCACGGCGTCCTCCCGATGGGCGCTTGCGCTACGTGGCAGTAAGGGCTGTGCAGA
Source organism: Streptomyces sp. NBC_01750 (assembly GCF_035918095.1). Lineage (NCBI taxonomy): Bacteria > Bacillati > Actinomycetota > Actinomycetes > Kitasatosporales > Streptomycetaceae > Streptomyces > Streptomyces sp. NBC_01750. The sequence continues at coordinate 4,397,313 of NZ_CP109137.1, forward strand.
TTCTGCTCACATACCGCGCGGTATGTCACTACCCAGGGGTAAGGAATCGCGACACATGACCAGCTCACGTCGGCACGCGGGCAGCGCACGACCGGCGTGGAGGCAGGGTGGGGGCGGGGTGGCGTCAGCGGACGGGCAGCAGCTCCGGGTCCTCGCGGAGCTTGCCGAGCGCCCGCGACACCGCGCTCTTGACCGTGCCGACCGACACTCCGAGCACCTCGGCCGTCTGGGCCTCACTGAGATCCTCGTAGTACCGCAGCACAACCATCGCGCGCTGCCGGTCCGGCAGCTTCATCACGGCACGCCACATCGCGTCGTGCAGCGCCTGCTGCTCGGCGGGATCGGGCGTGGGTACGGTCTCCGGCTCGGGCAGCTCGTCGCAGGCGAACTCGTCGATCTTGCGCTTGCGCCACTGCGAAGTTCGGGTGTTGACCAGGGCACGGCGGACATAGCCGTCGAGCGCCCGGTGGTCCTCGATCCGCTCCCACGCGACATACGTCTTGGCGAGCGCGGTCTGCAGCAGGTCCTCGGCGTCGCTCGGATTCGCGGTGAGCGAGCGGGCGGTACGCAGCAGTACGGGCCCCCGCGCCCGTACGTACGACGAAAACGATGAGTAGGGCGCATACGACGGCACCGGCGCGGCGGCCCTCGAAGCGCTTGTGCAGACTGGCGTGGTCATAGGTCCACGCTAGGAGCGGGCACTACCGTCGCGGATCGGCCGCAGGTCCCGAAGCGGTGTCCGCCTCAGGTTGTACTGCTGGTGGTGCCCTCACCTCCTGAAGGTGGAGGGGACCCTCAGGGATGGCATTCGGGCTAGGGGAGCTTCCGCCATATTCCGGTCGGCCTCAGCCGTCCGCGCCCAGGATCAACCCGGATGTAGGAACGCCGGTGCCCGCCGTGACCAAGGTCCTGGCCGCGCCCGGTATCTGGTTCACCGAGGTGCCGCGCAGTTGCCTGACCGCCTCCGCGATGCCGTTCATCCCGTGCAGGTACGCCTCGCCGAGCTGACCGCCGTGTGTGTTCAGCGGCAGGACGTCCGCGGCCACGAACTCCGCTGCCTCGCCCGGCTTGCAGAACCCGAACTCCTCCAACTGCATCAGGACGAATGGGGTGAAGTGGTCGTAGATGATGCCCACGTCCATGTCGCCGGGGGCCAGCCCGGAGGTCTGCCAGAGCTGACGGGCGACCACGCCCGTCTCCGGCAGGCCGGTGAGGTCGTCGCGGTAGAAACTGGTCATCTGCTCCTGCGCCCGGGCGGCGCCCTGCGCGGCGGCGACGACCACCGCGGGCGGCTGCGGCAGATCCCGCGCACGCTCGGCGCTGGTGACGACGATCGCCTGGCCGCCGTCGGTCTCCTGGCAGCAGTCAAGGAGACGCAGCGGCTCGACGATCCAGCGCGAGTCGGCATGGTCGGCGAGGGTGATCGGCTTCTCGTAGAAGTACGCGGCGGGGTTGTTCGCGGCATGGCGGCGGTCGGTGACGGCGACATGGCCGAACGCCTCGGGCGTGAGCCCGTACGTATGGAGATATCGCTGGGCGGCCATGGCGACCCAGGAGGCGGGTGTGAGGAGCCCGAAGGGCAGGTTCCAGCCGAGCGCCGCGCCCTCGGCGGACGGCTCCCGGCGCTGCACGCCGGAGCCGAAGCGCCGACCGGAACGCTCATTGAACGCCCGGTAGCAGACCACGACTTCGGCGACGCCGGCGGCGACGGCGAGTGCGGCCTGCTGCACGGTGGCGCAGGCCGCACCGCCGCCGTAGTGGATGCGGGAGAAGAAGGACAGCTCGCCGATGCCGGCCGCCTGCGCGACGGTGATCTCGGGGCTGGTGTCCATGGTGAAAGTGACCAGGCCGTCGACATCGGCGGGGGAGAGGCCCGCGTCGTCGAGGGCGGCGTGCACCGATTCGACGACCAGCTTGAGCTCGCTGCGGCCCGAGTCCTTCGAGAACTCGGTCGCCCCGATTCCGGCGATGGCCGCCCGGCCGCCGAGCGCGTCCCGGCTGCTGATGCTCATGCGTCACCCTCCGGAAGGGTCGCAGGCACAGTCACTGTCACGGTGCCGGTGACGTGGTTGCCGATGCCGTTGGCCCCTATGACCCGCACAAGCGCCGTACCGCCGTCGACGGAGGTGACGGATCCGCTCAACACCATCGTGTCTCCGGGGTAGTTGGGTGCCCCCAGCCGGATGGCGACCTTGCGGAGCACCGCATGCTCGCCGAAGCAGTCGGTGATGTACCGGCCGACGAGTCCGTTGGTGGTCAGGATGTTCATGAAGATGTCCGGGGAGCCCTTCTCCTTCGCGAGCTCCGCATCGTGGTGCACATCCTGGTAGTCGCGGGAGGCGACAGCTCCTGCGACGATCAGAGTGCGGGTGATGGGGATGGTGAGCGGCGGAAGTTCGTCACCGGCTTTCACTGCGATGACTCCTTTGCGATCAACTCGCCCAGTTCGGCGAGGAGTTGTGAACCGCATCCGAGGTAGGCGTCCAGCTGGCGCCCCCACAGGAAGTGCCGGTGGACGGGGTGGTCCAGGTCGGCACCCGTCCCACCGTGCAGATGCTGCCCGGCGTGGACGACCCGCTTGCCGGCCTCGGATGCCCACCATGCGGCGGTCAGCGCCTCGGCGGCCGCGTCCAGACCTTCGTCCTGCCGCCAGGCGGCTTCGTAGGCCGTGACCCGTATCGCTTCGGTGTCCATGTACGCGTCGGCAGCGCGCAGCAGCACCCCTTGGTTGGTGGAGAGGGCGCGTCCGAACTGCTCACGGGTCGAGGTGTATGCGACGGCCCGGGCGAGGGAGCCCGCGCACACTCCGGCCTGCAGCCCCGCGAAGGCAGTACGTCCCAGGGCCAGTACGGACTCGTACGCATCCGGCCCGCCCAGCCGCTCGGCCGCCGTCCCGGACAGGACGAGCCGCCCGGCAGCCCAGGGTGCGGTGGTCTCCACCTCCGTGACCTCCGCTTCGGCGGTCGGTACGATCCACAGCCCCCGGTCTGCGTCGGGGACCAGGACATGGGAGGCGTCCCGCAGCCACGGCACGAACGGCAGCGATCCGCTCAACCGCCCCGGTGCCACGGCCCGTACATCACCGCCGGCCGGGAACGCCCCGGTCGCCACCGCCGTACCGTCGCGGAGAGCGGGCAGCAGCCGGGCCCGCTGCTCGTCCGTGCCGTGCGCGGACACCGCCAGCACTCCGTACACGCAGGTCGCCGCGAAGGGCACCTGTGCGGTGGTCCGCCCCTGCTCCTCCAGCACCAGCACCAGCCCGAGCAGGCCTATGTCCTCGACGGCCCCTGGCAGCCCCGCCGCACACAGCGCCTTCCACAACTCCGTGTCCGTCCCTGTCCCGGCGGCCAGCCGCTCATGTGTGGAGAGATCGCCGAATATCTGCGCCGCCAGCTCCTGCGCGGCGGACTGCTCCTCCGTGGGCGTGAAGTCCATCAGCCCGCACTCCCGTCCTGGACCCGGAAGACCGGCAGCTCCAACCGGTGGTCCACCCGCAGGAATTCGAGCTGCACAGGCATCCCGATCCGGACCTCGTCATGCGGTGCGCCAACCACATTGCTGACCATGCGGACGCCTTCCACGAGCTCGATCAGCCCCACGGCGTACGGCGGATCGAAGGCCGGGAACGGCGGATGGTGGATCACCACGTACGAGTAGACGGTCCCCGCGCCGCTCGCATCGACCGTGTCCCACGCGGGCGACCCACAGGCACCGCATCCGGGCAGCCACGGGAACCGCAGCGTGCCGCACCCCTCGCAGCGCTGGATCAGCAGCCGGTGCTCCGCCACCCCTTCCCAGAATCCGGCGTTGTCCCGGTTGATCACCGGCCGCGGCCGCTCGTCCACCGCCTTCGGTTTCCGCCGCGCCGGCGCGTACTTGAGGATCCGGAAACGGTGCGTACCCGCCGGCTCCCCGTCCGCCCGGACGTCCATCCGCGTAGTGACGAAGTGACCCGCTCCCAGCTTCGTCGTCTTGAGCTCCGAAACCGACTCGATCACCGCATCGAACGTGATCCGGTCCCCCGGTCGCAGCGTTCGCAGATACTCCTGCTCACAGTCGGTCGCGACCACCGAGGTGTATCCCGCCCCGTCCAGCAGAGCGAACAGCTCGTCCTGCGCCGCGGACCGGTCCGTGTGCCCCGACAGACCTCCCATCGTCCACACCTGCAGCATCGTCGGCGGCGCTGTGGCGTCCGGCCCGGTGTACGCGGGGTTGGCGTCCCCCATCGCCTCGCACCAGTGCCTGATCATCGGCTCGTTGACCAGGTCCTTGCCCACGCCCGAGATAGCGGCCGCCCGCCCCTCGTACGCCTTCAGCCGTGCGTACAACCTGTCGGTCACCTCGTCCCCCGTGGTCACCTCTTCCCCCTCTTCATGCCGAGCCGCATCGTCGCGACGATCTCCCGCTGCACCTCGCTCACCCCGCCCCCGAAGGTGTTGATCTGCGCCGCTCTGTTCATCCGTTCCAGCTCCCCGTCCCCCAGCGAGCCGATGTCGAGCGAGCCCGGTGAACCGGCCCGGATCAGTCCCGCCTCCCCCGTGATTTCCTGGCACATTCGATACACCTCCACGGCGGATTCGGTTCCCGCGAATTTCACGCCGCTCGCCTCGCCGGGTGCCGGCCGACCCGCCCCCACATCCCCCACCAAACGCCAGTTGAGCAGGCGCGTTGCCGACAGCCTGGCGTGCACCTCGGCCGCCCGGAATTGCACCCATGACTCGTCAATCCGGCGCTCACCCGTCACTGGATCAGGTGTACGCGCGCGCTGCAGTGCCGCCTCGTAGAAGTCCTCGGCCTGCATCCCGATCGCCGCCAGCGCCACCCGCTCATGGTTGAGCTGGTTGGTGATCAGTCCCCAGCCGCCGTTCTCCTCGCCGACCAGATTCGCGGCGGGCACGCGAATCCCGTCGTAGTACGTCGAGGTCGTGGTGAGGCCGCCCACCGTCTCGATCGGTGTCCAGGCGAAACCCGGTGCGTCGGTCGGTACCAGGATGATCGAGATGCCCTTGTGTTTGGGAGCCTGAGGGTCCGTACGGCATGCGAGCCAGATCCAGTCCGCGTTCTGGCCGTTGCTCGTGAAGATCTTCTGTCCGTCGACAACCCAGGAATCGGCGTCAGGGGTGCACTCCCGCACGGCGCGTGTACGCAGCGAGGCGAGGTCGGTCCCGGCATCCGGCTCGCTGTAGCCGATCGCGAAGACGAGGTCGCCGCTGAGGATGCGCGGCAGGAAGAACGACTTCTGCTCGGCGGTGCCGTACTTCATCAGGGTCGGCCCGACGGTGTTCAGAGTCACCATGGAGACGGGCGCGCCGGCCCGGTACGCCTCGTCGAAGAAGACGAACTGCTCGTCGGGGCCGCGCCCCTGCCCCCCGTACTCGACGGGCCAGCCGAGCCCGAGCATGGCGTCCGCCCCGATCCGCCGCAGCAGTCGGCGCTGCTCCGCTCCGTCGTGGGCGGGCGGCGGTCCGTCCGGCATCACTTCGCGGAAGTAGGAACGAAGTTCGGCGCGCAGCTGCTGCTGCCGCTCTGTCGGGGCGAGGTGCACGGCGGCCGCCTCCCGGGCGTACGGATCAGGTTTTCTGACTGTCCGTCAGATCCGTGTCCGCTGTCAAGGTCACCGCCGCCAGGACCACCACCCCCACCCGCACAACCGCCTGCGCGACGGCACCGAAGTACCGTCGCGCAGGCAGTCGTTCACCCCTTGCTGCAACCCCCCATCGGGCCGGCCGTCACCAGAGATTCGTGAAGTGCACTACGGCGTTCGACTGATCGATGAATGTGAAGCCTGAGCCGTTCACACTCGCGGTGTTGTTCTGGTTGGACGCGCCTGCGCCACTCGCCACCTGTTGGGTGGTGGTCGAGTTGCCATTGTTGTTTCCGCCGACACCGCTGCCGACGATCGAGGCCACCGTCGCATTCGATCCGTCGTCCGCGAAGGCGCCGTTGTCGGCCTGGGCGATGCCCGAGAAGAGGGCGGCCGTGAGGGGCAGCGCGGCGACAGCGGCGAGGACGCGGGCGGTACGGATGCTTGCCATGTCTTTTCCTCCAGGAACCGGAACTGCAGAAGTACGGCTTTTTCCAAGGCAGTTGGCCTACCGCCCCGGATCATGGTCACGACGTCGCGAGATCAGAATTGCCCACCGAATCTCAGGCGAACCACCCCGCAGGCCCCAATTCCCCCTCAAGCGTGATGACATGTCGATAAACCCCCTTCGCGCCCGCAGAACCCCTACTCAGGGCAGAACGCGACCCGGAGTGGAGCCGGAGTGAACCAGGAACGGAGCCGGGAGGGACCGCTACGGACCGCCAGACCCGGGCGCCGCAACAGATGAACCGTTCCGGCACGTTTTCGGGCAACCTTCCCCTCTTCCCTTATTCGAACACTCGTACGAACATGGATGTATGGCCACCACCGCCCGGCAGTCCGCCACACTGGCCCTCGCCCACGCTCTCTCCGCCGCCGAGCGTGGGCTCCCCGTCATACCCCTGTCCCCCACCAAGCTCCCCGCCCTGCGCTCTCCCCACCGTGGCGACCCCGAGCCGGTCCTGTGCCGTGGCGAATGCGGACTCCCGGGCCATGGCGTCCATGACGCCACCAGCGACCCCGCGGGCGTACGCGCCCTCTTCGCCGCCGCTCCCTGGGCCACCGGTTACGGAATCGCCTGCGGCCGGCCCCCGCACCATCTGATCGGCATCGACCTCGACACCAAGTCCGCCACGTCCTCGGCCGACTCCGTGTCCGCGCTCCAGCACCTGGCCCTGCGGCATCTGTTCACGATCCCGGAGACGGTCACGGTCCTCACCCCCAGCGGCGGCCGCCACCTCTGGCTGACCGGACCGCCGGACGTCATCGTCCCGAACTCCGCGAGCCGGCTCGCCCCCGGCATCGACGTCCGCGGCGCCGGCGGCTATCTCGTGGGCCCCGGCTCGGTCTCCGCCCACGGCGCGTACCGCCTCGCTCCCGGTACCGCCGAGCTGTCACCCGCGCCCTGCCCCCGCGCACTCCTCCGCCTTGTCACACCCCCCGCACGCTCCGGCCACTTCACCCACGCCGCAGCGTCCCGGCCGCCCCGGGGCCAGGGCCTGGTCCACTTCGTGCTCTCGGCGCACGAGGGCCAGCGCAACACCCGGCTGTTCTGGGCGGCTTGCCGCGCGTACGAGAACGGCTTCGGCGAGGAGCTCGCGGACGCCCTCACCGATGCGGCGGTCCGCGCGGGCCTCACCGAACGCGAAGCCCGGGCGACGATCGCCTCGGCCGACCGACTGACCTCGGGTCACCGCCACTGACGGGGCGCCCCGGCGGGGGCACCCGTACCGGCCCCTGCTCCCGGTTCGGCCGGTTCGTGCCGCGGTCGGCTCCCGCTCCCGCACTGGCTCACCCGCCCGGACGGGCCCACCCTGGATGCAGGGGCACGATCCCGCCCACGGGGGACTCACGGAGACCCGCCATGAGCGTTCATAAGGTCGGAAAAGACATCACCGTACTCAGCGACTGCCTGGAAGTGCCCGGGATCGGCTTCCTCCCGGTCAACGCCTTCGTCCTGCACGCCACCCAGCCCGTCGTCGTCGACACCGGCCTCGGGCTCCCCGACCGGAACTTCCTCGAAACGCTCAGCTCGGCCATCGACCCCGCCGACGTGCGGTGGATCTGGCTCACCCACCCCGACCGGGACCACACCGGCGGACTGTTCGATCTACTCGCCGCCGCGCCCCACGCGCGCGTGGTGACCACGTTCATCGGCGCCGGGCTCATGTCCACCGAGCGGCCGCTGCCGCTCGACCGCATCTGCCTGGTCAACCCCGGCCAGACCCTGGAGGCCGGCGACCGCGCACTCATGGCCTTCCGGCCTCCGCTGTTCGACAACCCCGCCACCGTCGGCTTCTATGACGAGCGATCGGCGGCCTGCTTCAGCTCCGACTGCTTCGGCGCGCCCATGCCCAGCGCCGAACTCGCCCTCACCGACAACGTCGGCTCCTTCCCCGCCGAGCAGCTGCGCGACGCGCAACTGCTGTGGGCCACGGTCGACAGCCCCTGGGTCCACACCGTCGACATCGGTAAGTACCTCGCCACTCTCCAGCAGCTGCGGATCATGGACCCCGAGGTCGTCCTCTGCACCCACCTGCCGCCCGCGGTCGGCCTCGCTCCACAGATGACCGACACGCTCGCCGCGGCGCCCGACGCGGATCCGTTCGTCGGGCCGGACCAGCGGGCACTCGAGAAGATGCTCGCCGGCTTCGAACCGGGCGGCGGCACCTGACGGCACGTGCGCACACCGGCACGCCACACGGTGAACGCCGAGGGGGTGTCTCCGACTCGGAGACACCCCCTCCGACCAACCCCTCTGACCAGCTCTTACGCTGACCTGCGCGGTGGGTGTGGGATTTGAACCCACGGTGACATCGCTGCCACGACGGTTTTCAAGACCGCCCCATATACCAATCCTCCGGGCACGTGGCCTGGGCAGACGAGCTTCGAAGGACTGCGCTCTCATGCCTCCAGGCTGCGACCGGTGGCCGCTCACAGCACTCCCAGGTCCCGGTCGGGGCGGCAGATCGTGCAGGGTTCGACGTGCGCGGCGCGGGCCGCGGAACGTGTCGAGGCTGAGCTGTTCATGGTCGCGCCAGACTTTGTCCAGTAAGCGATAATTGTGATATTAGCCGGTCCACGGATGACCCAGAGTCGGCGCTCGGGTTCCCGCCGCTGGCGGCTTATCAGGGGTCATATCCAAACCGGCCATCCATCGGGAGAGGTCGATATGAGCACCCTGCAAGCGCATCAGGACGGCGCAACGGACGTCGTCAAGGATCCGACCATCAATATGAGCCTCGAAGTCATCGTCATCCCGGTGGCTGACGTCGACCGTGCCCTGCGCTTCTACAGGAGCCTGGGGTGGCGGCTCGACGCGGACTACGAAGCCGGCCCGGAGTTCCGGATCGTGCAGGTGACGCCCCCGGGGTCGGTGGGCTCGGTTATCTTCGGCCGCGGGGTCACCCCCGTGGCACCGGGCTCCGCCCAGGGTCTCTATCTCGTGGTCTTCGACATCGACCGCGCCCGCGCTGACCTGGTCGGCAGGGGCGTTGACGTGAGCGAGGTCTTCCACAATGTCTACGACAGCGGCGTCCAGGAGTCGGTGGACGGCCCCGATCCAGAGCGTCGCAGCTACGCCTCATACGCCTCGTTCAGTGACCCGGACGGCAATGGGTGGTTGCTGCAAGAGGTCCAGGTGCGACTGCCCGGACGGTGACTCCGGCACGACGGAGGAGGTTTCGCCATGAATGTCACCGCGTCGGCAGAACTCTTGCGTGAGACCGCGGAGCACCACGGTCCGTACGAGGCGACGGCCCCGGAGCACAACTGGTGGGACTGGTACGCCGCGTACATGGTCGCCCGTGAGAACGGCCGGACTCCCGACGAGGCGGCCGGCGACGCCGCGCTCCACATGGAACCGGTGCTCCGGTGAAGGCCGACTGCGACGTTCAGCCCCGGGGCGAAGAGCGCCTGTTCAGTCGATGACGGCGGTGGCTTCGATCTCGACCAGATGGTCGGGTACGTCCAGTGCCGCAATGCCCAGCAGCGAGGCAGGGGGTGCCGCGGTGACCCCCAGCTTCACGGCCGCCCGACCGAGCCCCTCCATGAGCAGGGGCATCTTGTCGGGGGTCCAGTCGACGACGTAGACGGTCAGTTTCGCCACGTCGTCGAAGGAGCCGCCGACCTCGGCCAGGGCGGTGCCGATGTTGAGGTAGCACTGCTCGACCTGAGCGGCGAGGTCGCCTTCGCCGACCGTGACACCGTCGACGTCCCAGGCGACCTGCCCGGCGATGAAGACCAGCTTCGAGCCGGTCGCGATCGACACCTGCCGGTATGCGTCTATTTCCGGCAATCCGTTGGGGTTTACCAGGGTGATGGCCATGCTGTCCGCCTCCATTGCCATGAGAGCCGCTCTCTTGTGGTTACTCAGAAACCGTAGGAGAGTGGCCGCTGACATGGAAGAACGCACTTTTCGGTGACTGGGGAACCTGATGGTGACCAAGCAGTTCAGCGGCTCGCCCGAGGATGCGGACCTGAGGCGTGCGGACTCTCTGGCGCGGGAGATCTTCTCGGACGTCGCCAACAAGTGGGCGCTCCTGATCATCGAGTCTCTCGGTGAACGCACCCTGCGCTTCAGCGAGCTGCGGAACGAGATCGGGGGCGTCAGCCACAAGATGCTCACCCAGAACCTGCGCATGCTGGAGCGCAACGGTCTGATCGAGCGGACGGTTCACCCCGTCGTGCCGCCGCGGGTCGAGTACACCCTCACCGAGCCGGGCCAGGCCCTGCGGGTGACGATCGACGGACTGTGCGACTGGACCCACCGGTACCTCGGTCACATCGAGGCCTCCCGCCATCGCTTCGAAGCCTGACGGGTCGGTGAGGGCTGCGGGGGTGACGGTGCCGAGGTAGATGTATCCGCGTTTGTCGTAGCGGGGTGGTGACGGCCCGGTGCTGCTTCACCCGGGCGATGGCCCGTTCGACGGAGAGTCGGCACTGGAGTACTGGATGCACAAGCCTTCCAGCAGCGCCGTCAGATGGCGGCGGGCGGTGTCGGTGCGGGCAGTGGGGACGCTGCTGTGGACGGTTGCGGCGTAGGCGATTCCGCACGCCGCATGATTTCAGAACGGCCGGCCGAGCCGTCTGTAGGCCGCGGGACGGTGGCCAACGGAGACCAGCAATGACAATCGCCGACGGCTCAACGGCAGGTCAAAGGCGGGGTAGTGGGTGAAGCCGCAGGCCGGATCAACAACCAGGGCAAGAAGTAGCCCTAGGTTGGATCCTGTGGCTGAGCTGACAAGTCGTGCCACTCGTGACCGCACCCGTTGGCGCAGTGCAGCGCCCTCCTGCGGGTATCGGCGATGCTGAAGAGGGCGACGAGCAGGCGAAATGACTTCGTGAGTTCATAGGCCGGAAGTCGGTCCATCCCGAAGCGCCATTTCGTGAGCATCACCGCAGGCGTGTGCGTGGGTCGAATGCCAGAGCGCGCGATGCTCTCTGGCACATCGTCCTCGCGCGCCCGGGCCTGCCCGCAGAACAGCACCAGCGTGTGCAAAGCCTTGCGTTGGTCATCCTCCGAGAGGCCCTCAAACCACTCGACACCCTCAGGCGCAGGTCTGAGCCCTTGTGCGAGTTCGTTCAGGATCACCTCGTGTGCGTACAGCACAGCCCCCCACCCCCATGTGATCAGGCCGATGGTATGCCCGCAGCCTCCCGCGAGCAGCACAGTTTCGGGTGTTCTGCGTGCCCCTTCCGTGCCCGATCGAGCAGGAACAACGGGGAGCACCGGGCTATCACGGCGACCCGACAGGCCGACGGCCCCTGACCATCGATACTGGTCAGGGGCCGTTCATCTGCGGTGGGTGTGGGATTTGAACCCACGGTGACATCGCTGCCACGACGGTTTTCAAGACCGTTCCCTTAGGCCGCTCGGGCAACCCACCCACGCCCCGGCCGCCTGCGGCGGAGCGGGCTACAGACTACCGGGCCCGCGTCACGCGTCGCAGCATCGTTCTTCGGCACGGGCAGAGCGGACAGCAGTACTGGCACCCGGAGCCGGCGGGCCGGCGTCAGCTGTCGCCCTTGCGTTCGCCCAGAACGAGGTCCGCCGTCCTCTCCTTGCCGTCGCGCTGGAACGTGAGCGTCACCTTGTCGCCCGGCTTGTGGTTCCAGATCTCGCTGATCAGGGTCGGGCCACTGTCGATCGGCTTGCCGTTGAACTTGGTGATGATGTCGCCCGCCTTGAGGCCGGCCTTCGCGGCAGGGCCGTTCGAGATCACCGCAGCCGTGCCGCCCGCACCCTCGGCGGCGATCTTGGCGCCCGAGTCCTTGACCGTCATGTCGACCGTGGCGCCGATCACCGGGTACACCGGCTTGCCCGTCCTGATCAGCTGCTCGGCGACGTTCTTCGCCTGATTGATCGGGATGGCGAAGCCGAGGCCGATCGAACCGGCCTGCGTCTGGCCTGGGCCGCTTCCCGCCGACTGGATCGCGGAGTTGATGCCGATCACCGCGCCGCCCGCGTCCAGCAGCGGTCCGCCGGAGTTGCCGGGGTTGATCGACGCGTCGGTCTGCAGCGCGCTCATGTACGAGTTCTTGCCGCTGGAGCCGTCACCCGAGGCGACAGGCCGGTTCTTCGCGCTGATGATGCCGGTGGTGACGGTGTTCGACAGCCCGAAGGGCGCTCCGATCGCGATGGTCGAGTCGCCGACCGCGACCTTCTCGGAGTTGCCGAGGGCCAGCGGGGCCAGGCCGGAGGGGGCGTTCTTCAGTTTCAGTACGGCGACGTCGTAACCCTGGGCCCGGCCCACCACCTCGGCGTCGTACTTCTTGCCGTTGGAGAAGATCGCGGACAGCGTGCCGCCGTCGGCCGCGGAGGCCACCACGTGGTTGTTGGTGAGGATGTGGCCCTCCTTGTCGTAGACGAAGCCGGTACCCGTACCGCCTTCGCTCTCGCCACTCGCACCCGTGCCGCCGCCGCCGGACTTCGCCTCGATCGTGACCACGCTCGGCAGCGCCTTGCCCGCGACCGCGGCGACCGTGCCGGGCTCCCGCTTGAAGTCCTTGGGGGCCTCGGCCGCGGCGACCGTGGTCGAGCCTGTCGTGTCGTCGTTGTGCTCGGCGGCCCAGTAGCCGATGCCGCCACCGACCCCGCCCGCGACGAGTGCGGCGACGAGCACCGCGGCGAACAGTCCGCCGGAACGTTTGCGCCCAGGCTCCGGCGCCTGGGCCGGCGCTCCCCAGACGGGCCCACCGTGGCCGCCGCCCCCGTAGGAGGGGAGAGCGGGCGGGGGCGGCCATGCGGCTCCCGGCTGCCGCGCACCGGCAGGCGCATCTCCGGGCGCCCCCGCCGACGCGGCAGCAGGTACGGGTCCGGGCAGCGGCGCGGTGGCAGGCTCGGGCTGGGGGGAGTGCCCGGGCCGCTCTGCCGCTGCCGCTGCCCGCTCATGGGCCTCACCGTGTGAGGCGTGGGCGGCGCGCTCGCCGTATGCACCATGTGTCTCGGTTCCCGGAGCGGACGCAGGCGTGCCCTCGGGAGCGACGGCCGGCACAGGAGGTACGGACGGGGCGGCCGGAACCCCAGTGCCCTCGTTGCCCTCGTTCTCGGTGCTCACAGCTCTTTCTCCTCAGGTTCCACGTCAGTCTTGGGCATGCATTCCGCTGTGCAGGTGTCTGCAGTCAGCTTTTCCCAGAGCGCGTCAGGCCACTGTAAGCAGGACCTGTGCGTATGCCCGCAATCCTTTACGTCCGACAAAACGGACGCATCTTCAGGTTCGCCGGACGCGCTCGTCGAGCGGGGGCCGCGACCGGCCCACCGGACGGCAACTGCCGACCGGACATCGGCTCCCCGCACGCGTCTACCCCGCCACGGTGACACCATGACGCGGTGACTCAAGCACGACAGCACAACATCCAGGTCGTCGCCCACCGAGGCGCCTCCGAAGACGCCCCCGAGCACACGCTGGCCGCGTACAGAAAGGCGATCGAGGACGGCGCCGACGCCCTCGAGTGCGATGTACGCCTCACCGCCGACGGCCACCTCGTCTGCGTCCACGACCGCCGCGTCAACCGCACCTCGAACGGCCGCGGGGCCGTATCCGCCCTGGAACTCGCGGATCTCGCCGCCCTCGACTTCGGTACATGGAAGGGCCACGAGGACGCCGCGGAGAGCCCCGACTGGGGAGACCCCTCACTCACCTCCGTACTCACCCTCGAGCGGCTGCTCGAGCTGGTGGCCGATTCCGGCCGCCGTATCGAACTGGCCATCGAGACCAAACACCCGACCCGCTGGGCGGGCCAGGTGGAGGAGCGGCTGCTCCACCTGCTCGGGCGGTTCGGCCTGGCGGAGCCATCGACGGCGGACGATTCGCCCGTACGGATCATGAGCTTCTCGGCCCGCTCCCTGCACCGGGTCGCCGCGGCCTCGCCGAACATCCCCACCGTCTATCTGATGCAGTTCGTGTCACCGCGGCTGCGCGACGGACGGCTGCCCGCCGGCGCGCGGATCGCGGGGCCCGGCATCCGGATCGTCCGCAGCCATCCCGGCTACATCGCCCGACTGCACCGGGCGGGGCATCGCGTCCACGTCTGGACGGTCAACGAGCCGGAGGACGTAGAGCTATGTGCCCGCCTCGGCGTGGAGGCAATCATCACCAATCGCCCCAAACAGGTGCTGTCCCAGCTGGGCCGCCTGTAGCTGCGATTACAGGGAGTGCACCGGCGCGTTCGTTCCGCATTCGATCGTTACGAGTGCGTCACTGGTCCCGTCCTGGCCGGTTTCCGGTCCAGTCCATTGGGGCATTCACACCGTGGCGTGGGGCAAAGGAGGTCTCGGGGGTGGCGTTTGTGGTGGCACAGGAGGTGCCCACGTCGTCGAGCATGGCCGTACCCCATGGTCCTGCGGGCGTGGGTGAGGCGCGACACCGGATGCGCGAGCAGTTGAGCCGCAGCGGGGTGTCGGAGACGGTCCTCGACGATGCGGTATTGATCCTTTCCGAATTGCTCAGCAATGCCTGCCGGCACGGCAGGCCGCTGGGGCACGCGGAGGTGGGCGACGGTGATGTCCGCGCCGCCTGGCGCATGGACAGAGCAGGCCGGCTGACGGTCGAAGTGACGGACGGAGGCGGTCCGACCCGACCGGTTCCGGCCACGCCCTCGGTCACCGCCCGCGGCGGCCGTGGGCTCAACATCATCAGTGCGCTGGCCCAGGACTGGGGTGTCCGCGACAGCACGACCGGTGAGGTCACCGTGTGGGTGATTGTCACTGAAGGGCACCGGCGCGAGGATTTCGCTACGCGCGTCGCAGTCCCGAGCTTCGACTTCGGGGAGTCGTACGACGATCTCGACTGAAACGGGACCGACCGCCATGGGGCCGCTGCACCCCCGGGAAGGCGACGGACGGCTAGGCTCGCGCCCGAGACAGCACCACCGCAGTCGGGAGAGAGCCACACCATGGCCAAGAAGCGCCCCCAGACCAAGGCCGCCAGGCCCCAGGTGACCAACGGCGAGGTTCCGGTCGTCGGGGCCCGTGAGCCCTGCCCATGCGGATCGGGTCGCCGCTACAAGGCCTGTCACGGCCGGGCCGCCGCGCACGCCGTGACCGAGCTGGTCCAGCGCCCCTTCGGCGGTCTGGCCGGAGAGTGCGACTGGGTGGCTCTGCGGGAGCTGGTGCCCGCCGCGACCGCCACACTGACCCTCAAGGGCGGACTGCCCGAGGGCGTGCCCTCGGTGACCCTGGCGACCGTACTGCCGATGGCGTGGCCGGCACTGCGCCGCGACGACGGCTCCGTACTGCTCGGCCTGCAGAACGACACCTCGTCCGGCGACCTCAGCCGCCATCTCGCCGACACCCTGCAGCGGGCGCTGACCGCCGAGCCCGGCACGCCGGTCGCCGCGCAGCGCGTGGCCGCCGAAGGACCGCGGCTGCAGGATCTCCTCGACGAGAGCGCCGGCTTCGAACCGACCGTCCACTCCGGCTTCGAGTTCTGGGTCCCGGACTCCACGGAGAGCGCGTCCCCGGAGGTGACTGCCTCCCTGGAGCGCGCCAACGCCGCGGCGATCCCGACCGTGAAGCTCACCGGTGTGGACGCGGCGTACTGGTGCGAGACCCCGGAGAAGAACCACCTCCGCTGGGTCATGCCGCACCCGGAGGAGCAGCTCCTCGACGCGCTCGCGCGCCTGCACACCGCCGGTACGTCCTCGCTCGGCGACGACACCCGGCTGGTCGGCTCCTTCCGCGCACACGGGCTGATGGTCCCGGTCTGGGACCTGCCGAGCGGGATGAGCGCCGAGGAGTGCGAGAAGCCCGCGGCGGAGTTCGCGGAGCGGCTCACAAAGGCTCTCGCGACCGACGCTCCGCTGACGGCGGAGGAGCGCCGGTCGCGTGGCGGGCTCACCAACCGCCAGGTCACCCTGAGCTGAGAGTGACGGTTTCTGTCGACCGATAGGTGACTCCAGTCACAACTCGCCCTATGGGCAGGTAAATCCCTGTCCGAATACCCGAGATCGAATTTGCTAACTGCCGATCTCTTGTTACGGTTCTAGAAGCCCGGTCGCTGGTGCATCCCCCGTCGCCAGCGATCGGGCGCTTCCATTTCCGCGGAACGGTTCGTTCCGTCAACGACTCGCGGGAACACCGGAGTTGCTTCCGGACCGCGGCAGCGAGGGCCCTTCTCCCGTACCGTCCGCAGTTGCGAACTCCGCGACTGCGGAAATAGCCCTCGACAGGGCCGCGAGAGGCCTCACGAGACACCTCGCAAGCATCGGTCGCGTGATCCGCCCCGACCGCACAGTCCGGTCTGCTGCGTGCGCCCGCCGGGGCCCGTCAGGGTGAGTACGGAACTCAATTCCAGGTCCGGCGCATTGCGGTAGTGGGTATGTGTGCCCAGGTGTCGCGCCCCTCTGCCGGCACGCAGGTCGGCGCCTCGGCCACGTCCGGGGAGGCGAGTTCCGGCCCATATCCCCCGGGCCCTGCCCGGCGGAGTGGCCCCGGTCGCACCGGACACCTCGGCAATGGACAGCAGCGTCGGCCCGGGCGCTGTTTTCGGCCCCGTCCGCGGCCCGGTCCTGGTCCCGTCTCCGGTCCCCTCTTCGGTCTCGTCCGTCGCTTCGCACCGTCCGCGAGCGAGGTGCCGATTCCCGGCCGGCGGCCGTCGGTCTGTCCCGCGGACGCGGCCGACGGCGCAACGCAATGAACACCGGGACGGGGCGAGCCCGGTCATGCGGAGATTCCCGCCGATTGCGCGGGAATTCCCGACACCGGGCCGAAAACATCGACGGAATACGGGCGCGCGGGTAGCCGCGCGCCCAATTCCGGTACAACTCGGTCCGGCTCTTACCCGTGCGCGTGGCAGAGCTGGACCGTGAGCACTCGAGCCCTCGCTCGGGCTCAGTAGGCGAGCCGGCTGCCGCCGTCCGGTGCACTGGTGCTCGCCTCGACCAGCGCGTCCACCACCGCCTCCACATCCGGCAGCCAGGGAGCCGCGGATCCCGGCAGCGGCGCCCGCTCCCAGCGCACCTGCCCCGTCCCCGTCACCGAGGGCGGCAGCACCAGATAGCCGCCCTCGCCGTGGAAGCGCAGCGAACTGGGCACGCAGTCCTTGACGAAGAGCAGTTCGCCGAGCTGTTCAAGGGTGTACGGGGCGACCAGCAGCGACCAGCGGGTCGGCGTCGCGACAACTGGTCCCAGCCGCATGCCCATCCGGTCGAGCGCCGAGAGCGCGAGCGCCCCGGCGACTGCCGGCAGACTCACCGCGCACGGCGCGAGGCCGCCCGTGGCCAGCATGATCGGGGCGGTGGGCCGGTTGGTCCACCACCAGCGCACCATCCGCTCGTCGGTCGTCGCGGCCAGGATTCCTGGGTCGAAGGGGTGCGCGCCGGGTACGACGCACTCGGGGTCGGGGCAGGCGCAGCCGCGCCCGCGGTCACCGCGGATACCGCCCGCTTTCAGTCCCACACCAGGGAGTACGGGCCATTGCCAGTCGGCGGCGCAGGTGAGCGCCGCTTCGAGCTGTACAGGCCCCCTCTTGCGCCGGAACCGGAGCCTGCGTCGCCTTCCGAGGATCTCGCGCATGAGCGCTCGTTCCTTTCCGTTGAACGCCGAGGTCCACACCACACCATGTGTGCAGCTCTTCACTGTGCGTATAAGACGGCGCATCACCGCCCCTTGCCGGTGGCATGGGCGACCCCCCGCTTCGCCTGCGGCAGGATCGCCGCCCGGGGGCCGAACGTGGGCTGTAGTCCATTAAACGCGTGGCGAGGGGTGGCGCGCGCCTGGCGCTTGTAGTCCCGCTGTAACTTTTCCCCGCCGCTCGGGGATGGGGCGCGGCCTACGGGCGTTAGGACGCCCGGGCCCGCCGCCAGGTTCCGGGGCGGTCCCAACTGCCCCTGGCCATCACCGTTTACGTACCCATCACGCTTGGAATGACGCTCTGCCGAACGACCTCAGTCGACCCCAATAGGCCGCCATCGGGTGCATTTTTCAGCCAAGTTAACGGTCTCGTAGACACCACCAATCCCACTGGTGCAATGCTGGACATCCCCTTACTTGTGCGTGTACATGTGGATGCATTGATAGCGGCGCAGAATGACATGGGGGTTTGCGATGCTATTGAGCGAAACGCACCAGTCGGAAAGCCGGCTGTCATGAGCGCCCCTCACCTGCCGAAAGTGGCTGGAATCGATTCAGCGGTTCCCGCACCGGCGCACACTGCCTCGCCGCTGCCCGCCCTCCCGGCGGCACCGGCCCCTCCCGGAGCGGTGATTCAGGACCGGCTGGCCGGCTGGGTCTCCGATCTGACCACCCTCCACGAACTGACCGAGCGCCTGGCCAGGACCGGTTCGCTCGACGATGCCCTCCATGAACTGCTGCGCGCCGGGGCCGCCCTGGTCGGCGCCCGCCGCGGCTTGATCGTCCTGGAACCGTCGCACGCCGCCTCACGGGCCGAATGTTTCGAGTCGGACAGCGGCCCCGCCCTCACCAAGGGCCTCGGGTTCACCCATGCCGAGCTCGGCCATCTCGAGACAGTGCCGCGCGGCGTCACCGCATACGGCCGGATCCTGGACGGCAGACCCCCAGGCGGGCATCCAGGGCCCGCCGGGCCGCCGGAGGCCGTCGCCAACGCCGACCTCCTCGGCGACGAGACGCTCGACCCCCGGCACCGTGAGGTCGCCATCCGCCTCGGATATGCCGCCAGCTACACCGTGCCGCTCGCCTCCCGGGCGGCCGGGACGCTCGGCGCGGCCGTCTGGATGTACGACGAGCCGGCCGCCCCGGTGGAGCGCCAGTGCCATCTCGTCGGCCTCTACATGCGGTACGCCACGGAGCATCTGGACCGTCTCCTCGAGCTGGAGCACGCCCGCGCCACGGTGGCGACCGTTGCCGAGGAGCTGCTTCCCAGCCGGCTGCCCCGGGTGCCCGGCGTCCAGCTCGCCGCCCGGCACCGCACAGGACCGCACGGCGGCGGCGACTGGTACGACGCGCTGCCGCTGCCCGAGGGCGCGCTGGGGCTGGCCGTCGGATCGGTCAGCGGCTCGGGGCCGAGCGCGCTGGCGGCGATGGGGCGGCTGCGCGCCTCCCTGCGGGCGTACGCCGTGATGGAGGGCGAGGATCCCGTCGCCGTGCTCTCCGATCTGGAACTGCTGCTGCGGCTGACCGAACCTGCGCGAACCGCCACCGCACTCTTCGCCTACGCCGAGCCTGCCCGCGGAAAGATCGTGCTGGCCGGGGCCGGCCACACCCCGCCCCTGGTGGTCGGCGAGCGGCGCACCGAGTTCGTCGAGACATCCCTGTCGGCGCCACTGGGGATGCTCGCCTGCTGGGAGGCTCCGAGCGTGGAACTCGCGCCCGAGCCCGGAGAAACGGTGCTGCTGTACACGGACGGGCTGCTGCGGCATACCGGAGATCCCATGGACCGGGCGTTCGCGCGGCTACACGCGGCCGCCGTGAGCGTGCCGAAGTCCGCCCGCGACGATCCGGGGGCGATCGCCGATCATGTGCTGCGCACGGTGCTGCCCGACGGGCTCGGCGAGGCCGAGATCGGTGAGGACGTGGTATTGCTCGCCGCCCGTTTTGACTGATTTCTCGCACGTTTTCCACAGGGCTCAGGGCCGTCTTCCCGTCGCACATACGATGGAGGGCGGTCCAGTGTCGTATCGAGGAGGCAGACGTGGCCGAGGAGCTCATCCCGGAGACCCCGGAAGAAGAAGAGCAGCCGATCAAGCAGCGCAAGAACGGCCTGTACCCGGGCGTGTCCGACGAGCTCGCCGAGAACATGACGACCGGCTGGGCCGACACCGAGCTGCGCGATCTGGAACCCATCGCGCAGGCCTCGCACACCGCCGCCCGCCGTGCCGCGCTATCGGCGCGCTTCCCCGGCGAGCGCCTGGTGATCCCCGCGGGCAATCTGAAGACCCGCTCCAATGACACCGAGTACGCCTTCCGCGCCTCCACGGAGTACGCCTACCTCACCGGCGACCAGTCCGAGGACGGCGTCCTGGTGCTCGAGCCCAAGGCCGGCGGGCACCGGGCGACCATTTATCTACTGCCCCGCTCCAATCGCGAGAACGGCGAGTTCTGGCTCTCCGGCCAGGGTGAGCTGTGGGTCGGCCGCCGCCACTCCCTCGGCGAGGCCGAGCAGCTGCTGGGCATCCCCGCCAAGGATGTGCGCGAGCTCCCCGAGCAGTTGCGCCAGGCCACCGGCCCGGTCCGCGCCGTACGCGGGCACGACGCCGGCATCGAGGAGGCGCTGACCGACAAGGTCACCGCGGAGCGCGACGAGGAGCTGCGCGTCTGTCTCTCCGAGGCGCGTGCCGTGAAGGACGAGTTCGAGATCGGCGAGCTGCAGAAGGCGTGCGACTCCACCGCTCGCGGATTCGAGGACGTCGTCAAGGTCCTGGACAGGGCCGAGGCGACCAGCGAGCGCTATATAGAGGGCACCTTCTTCCTGCGCGCCCGCGTCGAGGGCAACGACATCGGCTACGGCTCGATCTGCGCGGCGGGCCCGCACGCCACCACCCTGCACTGGGTGCGCAACGACGGCCCGGTCCGCTCCGGCGAGCTGCTGCTGCTGGACGCCGGCGTGGAGACCCACACCCTCTACACCGCCGACATCACGCGCACCCTGCCGATCAACGGCCGCTTCGACGAACTGCAGCGCAAGATCTACGACGCGGTGTACGAGTCGCAGGAGGCCGGCATCGCGGCGGTGAAGCCGGGCGCCAAGTACCGCGACTTCCACGACGCCTCCCAGCGTGTGCTCGCCGAGAAGCTCGTCGAGTGGGGTCTGGTCGAGGGCCCGGTGGAGCGTGTGCTCGAGCTGGGTCTGCAGCGCCGCTGGACGCTGCACGGCACCGGCCACATGCTCGGCATGGACGTCCACGACTGCGCCGCCGCGCGCACCGAGGCGTACGTCGACGGGACACTGGAGCCCGGCATGTGCCTCACGGTGGAGCCCGGTCTCTACTTCCAGGCGGACGATCTGACGGTGCCGGAGGAGTACCGCGGCATCGGCGTCCGGATCGAGGA
This sequence comes from Streptomyces sp. NBC_01750, assembly GCF_035918095.1. Taxonomy (NCBI): domain Bacteria; kingdom Bacillati; phylum Actinomycetota; class Actinomycetes; order Kitasatosporales; family Streptomycetaceae; genus Streptomyces; species Streptomyces sp. NBC_01750. The sequence continues at coordinate 4,418,366 of NZ_CP109137.1, forward strand.
CGACATCCTGGTCACCGAGGACGGCAACCGGAACCTGTCGGCGGCGCTCCCGCGGCAGGCCGACGAAGTCGAGGCCTGGATGGCCTCACTCAAGGGCTGACCGACGGCGGATACGGCGGAGGGCGCGCGGCTCAGGACACCTTGAGCAGCGCGTCCTCCCGCCATTTGAGGATCTTGTCGAAGCTGACCACCGCGCCCCGGCCCGGGCGGTTGCGGAAGTGGACATGGTCGGCGAGCTGCTCGATCAGACAGAGCCCGCGGCCGCTCTCGGCGGTCGGCGAGGCCGGCGACACGGCGTATGTGCACTGCCCTCCGCGCCGCGTCGGAAAGCCCGGACCCGAATCGGCCACTTCGATACGGCACGTCTCGCCGTCCAGATAGGCGGTCACCCGGTACGCAGCCGAGGCCTCGCCGGCCCCCTGCCCACCGCCGTGCTCGACGGCATTCGCACAGGCTTCGCTCAGCGCAACTGATAGATCGTACGAAATGTCAGGATCAACCCCCGCGGTCTCCATCGTGCCGAGCAGCAGGCGACGGGCGAGCGGAACGCTCGCAGCTTCACGCCTCAAGTGGAGAGACCACCAGATGCTCATGCTCCAGCCTCCTGGCTGTGCCTCGACATACCGATACGTATTGCCGCGAGAAGCGGTCCGTAAGCACACAGTTGATGTGATTCCGCTCATTCGGCGGATGCGCCCTCCGAGCGCGCCGGTGTATGTCAGCAAAGGGGATCTTCCGGACCTGCCGTATGGGCCGTCCCACCGCAGTGCGATGATGGCCCGGCCATGTCGCCCATCCCCGTTGCACGCGCCGGAGCCGGTCTACGGCTGCTGAGGGCCGCGGTGTTCACCGCGGTCTGTGTTGTGCTGTCCGCGACGGGACATGCGCTGGCCTCCTGCACGGCTCTCCCCTGGTGGACACTGGCGCTCGGCTTCATGGCGGTGTTCGCGCTGGTCGCGCCGTTCGCCGGACGGACGCGCGCACTGCCGTCCATCGCCGTGGCACTGACCGTCGGACAGCTCGCTCTGCACACCCTGTTCGGTCTCGGGCAGCAGCATCGGCTGCGGCTGGCACCGACGGCCGACGACTCGCTGATCAGGATGGCCGCGAAGCTGGTGTGCGGGGCGGGCGCATCGTCCCTGAGCCCCACCGACGCACGCCGGATCGTCACCAATGCGGGCATCGCCCCGGCGGGGCACAGCGCCCACGTCCACATGGCGCAGACCACCGCCGCATCGCCCGAGTTGCTGCCGACCCTCCCCATGGTCCTGGGGCATCTGCTGGCCGCGCTCGCGACCGGCTGGCTGCTGCGGCGCGGAGATCTGGCGCTGCTCCGGCTGATCAAACTCTCTGCCGACTCGGCGCATGAGCTCGCTCAGGCGGCGTGGCTCCGTTCACTGCGTGCCGCGCTCGTTCTCGTACGGGCGCTGCGTGCCGGCCTCCAGGAGACGCCCGCGGCGGATCCGCGTGCTCCCCGGCCGTCGTCAGGTCCGCCTCCGCGTCCCGCCGATGAGGCGCTCCAGCACACGGTGATCAGGCGCGGGCCTCCCGCCCGCCTCGCTCTCGCAGCCTGACGCGCCCCACTCGACGCGAGTGGTGTCGCGGTGCCCGCGCACCCGTTTGCGCCTCACTCACTCGCCTCTCCTGATCCGGAGTGTTTTCTGCCATGAACGTTTCCCGTATCGCGCTCGCGACCGGCGTCGCCGCCTCCTCCGTCCTGCTGCTCTCCGGCACGGCCTTCGCCCACGTCAGCGTGCAGCCGCAGGGCGAGGCCGCCAAGGGCGGCTACGCGACGGTCAACTTCAAGGTCCCCAACGAGCGCGACAACGCCTCGACCGTCAAGCTCGAGGTCAACCTCCCCATCGAGCACCCGCTGTCGTCCGTGATGCCGCAGCCCGTGCCCGGCTGGAAGGTCGAGGTCACCAAGTCCAAGCTGGCCAAGCCGCTCCAGGTGCACGGCAAGCAGATCACCGAGGCTGTCTCCAAGGTCACCTGGACCGCGGACGGCTCCAAGATCGCACCCGGCCAGTTCCAGCAGTTCCCGCTCTCTCTCGGCAAGCTTCCCGAGGACGCCGACCAGTTGGTGTTCAAGGCCCTCCAGACGTACGACAACAAGGAGGTCGTGCGGTGGATCGAGGAGACGAAGGAGGGTGCCGCGGAGCCCGAGTCGCCCGCGCCCGTCCTGAAGCTGTCGGCCGCCACCGGGGACGAGCACGGCGGCGGGGCGAAGGACGCGTCCGCGAAGGACGGCAAGAACGCCGGTCATGACGAGGACGCGAAGTCCGAGGAGGCGTCGGACAGCAGCAGCGACACCACTGCCCGCATCCTGGGCATCGTCGGCATCCTCGTCGGTGTCGCGGGTGTTGCGTTCGGCGTCCTGGCCGGACGCCGCCGCACTTCCTGATGCGCCGCCCGACGCTTCGTCCATCACATTTGGGACACTTCTCCATGCGTAAGAAGACTGTGCTCGCGGCCACGCTCGTCGTGGCCGCCGGGCTCACCCTGTCCGCCTGCGGAGGCGGAGACGGCTCCGCCAAGAGCCCCGTCGCCGATGTCTCCGCCGAGGCGAACCGGCCCGCGACCCTGCTCGACCAGCCCTACACCAAGCCGAACCTCGTCCTGACGGACACCCACGGCAGGAAATACGACCTGCGCGAGCAGACCAAGGGCAAGCCGACGCTGATCTACTTCGGCTACACACACTGCCCCGACGTCTGCCCCCTGACGATGAGCAATATCGCCATCGCCAGGAAGAAGCTGCCCAAGGCCGACCAGGAAAAGCTCCAGGTCGTCTTTGTCACCACCGATCCGGAGCGCGACACCGCGGCCGAGCTCGCCAAGTGGCTGCCGAGCGCAGGCGATCCGTCCTTCACCGGTCTCACCGGCGACTTCCCGACCATCCAGGCGGGCGCGCGCCAGATCGGCATCGGCATCGACCCGCCGAAGAAGGAGAAGGACGGCACGGTCGTCTCCATGCACGGCGCGCAGGTCATCGCGTTCTCCCCGAAGACCGACGCGGGCTACGTCCTGTACAGCCAGGACACCACGGCGGACGAATACGCCAAGGATCTGCCGAAGATCATCCGTGGAGAGAACCCGTGAGCCGCCGTTCGGCCCTCGCCGCTGCCATAGCCCTGAGCGCGGGGCTGGCACTCGCGGGCTGCTCGTCCGGCAGCGAGCCCGAGTTGAAGGTCAAGGGCGCCTTCATGCCGCAGCCCGTCGACGACGACATGGCGGCCGGGTTTCTGACCGTGCGCAACAGCGGGGGCACGGCCGACAAGCTCACCTCCGTCACCAGCGACCTCTCCGACGACATCACGATCCATGAGTCGAAGAACCAGAGGATGCAGGAGGTGAAGGCCTTCGACATACCGGCGGACGGCGAACTCGATCTCGAACGCGGTGGGAACCACATCATGTTCATGAAGCTCAAGCAGAAGCCGAAACAAGGCGAGAAGGTCACCGTGGAACTGCGCTTCGAAAAGTCCGGCCCGATCGAGGTCGAACTTCCCGTGAAGGAGCCCACCTACAACCCGACGAGCACTGAGCACTGAGGGACTGATCACGCCATGACAGCCACCGCCCCGCGCTTCGGCCCTTCACCGGTCCGGCTGCTGCTCGCCGCGACCGTGCTCATCGGCACGCTCATCGGCGCGCTCCTGGCCGGCGCGAACCCCGCGTCGGCCCACGCCGCGCTGACCGGGAGCAACCCGAAGGACGGGGCGGTGGTCGCCACCGCCCCCAGCAACGTCACGCTCACCTTCTCCGAGCAGATCGCCATGGGGAACGACTCGATCCGGGTCCTCGAACCCAGCGGCAAACGCGCAGACAAGGCCAAAATCCGCGACCTGGGCACCGGCGGCAAGGTCATGTACGGCGTCGATCTGCTGCCCGGACTGCCCAACGGCACCTACACCGTGGCCTGGCAGGCCGTCTCCGCCGACAGCCATCCGGTCTCCGGTGCCTTCACCTTCTCCATCGGAGCGCCCTCCGAGACCACCGCCGCCGTGCCCGACCAGGAGGCCGGCGGAGGTGTCGTCGGAGTCCTCTACGACATCGCGCGCTACGCCTCGTACGCCGGTTTCGTGCTGCTCACCGGCGGCGCGGCCTTCGTCCTCATCTGCTGGCGGCGCGGTGCTTCCGCAAGGCCGCTGCAGCGCCTGGTCGTCCAGGGATGGGTGACGCTCACCGCGGCCACCCTCGCGCTGCTCCTGCTGCGCAACCCCTACACGAGCTCCGGCAAACTGGCGGACACCTTCGACCTCGGCGGGCTGCGGGACGTCCTTCAGACCAAGACCGGGGCCGCGCTCAGCTCCCGGCTGATGCTGCTCGGGGCCGCCGCGCTGTTCATCGCCGTGCTCTTCGGGGCGTACGCGAAGCGGGAGGACGAGACCGAGAAGAAGGATCTGAGCTTCGGTCTCGCCATCGGCGGCACGGTCGTGGCGGCCGGGATCGCCGGGACCTGGGCGCTGTCGGAGCATGCGTCGACCGGTATCCAGCCGGGGCTCGCGATGCCCGTGGACGTACTGCATCTGCTGGCCGTGGCGACCTGGCTCGGCGGGCTCGCGGCGCTGCTGACCGCGCTCTACCGGGCGCCGTCGATCGAGCGCGCGGCGGTACGGAACTTCTCGAAAGTCGCGTTCGGCAGCGTCATGGTGCTCGCCGCCACCGGGATCTACCAGTCCTGGCGGCAGGTCGGCTCCTGGTCGGCGCTGACCGGGACGGCGTACGGGCAACTGCTGCTGGCCAAGGTGGCGCTGGTCGTTGTCATGGTCGCCGTCGCGTGGATCTCACGGCGGTGGACGGCGCAGCTCGGTGAGGCGCCGATGGCCGAAGCGGAGACCGACGAGGCCGAGCCGGAGCCGGCGACCGTCCCCGAGGGCGCGGACGCCGAGGAGGCAGAGAGAGCCATGGGCTCGGACGTCTCGGTGGTCTCGGAAACCTCGAAGGTCTCCGCCGACCCTGAGCGGGCGGCTCAACTCGCCCGTCAGAAGGCGGCGGTGGCGACGGCGGAGAAGAAGCGGAACAGGGACGCCGATCACGAGCGCTCCGGACTGCGCCGTTCCGTGCTGGCCGAGGCAGGCATCGCGGTGATCCTGCTGGCCGTGACGACCGTGCTGACGAGCACCGAACCGGGCCGTACGGAAGAGGAGGCGGCCAAGGGCGGCAGCGCTCAGGCGGCCGCCACCACGCCCCAGGAGCCGACCGAGATCAAGATGCCATTCGACACCGGTGGCCAGAACGGCAAGGGCACGGTACGGCTCACCTTCGATCCGGCCACCTCCGGCGCCAACGAGATGCATGTCTGGATCGCCCGGCCGGACGGAAAGCCGCTGGACGTGCCCGAGGTGAAGGTCGCCTTCAACCTCAAGGCCAAGCGGATCGGTCCACTGCCGATCACCCCCGACCGCATCACTGCCGGACACTGGAGCGCGGCCGCGGTCCAGATCCCGATGCCCGGCGACTGGCAGGTCCAGGTGACCGTACGGACCTCCGACATCGACCAGACGACCATCGACAAGAACATCAAGATCGGCTGACACACCCGTGAGTGACCCAGTGCACGACAACGACATCTCCAGGCGGCGGCTGCTCGGCACCGTTGGCGCGGCCGGTGCCACCGGTCTTGTGCTGGGCGCTGCGGGTGGCGCCGCCACGTACGCCGGCGCGTCCGGCGAGACCCCGACCGCGCTGACCAGCGTCGGCGCGACCGGTATCGCCTTCCACGGCGAGCATCAGGCGGGTATCACCACGCCCCTGCAGGCGTGCGGCCATCTGATCGCCTTCGACCTGGCGCCGGGCGCGGGCCGCAAGGAGGCGGCGGCGCTGATGCGCCGCTGGTCCGCGCTCGCGAGCGAGCTGATGGCGGGCAGGGCGGCCGGCGACGGCGACACCGGCGTCGCGCTGGACGCGGGGCCCTCTTCGCTGACCGTCACGTTCGGCTTCGGCCGCACCTTCTTCGACCGTGCGGCGCTGGTGGCGCAGCGGCCGCCGGAGCTGGATCCGCTGCCCGCCTTCTCCTCCGACCAGTTGGACGCCAAGCGGTCCAACGGCGATCTGTGGGTGCAGATCGGCGCGAACGACGCGCTGGTCGCCTTCCACGCACTGCGCGCGATCCAGAAGGCGGCCGGGGACGCGGTCCGGGTGCGCTGGCAGATGAACGGCTTCAACCGCTCGCCGGGCGCGACCGGGAAGCCGATGACCGCACGCAATCTGATGGGCCAGCTCGACGGAACGCGCAATCCGAAACCCTCCGAGGCCGACTTCGACAAGCGGATCTTCGTGCCGTCCGAGACGTCCGGGACGAAGTTCAACTGGCTGGCAGGGGGCTCGTACGCCGTCGTACGACGCATCCGGATGCTTTTGGATGACTGGGAGCAGCTCTCGCTGAAGAAGCAGGAGCTGGTCATCGGACGGCGCAAGTCCGATGGCGCCCCTCTGACCGGCGGAACCGAGACGACCGAGCTCGCGCTGGAGGAGACGCGGCCCGACGGGAAGCTGGTCATTCCGGACAACGCCCACGCCCGGATCTCGGCTCCGGAGCAGAACGGCGGTGCGGCGATGCTGCGTCGGCCCTTCTCCTTCCACGACGGCATCGGCGCGGACGGAACGCCGGACGCGGGGCTGCTCTTCATCTGCTGGCAGGCCGATCCGCTGCGCGGCTTCGTACCGGTGCAGCGCAAGCTCGACCGGGGCGACGCGCTGTCGGCGTTCATCCGGCACGAGGCGAGCGGGCTGTTCGCGGTGCCCGGCGGTGCACGGGCCGGCGAGTACGTGGGCCAGCGGCTTCTGGAGTCGTAAGGATCGCGGGCCCTTCGGATCGCAAGCCCATTAGGGTGACGGTATGTCGGCCATGCGCTACACGTATCTCGGTCCCGAGGGCACCTTCACCGAAGCCGCCCTGCGCACGCTTCCCGAGGCAGCCACCCGCGAGCTCGTCCCGATGCTGTCCGTGCCCGCGGCGCTGGATGCCGTACGGAACGGGGATGCCGCGGCCGCCCTCGTACCGATCGAGAACTCCGTGGAGGGCGGCGTCACCGCGACCCTCGACGAGCTGGCCTCCGGGCAGCCGCTGATGATCTACCGCGAGGTGCTGCTACCGATCGCCTTCGCGCTGCTGGTGCGGCCGGGCACCAAGCTCTCCGATGTGAAGACGGTGACCGGCCATCCGGTCGCCCAGCCGCAGGTGCGCAACTGGCTGCGGGCGAATCTGCCGGGCGCACTGTGGGAGTCGGCCGCGTCGAACGCGGACGGGGCACGGCTGGTGCAGGAGGGACGGTACGACGCAGCCTTCGCGGGCGAGTTCGCGGCCGCGACGTACGGGCTCGAGCCGCTGGTCACAGAGATTCATGACGCGGAGAACGCTGAGACGCGTTTCGTGCTGGTGGGCCGGCCGGCCAGGCCCGCGTCGCCGACCGGCGCGGACAAGACCTCGGTGGTCATCTGGCTGGGCGACGACCACCCGGGTGCACTGCTGGAACTGCTCCAGGAATTCGCCGTGCGCGGGGTCAACCTGATGCTGATCCAGTCCCGGCCGACCGGAGCGGGCATCGGGAACTACTGCTTTGCCGTGGACGCCGAGGGCCATATTTCGGACCGCCGGGTGGGCGAAGCGCTGATGGGGCTGAAGCGGATCTGCCCGAAGGTGCGGTTCCTCGGTTCGTATCCGCGGGCGGGTGTGGCGGTGGAGGACGTGTCGGCGCTGCGCGCGGGGACGTCGGACGCCGAGTTCACGGCCGCGTCGGACTGGCTGGCGCGCTGCCAGGACGGCCGGTCCTGAGCGGTCGGCGCATCGGCGCATCGGCCGGTCGGCGCAATACGGGCGCGGTCGGCGCTGAAGGATCGGCTGTCGGTGCCGATTGCGGTACCGGGCGGCTGGTGGGCGGCTTCTGGGCCGGTCCTACCTGCAGATTTTCGTTATCCACAGAAGTTATCCACAGGCTCGCTTCTCGACCTGGGGACAAGTCGACAACGGAGGGCGACATGGTCGACATATCGGCTCACTCGCCGCACTTCCCTCCACAGCGCGGCAGGTTGGCCTGTGTCACTCCAATTCCATTGATCAACCCTTTAGAGCGAGGAATTCCCACCCGAATGAGTGCGTGAGGTGGGTTTGGGCGGGGAATCCTTCGGTCCGCGCGCGGCTTTCGGAACGATCACTTCCGTAGTCCACAGATCTCCCGCACAGGCTGTGGATAACTTTGCGAAGACCCGCATCCCTGTGGACAAGGGATGTCCAAAATCCCGGACAGGGCAAGGAAAGCGGGTCAATGCGGGCACTCACCCGGTGCCCCATTTCGGCGAATAGCATCCTGTTTATTGACGCTTGCGCCGGTAATTTGCCGCCACCTGTCCAAATTGTGGCAATTCGGACAAAGTGACACGCAAGGCTATATCGAGTGCGGCGGCGAGAGTCCGCACCGGTAGCCTGGTGGGGTGATTGACCTTCGCCTGCTCCGTGAGGACCCCGACCGTGTTCGCGCCTCCCAGCGCGCCCGTGGAGAGGACGTCGCCCTCGTCGACGCCCTGCTCGCCGCCGATGAGCGGCGCAGGTCGTCCGGCCTCCGCTTCGACGAGCTGCGCTCCGAGCAGAAGTCGCTCGGCAAGCTCATCCCCAAGGCCAGTCCGGAAGAGCGCGCCGAGCTGCTGAAGAAGGCCGAGCAGCTGAAGGCCGACGTGAAGGCGGCCGACGCCGCACAGAACGAGGCCGACGAAGAGACCAAGCAACTGCTGCTCCGGCTCGGGAACATCGTCCAGGAGGACGTCCCGGTCGGCGGCGAGGAGGACTTTGTCGTCCTCGAGACGCACGGCACGATCCGCGACTTCGGCGCCGAGGGCTTCGCGCCCAAGGATCACCTGGAGCTCGGCGAGGCACTGGGCGCCATCGACGTCGAGCGCGGCGCGAAGGTGTCGGGCTCGCGCTTCTACTATCTGACGGGTGTCGGCGCGCTGCTCGAGCTCGCGCTGGTCAACGCCGCGATCGCGCAGGCCACCGAGGCCGGGTTCATCCCGATGCTGACCCCGGCGCTGGTCCGCCCGCGCGCCATGGAGGGCACGGGTTTCCTCGGCCAGGCCTCGGAGAACGTGTACCACCTGGAGAAGGACGACTACTACCTGGTCGGCACCTCCGAGGTCCCCCTCGCCGCGTACCACATGGACGAGATCATCGAGGCCGACAAGCTGCCGCTGCGGTACGCGGGGTTCTCTCCGTGCTTCCGCCGCGAGGCCGGCACGTACGGCAAGGACACCCGGGGCATCTTCCGGGTGCACCAGTTCGACAAGGTCGAGATGTTCTCGTACGTCGCTCCCGAGGAAGCAGAGGCCGAGCACAAGCGTCTGCTGGACTGGGAGAAGCAGTGGCTGACCGGCCTCGAGCTGCCCTTCCAGGTGATCGATGTGGCCACCGGCGACCTCGGCGCCTCGGCCTCGCGCAAGTACGACTGCGAGGCGTGGATCCCGACCCAGGGCAAGTACCGCGAGCTCACCTCCGCGTCGAACTGCGACAGTTTCCAGGCCCGGCGGCTCTCGGTCCGGATGCGTGACGGCAAGAAGGTGCAGCCGCTGGCGACGCTGAACGGCACGCTCTGCGCCGTACCGCGCACGATCGTGGCGATCCTGGAGAACCACCAGCTGGCCGACGGTTCGGTGCGGGTGCCCGAGGTGCTCCGTCCGTACCTGGGAGGACGAGAGATCCTGGAGCCGATCTCCAGGTGAGCCCCGCCCACTTTCCGTACAGGCTTGTCGCGACCGATCTCGACGGCACGCTGCTGCGTGGCGACGACACGGTTTCGGAGCGCACACGCGACGCGCTCGCCGCGGCCACCGCGGCGGGCGCCGCGCACATCATCGTCACCGGGCGTGCTGTGCCCTGGACCCGGCACATCCTGGACGACCTGGGGTACGACGGCCTCGCGGTCTGCGGCCAGGGCGGGCAGGTCTACCACGCGGGTGAGCACCGGCTGCTGACCTCGGTGACGCTCGACCGGCAGCTGGCCGGCCTCGCGCTCTCCAAGATCGAGGCGGAGGTCGGGCCGCTTGCGGTGGCCGCGAGCCGCGACGGCCTCGACGGCGAGGTGCTGGTCGGCCCCGGATACCGGGTGCAGGAAGGCCCGCTGCCGGTGGTGGCGTTCGAGGACCCGTCGGAGCTGTGGTACGCGCCGCTGAGCAAGTTGTTCATCCAGCATCCGGAGCTCGATGACGACGCGCTGGCACAGGCTGCCAGGGGGACGGTCGGCAGTCTGGTGGATGTGGTGATGGCTGGGCCCGGCGTCGTCGAGATCCTGCCGCTGGGGCTGAGCAAGGCGACAGGGCTCTCGCTGGCGGCCCGGCGGCTGGGGCTGCGGGCCGCGGACACGATCGCCTTCGGTGATATGCCCAATGACATCCCGATGTTCGGCTGGGCCGCGCACGGCGTGGCGATGGCCAACGCGCACGATGAACTGAAGGCCGTGGCGCACGAGATCACTGCGTCGAACGAGCACGACGGCATCGCGGTGGTGCTGGAGCGCTTGCTCGGCTGAGGCGGAAGAGGTGGGGGTCGAACCCACACGGGCATTCACATGCCCCAACACTTTTCGAGAGTGCGGCCGGCGCCTGCTGTCGGCTGGCTCTTCCCTGAGGGCGTAACTGCCGGACCGGGCGGCTCTGCGTGCCGCGCGGCTGTATGACTGTGTGACTGTGCGGAGGATGCGCGGATCGAACGCGCGCGGGGTTCAGGGCCCCGACGACGGCTTAGCAAGCCGCTGCCTTACCACTCGGCCAATCCTCCGGGAGGGGGCGGCCCGCGCGGATGCGCGCTCGAAGCGGCCGCCCCCGGGCAGAGCCCCTGGGCGGCCCAGCGGAGTGGTCGGTGGCTACTCCGCTGCCTGCCCGGCTCTGCCCTGACGGGAGCTCGACGGACTCGCACTCGTACTCTCGGTCATCGCCGCGCTCCTCTCCCGGTCGGTGGCGCCGGCCGCACTGGCGTGCCCCGGCTCAACTACTGTGCCTCGGACAGCGGTTCGATGCCACCGAATTACGGTCCGGGCGTACGCCTCGGTCCGTCGTCACCGACGCGCGTCAGCGGCCAGCAGGCCAGGCCGATGGCGAGGGCGATCGCATGGCCGAGGTCGGTGTAACTGCCGACTGTGGCGAGCGGCAGACCGAAGAAGGCGAGCGCGCCGGCGAGATAGAGCCAGCGCCACGGCCGCGGAATGCGGTAGGTGAGGATGCCGACCGAGGCAGCGAGCCCGTAACTCACCCCGATGTCCACGACATGCGCCATGCGGCGCGGCACCTCGTGGTTCTCGATGCTCACCAGAACGACCTTCTGGCTGATGAGGGTGGCGCAGATATGCGCCGTGGCCACGGTGAACAGCCAGCGCGGAGTGCCGAGCCAGCGCTCGACCGGCGCGTGAAATACCTCGAAAAGGACCGCGTAGAGGAGGAAGGACGAGGGGTTCTCGATCCAGAACGAGCTGGTCACGAGGGACTGGAGAGGATGAGCGGCCAGTTCGTGGATATTGCTGCTGGTGCGGTGAAGCAGGAAACGCTCAAGACCTTCGGTGGAGAAGGCGATGACGACGCTGGTGATGGCGGTGATCAGTAACCAGATGTGGGTGCCGGGCGCGGATCGGACCCAGCTCCGTAGTGGCCGGGAAGCTTCTCCCCGGCCGGTGCGTTCTGTCGCTGCGGTCACCCCTCGATCATCGCGCGTGCGACTCGTCGGCACGCCGCACGACATTGGCTCCCGTAGGACAAAGTGCCCTACGGGTACGAACTCCAGATGCCTCCACGCGCAGTGGACAGCGAACCGATATACGCACAGTTACGCGGATATGCGTCAACCCCCGTCCACCGGACGGGGGTTGACCTACAAGCGCGTTGCTCTACGGTCACTCCTCGCCGGCGAGCTTCAGCACCCGCAGCTTCTGCCCCGCGTACCAGGTCGCCACCACCGTGACCCCCGCCAGCAGAGCCACCGCCAGCGGCAGGCCCACGTCCGAACCGATCAGGCCCTCGCCACCGATCTTCTCGGCGAGCGAGAGAGACCACTGCTGCACACTCAGCGTGCGCGCGCCCGGGACCAGGCTGCCGAACAGCGTCTCCCAGACCAGGGCGTAGACGAGCCCGATGACCACCGCGTGCCGGCTGACGGTCCCGAGCAGCAGGAACAGCGCGCTGTAGGCGATCGAGGCGACCAGCGCCGCCACTGTGTACGCCACGGCGACCTGCTGGCCGTTGCCGTTGAGGATGAATCCCGCGATGAAGGTGGGAACCGCCGAGAAGGCCATCGTGATCGCGATCGCGACGATCAGCTTGGTGAAGACGATCGTCGACCGCTTCACCGGCTTGGCCAGCAGATAGACGATCGAGCCGTCGTCGATCTCGGGCCCGATCGCCCCGGTGCCCGCGATCACCCCGATCAGCGGCACCATCGTCGCGATGGCGAAACCGCCCAGGACGTCGGCGGCGACCTGGTCGTCCACGCCGTTGAAGCTGCGTACCGCCGCGGCGATGAGCAGCAGCAGACCGGGCAGTACGAACAGAATCGCTGCCCGCCGCTTGCCGAGCACGGCCCGATAGGTGAGCCGGGCGACTGTGGGGTTGTACATGGACGTCACAGCTCCTTTCAGGCCGCTACGAGGTAGGAGAAGACCGACTCGAGGGACTCGTCCGACGGCGAGACCGTGAGCAGCCGGATGGAGTGCTCACGGGCGACCCGCGGCAGCAGTTGGGTGAACCGGCCGAAGTCGACGGCCTGGATGCGCAGCGCACCCTCGGTCAGGTCGACCTCGATGCCGGCAGTCGACGGGTCGGCGATCAGGGCCGCGGCGAGCGCCCGGTCGTCGCTGGACCGTACGAGATAGCGGTGCGGCCGGTCGGTCATCAGCCGGCGGATCTTGCGGAAGTCGCCGGACGCCGCATGCCGGCCGGCCACGATCACCTCGATATGAGAGGCGAGTTGCTCGACCTCCTCGAGGATATGGGAGGAAAAAAGCACGGTGCGGCCTTCCGTGCCCATTCGCCGCAGCAGGTCCATCAGCTGCATGCGCTGTCGCGGATCCATGCCGTTGAAGGGCTCGTCGAGGAGGAGTACGGACGGCTCGTGGACGAGGGCCGAGGCCATCTTCACGCGCTGCCGCATGCCCTTGCTGTACGTCGCGATCCTGCGGTCCTGGGCGTACTCCATCTCCACGGTGGCCAGGGCGCGTTGGGCCTCCTTCTTGCCCAGTCCGTGCAATTCGGCGTTGGCGACGACGAATTCGCGGCCGGTGAGGAAGTCGTACATCGCTTCCCGCTCCGGTACGACGCCGATCTGCCGGTAGACGGACTCGTTGCGCCAGATCGTCCGACCGTCGAGCGTGACGCTTCCCGTGGACGGGTTGAGGAAACCGCCCATCATGTTGATGAGCGTGGACTTGCCCGCGCCGTTGGGACCGAGCAGACCGGTGACGCCGGGGCCGATCGTCATGGTCACGTCGTTGACGGCCACGACATTGCCGAACCACCGCGAGGTGTGCTCGATGTTGATGGTGGTCACAGCCCGACCTTTCGGTAGCGGCGCATCAGGACGGCGTACGAGCCGAAGACGAGCGCGAGGACGACGAGCAGATAGACCATGCCCACGCCGGTTCCCGGTCCCGCTTCACCGGGGAAGGCGGAGGTGGCGCCGAGGAAGGCGGTCTGTACGCCGTCGATGAGCGTGACCGGCGAGAAGAGGCCGAGCCACTTGATCACATCGGGCGAGCCGGTCTCCCAGGCGATGGCCTGGACGGTGGAGACGGCGCCGTACGTGATGGTCAGCGTGGCGATCACGGCGGCGACACCGAAGCCGCGGCGCGGCGTGAGCGCGGCCATCACCAGGCCGAGGCCGCCGAAGAGGACGGAGAGAAGCGCGACGGAAAGCATGCCCTGCGCGAATCCCTTCGTCTGGTCCGCGAAGTCCATCTTGGCGAGCAGCGAGCCGATGTAGAGGATGACCAGCGGTGCCGCGGTGAGTACGAAGAGGGCCGAGGCCATTGCCCCGTACTTGGCGAGGACGTAGTCGATGCGCTCGACCGGGCGCGAGAAGTACAGCGGCACCGTCTTGAAGCGCAGATCACGGGAGACCGACTGCGGGGCCTGGGCGGCCAGGAAGAGGCCGATGACCGCCTGGGTGACGATCGCGTAGCGCGTGTAGTCGAGAGGGAGATCCTTGAGTTTGGTGGCGACGGCGACCGCGACGATGATCGCCGCGGGCAGGCACATCACCGCGAGGAGGATCATCGGCAGCACCTTGGACTTGGCCGAGCGGCCGAGTCCGTAAGCCCCGCGCAGGGACTGCGAGTAGAGGGAGAGGCGGGCGTAGGCGCGGCCGAGCCGCGGCCCGTCGTAGTTCCGGTAGCCGATGTTGTGGATCCGGGTCGTCTCGGCCCCGGTCGCCATGTTGGTCTCGGCGCTCATCGAACCTGCACCTCCTGCTCCTGTGCGCCCTGTGCGCCCTGTGCCTCGGGGCGGAAGACCTCCGCGATGTGGTGGCGGCGCTGTTCCATCCGTACGAGACCGAGGCCGAGCCCGGCGACGGTGTCGCGCACCACGTCGTACGTCTCCTCTCCCGTCGCCTCGAGGAGCAGGATGTGGCCCGCGCCCGGCAGACCGTCCTCCACGCGCGCGTGGAGCGTGATTCCGGCGGCGGAGAGCGCCTCACGGAGCACCGCGGTGCCGTCGGGATGTGTGTCCGTGTCGGTGACCTCGACCGCGAGGGTCGTGGTGATCTGGGTGAAGTCGCTGGTGGAACTGGAGCGCAGCAGCGAGCCGCCGTCGATGACGACAACATGATCACAGGTGCGCTCGAGCTCACCGAGGAGATGAGAGGTGACCAGGACCGAGATGCCGAAGTCGGTGTGGACGCGGCGGATCAGGCCCAGCATCTCGTCGCGGCCGACCGGGTCGAGACCGTTGGTCGGCTCGTCCAGGAGGACCAGCTTCGGGTCGTGGACCAGGGCCTGCGCAAGCTTGACGCGCTGTTTCATACCGGTCGAGTAGCCACCGATGGGGCGGTACCGCTCCTCGTACAGGCCGACATGGCGCAGGGTGTCTGCGGTGCGCTCGCGGGCGGCCGTGGGTGGCAGCCCGGACATGCGCGCCATGTGGACGACGAACTCGGTGGCCGAGACATCGGGCGGCAGGCAGTCGTGCTCGGGCATGTACCCCACCTGCTCGCGGATGGCGCCGCCGCTGGTGGCGACGTCGAGTCCGAGCACCGCGGCCCGGCCTTCCGTGGCGGGGGACAGACCCAGCAGGATCTTGATCAACGTGGACTTGCCGGCTCCGTTGGCGCCCACCAGGCCGGTCACACCGGGTCCGATGTCCAAGGAGAGCCGGTCAAGAGCGGTCACCCTGGGGAACCGCTTGCTCAGGCTTTCGGTCGCGATCACAGTCACATTTCGAAGGTAGTGGCGCACGACACATCGGACGTCAGCCCTGGCGGCTGGATCGACGTCCGACTCGAGAGGTACGGACCCGTAGGGGGCTACGACAAAAGTGGACGGCCGGTCTCCGGGGGCCCATGGCCTTCGGAAGGGTTTTCCACAGGCTGACGCACGACCCTTGACGCAGCCGCCGAGCATTGTCACATTCATCAGTGTCAAGTTACGGACGCGTACCGCACACGGGACGGACGGGTGGCATGGCCTTAGCAGTGGCAGGCGAACTGACCGCGGAACTGCGGGGGTTCAAGGAAGTGCAGCGCCTCGCGTACGCATGCGCGGAGGCGGTCGCGGCGCAGCTCAAGCCCGGTGTGACAGAGCGCGGGGCGGCGCGGATGCAGCGTGAGTGGCTGCGTGAGCGGGGCGTGCGCGACTGGTTCCACCTGCCCTTCGCCTGGTTCGGGGACCGTACGGCCTTCACCGACTTCCGGATACCGCTCCAGTTCTTCCCGACCAACCGCGTGCTCGAGGCGGGCATGCCCTTCATCCTCGACATGGCCCCGGTCCACAAGGGCTACACCGCGGACATCGGTTACTCCGGCTGCCTCGGCCCCAGCCCCGTGCACAACAGACTCCTCGCCGATCTGGAGGCGCACCGCGAGCTGATCCTGCGCGAGGTGCGGGAGCGGCGTTCGCTGCGCGAGATCTACGAGGACGTGGACCGGCTGATGGTCCGGCAGGGGTACGCCAACCGGCACCGCGCGTATCCCTTCGGGGTCATCGCCCACAAGATCGGCCGGGTGAAGGAGCGCCGCTTCTCGCCGCACCTCTTCGGGTTCGGCACACAGTCGCTGAAGGGGCTTGTCAGCGATGCGGTGCACGGTCACCGGGACGGCTGGTCGCCGCTGTGGAGCCCGTACACGTTCTCCGACCACCCGCCCCGGCCGGGGCTGTGGGCGGTCGAGCCCCATCTCGGATTCAGGGGTACGGGCGCGAAGTTCGAGGAGATCCTGGTGGTCACCGACTCCAGGGACCCTCAAGCGAGCGCGTTCTGGCTGGACGACGATCTGCCGCATGTGCGGCGCTGGGCGGAGGAGAGAGTCGCGTGAACGGCACAGGGGGAGCAGCCCGGCCGCGGCAGACCGCGACGGCCACGCCGGCGGCGGTCGCCGCGACGGCCGTGCCTCTGCGCCGAGCGGGAGCAGAGGCGAACGTCAAGGAGGAAGCGTGAGTCTCAGGGGCGCGCGGGAGCGCTGGGTCCGTACGGGCGGAATCGAGCTGTGCGTCGCCGAGCTGGGGGACGCCTCGCAGCCGACCGTGGTGCTGGTGCACGGCTATCCGGACAGCAAGGAGGTCTGGTCCCAGGTCGCGGAGCGGCTGGCGGACCACTACCGGTTGCATGTAGTGCTGTACGACGTCCGGGGGCACGGCCGCTCGACAGCGCCGGCCCCGCTGCGCGGCGGCTTCACGCTGGAGAAGCTGACCGACGACTTCCTGGCGGTCGCCGACGCGGTGAGCCCGGACAAGCCGGTGCATCTGGTCGGACACGACTGGGGTTCTGTGCAGTCCTGGGAGTTCGTCACGGTCAAGCGCACCGAAGGCCGGATCGCCTCCTTCACCTCGATGTCAGGACCGTCCCTGGACCACTTCGGTCACTGGATCAAGAAGCGGATGAGCCGGCCCACACCCCGCAGGATCGGCCAGCTGCTCGGACAGGGGGCCAAGTCCTGGTACGTGTACATGCTGCATACGCCGGTACTGCCGGAGCTCGCCTGGCGCGGCCCGCTGGGCAGGCTGTGGCCGAAGATCCTGCAGCGGGTGGAGAAGGTGCCCGGCGGCGACTACCCGACGGCCTCGCTGCCACAGGACGCTGCGCACGGCGCCTGGCTCTACCGCGACAACGTCCGTGCCCGGCTGCGCCGCCCGCGCTCCGACGCGTACGCGCACACACCTGTCCAGCTGATCACGCCGACCGGCGACATGTTCCTCTCCGAGCGCCTCTACGACGAACTGGGCAGCTGGGCGACGCAGTTGACACGGCGCTCACTGCCGGCCAAGCACTGGGTCCCCCGTACCCGGCCGGACCAGCTCTCGGCCTGGATCAGTGAGTTCGTCACGGCCAACGAGGACACGGCCGGAGTGGCCGGAGTGGCCGCGCTGGACACCGTGGCCCGGGGTCCGTACGCCGAGCGGTTCGCCGGGCAGCTCGTCCTGGTGACGGGTGCGGCCAGCGGCATCGGGCGGGCCACGGCCTTCGCGTTCGCCGAGGCGGGGGCGCGGATCGTGGCCGTGGACCGGGACGCGGAGGGGGCGGCCAGGACCGCCGAGATGTCGCGGCTGATCGGCTCCCCGGAAGCCTGGGGCGAGACGGTGGACGTCAGCGACGAGCAGGCGATGGAGAAGCTCGCCGAGAGGGTCGCCACCGAGTACGGCGTGGTGGACGTCCTGGTCAACAACGCCGGCATAGGTCTCGCGGGCTCCTTCCTCCAGACCAGCGCCGAGGACTGGAGGAAGGTCCTCGACGTCAATCTGTGGGGCGTCATACACGGCTGCCGGCTCTTCGGCAGGCAGATGGCCGAGCGCGGCCAGGGCGGCCATATCGTCAACACCGCGTCCGCTGCCGCCTATCAGCCTTCGAAGGCACTGCCTGCGTACAGCACCTCCAAGGCCGCGGTGCTCATGCTCAGCGAGTGTCTGCGGGCGGAACTGGCCGGCCAGGGGATCGGGGTCTCGGCGATCTGTCCCGGCATCGTCAACACCAACATCACGTCCACGGCGCGCTTCGCGGGCGTCGACACGGCGGAGGAGAAGCGGCGCCAGAAGAAAACCGCCCGGCTGTACGGGCTGCGCAACTACCCGCCGGAGAAGGTCGCCGACGCGATCCTTCGCGCCGTCGTGAAGAACCAGGCGGTGGTGCCGGTGACGCCCGAGGCCCGTGGCGCCCTGTTCATATCCCGCTTCGCGCCCAGGGCGCTGCGTGCGATCGCCCGGTTGGAACCGCCGCTGTGAGCGCCGAGGAGCACACCGGCCACTACGCCATCGCGCCGCGCCGGGTCTCGTTCGACTGGGACGGGACGCCACTGCACTGGATACCGGACGAGCCCACCGCCACACATGTCATCAATGTGCTGCATCTCCTGCTGCCGGCCGGCGAGCGTTGGTTCGTCAAGGTCTTCAAGGAAGCGCTGCCACTGGTCGACGACCCGCAGCTGCTGAAGGACGTCAAGGGCTTCATGGGCCAGGAAGCCACGCACAGCGTGCAGCACGCATATGTGCTGAACCACCTGGCCAGGCAGCGGCTCGACACCGAGGCGTTCACCAAGTACGTCGACTTCCTGTTCGAGAAACTCCTCGGCGAGCAGCCGCCGTTCGGTGTGCCGATACCGTCCGAGGAGTGGCTGCGCTTCCGCCTTTCGGTCATCGCAGCGATCGAACAGTTCACGGCGGTTCTGGGCGACTGGGTACTGCACGCCGAAGGACTCGACCGGGCGGACGCCGACAAGATCATGCTCGATCTGCTGCGCTGGCACGGGGCGGAGGAGGTGGAGCACCGGGCCGTTGCCTTCGACATGTACCAGCACTGCTGTGGCGAGGGACCGGCGCGCTATGCCCGCCGCATCGGAGGCATGGCCGTCACCGCTCCCGTGCTGGCCTGGCTCTGGGTGTGGGGCACCGCCTACCTGATCCGGCATGACCCCCGGCTCGCGGGCCGGCTGCGCTACTCCCTGCGCGAGCACAACCGCGCCGTCGGCAAAGGGCTGCTGCCCACATGGCGTGAGCTGGGCGCGGCGATACCTCGTTACCTCCGGCGGTCGTACCATCCCTCGCAGGAGGGCTCGCTGCGCAAGGCCGTCGACTATCTCGCGACCTCGCCCGCGGCCCGGGCCGCGGCGGGGGCGGTGGGCCGCGCCGCCTTGTCGTAGGCGGCTTGTCATCGAGGGAGCGGGCTTGTCCGAGCAGTCAGTCGCCCAGTCAGTCGCCAAGTACCGGATCGAGGATCTGGCGCACCACAGTGGCGCCACCGTCCGTACGATCCGCGCCTACCAGGACCGCGGACTGCTGCCGAAACCGGAACGGCGCGGGCGGGCCAATGTGTACGGGTCCGCCCACCTCGCCCGGCTGCGGCAGATCGCAGATCTGCTCGACCGCGGCTACACCCTGGCCTCGATCAAGGAGTTGCTCGAGGCCTGGGACGCCGGGCGCGGGCTCGGCGGAGTGCTGGGGCTGGTCGCCGAGGTGCAGGGGCCGTGGACGGACGAGGAGGTGGCCCGCATCTCCCGCGCGGAGCTGGACGGAAAGTTCGGCGGGAGGCCGGACGAGGCTGCTGTCGCGGAGGCGGTGGACCTTGGGGTGCTGGAGCGCATCCCCGGCCGTGACGACGAATTCCTGGTGCCCAGCCCCCAGGAGCTGGCGGTGGCCGCGGAGTTGTACGCCGCCGGAGTGCCACTCCCGGCAATCTCCTGTCATCTTCGGGAACTTCGCGGGCAGGTGGAGCACATCGCCTCCCGCTTCCTGGAGTTCACCACCGAGCATGTCTTCGCCCGCTATCTGGGGCACCGACCGCCTACCGACGCCGATGTGGCCGAGGCGGCGGCCCTGGTGCGACGGTTGCGCCCACTTGCGCAACAGACGATCGACGCCGAACTGGCGCGGGCCATGCGGACGTTCGCCACCCGTCATCTTCAGCAGCACCTGAGTGCGGAAGGACCGCCGTCGGTGGAGAGCGAGCTTCCCGCGGTGTCTTTGCCGCCGGAGACAATTCGCTCGGTGCAGGCCCTCGTTGGCCAGGAGAATGCGGCTGCCTTCATCGCGGCAGCAACCGAACGCGAGCTGCACGCCAGGACATTGGACGCCCTTGTGCCAATCAATGGCGATTCCGGGCAACTTGACCAAAGCCCCTAGATGACGCAGGAGTTGTCCACAGAATCGTCAATTCCCCTGTGGATAACTACAGTTGGCTGTGGATCAAACCTGTGGAGTGAGATTTTCGACAGAGGAGCGAAATTTTCGGTGGCGCCGTCGGCGAGCGGACGGGCACCCTGACGGGATGAACGCAAGACCCGCAGGAAACGATGCGCCCGATGAGCGCCGCACCGTGAAGGTGTCGAAGTACCTCTCGAAACATCTGCGCCACCAGCCGGAGCGGATCGGCATCGTCCTCGACGAGAACGGCTGGGTGCCCGTCGACGAACTGATGCGGGCGGCGGCCGAGCACGGCTTCCGGATCACCCGCGCCGAGCTCGACCATGTCGTCGCCGTCAACGACAAACAGCGCTTCACGATCGACGGCACCCGCATCCGCGCCAACCAGGGCCACTCCGTCGAGGTCGACCTGGACCTGCCTCCGGCCGAGCCGCCCGCGTATCTCTACCACGGCACCGTCGCCCGCAGCCTGGACGCGATCCGCGACGAGGGACTGCGCGCCATGAACCGCCACCATGTCCATCTCTCGCCCGACCGCGAGACCGCGACCCGCGTCGGCGCCCGCCGCGGCCGCCCCGTCGTCCTCACCGTGCATGCCGGAGCGATGCATGAAGCGGGCCACCTTTTCCACGTCAGCGCCAACGGCGTCTGGCTCACCGACGCCGTACCGCCGGAGTTTCTGCGCTTCCCCGGCCGCTAGGTCCTCCTGTGCCTCCTGTGCGGGACCTCCTGCGGGTCAGCGGCTCAGCTGGGCAAGCCCCTCGGTCGCGATCTGCTCGAAGACGGCCTGGTCCGCTGCGAAGTCCGAGTCCGGGATCGGGGCATGGATCACGAGCTCGGTGAAGCCGAGCTCGAAGTGCTTGCCGGCGAAGTCCACAAAGGCGTCGAGGGACTCCATCGGCCGGCCGGGCTCCGGTGTGAAGCCGGTGAGCAGGATCTTGTCCAGCTCGGCCACGTCACGGCCGATGTCCGCGCATGCCTTGCCGAGCTTGTCCATCTGCCCGCGGATGGCCTCGACGGACTGCTCGGGCGTGCCCGTCTCGAAGAGCTTCGGGTCGCCTGTCGTCACCCATGCCTGCCCGTGCTTCGCCGCGAGCTTCAGCCCGCGCGGCCCGGTGGCGGCAACCGCGAAGGGCAGCCGGGGCCGCTGGACGCAGCCGGGGATGTTGCGGGCCTCGACCGCCGAGTAGAAGCTCCCGTCGTACGTCACCGAGTCCTCGCTGAGCAGCCGGTCGAGCAGCGGCACGAACTCCCCGAACCGGTCGGCACGCTCACGTGGCGTCCAGGCCTGCTGGCCCAGCGCCGTCGCGTCGAAGCCATTGCCTCCCGCGCCGATGCCGAGAGTGAACCGCCCGCCGGAGATGTCGTCCAGCGAGATCAGGTCCTTGGCGAGGGTCACAGGGTGGCGGAAGTTCGGTGAGGTGACCAGCGTGCCGAGGCGCAGCCGCTCGGTGGCGGCGGCCGCGGCGGTCAGCGTCGGGACCGCGCCGTACCAGGGACCGTCGCGGAAGGTACGCCACGACAGGTGGTCGTATGTGTACGCGGTGTGGAAACCGAGCTGCTCGGCTCGGAGCCACTCGTCGCGGCCACCTTCGTGCCAGCGGCGGACAGGGAGGATCACGGTACTCAAACGCATGCCTTCGAGAGTACGTGGCCCCGCTGCGGCCCGAGCACACTCAAATGTGCGCCCTGTCGCACGCACGTGCGCCCGCGTACGGGAGAATGGATCTGTGACCTCAGCTACCGATCCCAGCCCGCTGCCCGCCACCCCCAGGCTGATCGCCACCGATCTGGACGGCACCCTGCTGCGCGACGACAAGTCCGTCTCCGACCGTACGATCGCCGCTCTGGCCGCTGCCGAGGAGGCCGGAGTCGAGGTCTTCTTCGTCACAGGACGCCCGGCTCGCTGGATGGACGTCGTCAGACACCACGTCCACGGCCATGGGCTCGCGATCTGCGCCAACGGCGCGGCGGTCGTGGATCTGCACGCCGGCGGGAAGCTGCTGGAGGTCCGCGCCCTGGAGCGGGACACCGCTCTCGATGTCGTGAGGATCCTGCGCGACGCCGCCCCCGGCACCTCTTTCGCGGTCGAGACGACCACCGGGATCCACTACGAGCCGGACTATCCGCCGTTCCACGTCGACCCCGGCGCGACCGTCGCCACCGCGGAGAAGCTGCTTCATGAGGAGCGGCTGGGCGAAGGCGCCCCGGTGATCAAGCTGCTCGCCCACCACCCCGAGCTGACACCCGACGGCTTTCTCACCCTGGCCCGTACGGCCGCCGGGGACCTGGCGTCCTTCACCCGCTCCAGCCCGACCGCGCTCCTCGAGGTCAGCGGCCTCGGCGTGAGCAAGGCCAGCACCCTGGCGCTGTGCTGCGCCCAGCGCGGGATCTCCTCCGACGAGGTCGTCGCCTTCGGCGACATGCCCAACGACGTGGAGATGCTGAGCTGGGCAGGCACCTCGTACGCGATGGGCAACGCCCATCCGGACGTGATCGCCGCGGCCTCCGGCCGGACTGTGGCCAACAACGAGGACGGGGTAGCGGTCGTCATCGAGCAGATCCTCGCCCGGCGCGCGGAGAGCAGCGAAGCGCTCTGAAGGAAGGAGCGCTCTGAAGAAAGAACGAGAAGAGCTCCGAGGAGCGAGAGCCGCTAGACCCGGACCCCGTGTTCGCGGAGCCAGGGCAACGGATCCACCCCGGAGCCCAGATACGGCGTGAGCCGCACCTCGAAGTGCAGGTGCGGCCCTGTCGAGTTTCCCGTGGTGCCGGACTGCCCGATCCACTGCCCGGTGCGCACCTGCTCCCCCTGGTCGACGGTGACCGCCGCCATATGCGCGTACTGCGAGTAGTAGCCACCCGGGTGCTGGATGACGATCTCAATGCCGAAGGCACCGCCGCACGAGACCGACACCACCCGGCCCGCCCCGACCGACCGCACCGGAGTGCCGATCTCCACCGCGAAGTCCTGCCCGGTGTGCCGGTGCGCCCAGTGCTCACCCGCGCTGTCGAATCCGGCGGACAGCTCGTAATTCTCCACCGGCGTCACCCATTTCGTGCCCGGCGGCGCGCCTCCGCGCTTCTGTAGCCGGACGACTCCCGCACACTTGCCCGCCGCCACGCTGCGGTCCGCCTCCCCCTGCAGCTCCCACTGCGCGGATTCCAGCTGCGCCCTGATGCCCTGCTTGATGGTTGCCAGCTGTTCCTGGCGTACCTCGAGCTCGTGCCGGGCCGCCCGGGCATTCCCCTCGGTCACGGAGAGCCGCCGCTCGGCCTGCCTGGCCCGGTCGAGCAGCTGGTTCACTGCCGTCTCCGCCTGCCAGGTGAGCCGCTGCGCGCGCATCAGCTCCTCGGGGTTGTCGGCGAACAGCAGCCCGGCGGTGAGGGCGAGCGGGCCGCCGGTGCGGTACTGGGCGCGGGCGACACTGCCGATGGCCTCGTGGACCGTGGCGAGTTCGTCCCGCTGCAGCGTCAGCTGCTCCTGGAGCCGGGCCGCCGAGGTGCGCTGCGCGTCAGCGGCGCGCCTGCCTTGTTCGTACTTCGCGGTGGCCTTCGCCGCGTCGTCGAACAATCGCACCACCTCGGCGCCGGTGCCGATGATGGGCCCGTCGGACGCCGTGGCGGCGGGTACCGCCGTACCCAGGAGCGCGCACAGCACCGCCAGGACGAGCAACAGCCGGTCGCGGTGTCTCAAGCACATCCACGGATCGTCGCCCGGTATCGCCTCGATTTCGGGTACCGGCGAGGTGTCGTGCCTCCACCTGGCCTACAGGGACGCCTCCCAGTACACCGTCGTGCCCCTCGTCGTCCTCTCGCGGCTTCCGGCGGGCTCCTCGATTCAGGCACTGTCACACCCTGCTGAGCAGTCAGTCCTGTTCGGCGAGGAGGGCGGTCACCAGGCCGGGTACTCGGCTGTGGAGAGCGGGACACCGAGCAGATCCGCGGCCCGCTCGCGCTCGACCATCCGGCGCAACGGCCCCTCGATGGTGGCGAGTTCGGCGTACGAGCCGCGCTGCACGGTCCGCCCGGCCTCCAGGACGACGATCTCGTCGACAGCCTCAAGCCCTTGCAGCCGGTGCGTGATCAGCACTGTCGTCCGGCCTTCCGTCGCCACCAGCAGATCTGCCGTCAGCGCATCGGCTGTCGCCAGGTCGAGGTGCTCGGCCGGTTCGTCGAGTACGAGTACGGAGAAGTCGGCGAGGAGCGCGCGGGCCAGCGCGAGCCGCTGCCGCTGACCGCCCGACAGCTGCGCGCCGTGCTCACCGACGAGAGTGTCGAGACCGTCGGGGAGCGTGTCGACCCACTCCAGCAGCCGGGCCTTGGCGAGCGCCTGCCGAAGCTCGTCCTCCGTCGCCTCCGTACGCGCGAGCCGGAGGTTCTCCCGTACGGAACTGTCGAAGAGGTGGGCGTCCTGCGCGCACAGCCCGACGAACCGCCGGACCGCGTCCCCGTCGAGCGCGGACGCGTCCACGCCGCCGATGGTGTACTTCCCTTCCCGCACGTCCAGGAAGCGGAGCAGCACCTGCGCGAGGGTGGTCTTTCCCGAACCCGAGGTGCCGACGACGGCGATGCGCTTCCCCGCCGTGAGCGTCAGATCGAATCCGCCGAGCGCGTCCCGCTCCTGTCCGGCGTACCGGGCACCAAGCCCTCGCACGGCGAGCGGGAACGCCGTCGCCGGCGGAGCCGCCGCCCGGTCCGGCTCGTGTACGGGGACGGGCGCGTCCAGCACCTCGTACACCCGCTCGGCGCTCCGCCTGACCCGCTGCCGGTACTGCACGGCCGACGGAAGTCCGGTGACCGCCTCGAAAGCGGCGAGCGGAGTGAGCACCACGACCGCCAAAGACACACCGTCCAGCCGCCCGTCACGCACTGCCTGCACTCCGGCGAAGGCGGCGCACACGACGGTCAGCCCGCAGACCAGCGCGGAGAGGCCACCGCCGAGTGCGGTGGCGGCGGCGCCCCGGGAGGCGATGCTTGTCAGCTGCCGGTCGGCTTCCCGTGTCCTGGCCCCCCGTCCCTTCAGGGCCCCGGCGACGGTCAGTTCGGCGGTCCCGCAGAGCAGATCGACGACGTGGGTGGCCAGCGCCCCGCGTGCGGGCGCGAGTTGACGCTCGGCCCGCCGTGCGACGGCACCGCTGATCAGCGGTACGGCCACCCCGGCGAGGAGCAGACCGACGGCGAGCACGGCCCCGGCCTCGGGCAGCAGCCACGTCGTGAAGCCCACGGCCCCCGCGCCGGCGACGACGGCCACTCCGGCAGGCAGCAGCCAGCGCAGCCAGTAGTCCTGCAAGGCGTCCACGTCGGCGACGAGCCGCGACAGCAGATCTCCGCGCCGGGTCTGCCGCAGCCCGGCGGGCGCGATCCGCTCCAGCCCGCGGTAGACCGCGACCCGCATCTCGGCGAGCATGCGCAGCACGGCATCGTGCGACACCAGCCGCTCGGCGTACCGGAAGACGGGCCGCCCGAGACCGAAGGCGCGGGTCGCCGTCACAGCCACCATCAGATAGAGCACGGGCGGCTGCTCGGACGCACGTGAAATGAGCCATCCGGAGACGGCCATGAGCCCTACGGCGGAGCCCACAGCAAGGCTGCCCAGCAGCAACGACAGCCCCAGCCGGCCCCGAAGCTCCCCGGCGGCGCTCCGCACTCGTGCCAGCGGCGACCGTGCGCGCGTCGACTGCGCCGGCCCGGCGGCGTCAACCGTCTTGGCGCGCATACCTGCGTCCATCTCCGAGCGCACTGCTTCCGGAGCCGCGGCCGAAGCCGACGGCTGAGCACGTGCGTACGCTCCGACTCCCGGCCTCGCAGGCCCAGGAACCAGCGATGCGCGACGGGAGAGCGTGACCACGCGGTCCGCCACCGCCAGCAGTGCCGGCCGATGGACGACGAGCAGTACCGTCCGCCCCTCTGCCAGCCGTCGCACCGCGTCGACGATGCCCGCTTCCGTCTCGCCGTCCAGCGCGGCCGTCGGCTCGTCGAGCAGCAGTAGCGGCCGGTCCGCGAGGAACGCCCGGGCCAGCGCGAGGCGTTGCCGCTGGCCGGCCGAGAGCCCGGCGCCGTCCTCGCCGAGCAGGGTGTCGGCACCCTGGGGGAGCCCGGCCACAAAGTCGAACGCGTTGGCATCCCGCAGCGCTGCCCGCACTGCCGCGTCGTCGGCGCCCGGCCGCGCCAGCCGTACATTCTCCGCGACCGTCCCCGCGAAAAGGTACGGCCGCTGCGGCACCCAAGCGATCTGCTCACGCCACCGGTCCATGTCGAGCGACGCCAGATCCGTACCGCTTACGAGCACCTGCCCCTCGGCCGGCTCCACGAAGCCGAGCAGTACACCCAGCAGCGTCGACTTCCCGACCCCGCTCGGTCCGACCAGCGCGACCGTCTCGCCGGGCTCCACCACCAGTGAGACCGCATCCAATGACGCCTCGCTGCGCCCCGCGTGACGAACGGTCACCCCGTCAAGCTCCACCAGGAGGGTGTCGGGCACCTTCCCCTTGCCGCCCGACCGCGGCTCGGTCTCCAGTACCTGGAAGATTCCCTCCGCGGCCGAAAGCCCCTCCGCCGCCGCGTGGTACTGCGCCCCCACCTGCCGGATCGGCAGGTACGCCTCGGGCGCGAGGATCAGAATCACCAGGCCCGTATACAGATCCAGCTCCCCGTGCACCAGCCGCATACCGATACCGACGGCTACGAGCGCCACCGAGAGGGTCGACAGAAGCTCCAGCGCGAACGACGAGAGAAACGCGATCCGCAGCGTCCGCAGCGTCGCCTTCCGGTACTCCGAGGTGATCGACCGGATCGACTCGGCCTGGGCCTTCGCCCGCCCGAAGACCTTCAGGGTCGGCAGACCGGCGACCACATCCAGGAAGTGCCCCGACAGCCGGGACAGTAGTCGCCACTGGCGGTCCATGCGGGCCTGTGTGGCCCAGCCGATGAGCACCATGAACAGCGGAATCAGCGGCAGAGTCACAACAATGACCGCCGCCGAGACCCAGTCCTCGGTCACGATCCGCGCCAGCACCGCCACGGGCACCACGACGGCGAGCCCCAACTGCGGCAGATAGCGTGAGAAGTAGTCGTCCAGGGCGTCGACACCGCGGGTGGCCTGCGCAAGCAGCGAACCGGTCCGCTGCCCACTCAGCCACTCGGGCCCCAGCTGGGTGGCCCTCTCCAGCAGCCGCCCGCGCAGCTCCGACTTGACCGCCGCACTCGCCCGGTGCGCGGCCAGTTCGGTCAGCCAGGAGACGACCGCCCGTCCGACCGCGACCGCCGCCAGGAGTGCCAGCGGCGTCGCCAGACCGGGCGCGGAGAGCCCCCGCTCGAATGCCCCCACCACCACGTCGGCGATAAGCATCGCCTGGGCGATGACCAGCGCCGCCCCGACAAGTCCGAGGAGCACCACCACGATCAGGAAGTGGCGGGTGGCCCGGGCATACCGGAGCAGACGCGGGTCGATCGGTTTCACGTGAAACATCCCCCACTAATGAGCATCGGCGATGTGCTGGGTGCCGATCCGCTTGCGGAATACCCAGTACGTCCACCCCTGGTAGAGCATCACCAGCGGCGCCGCGATGCCCGCGCACCAGGTCATGATCTTCAGGGTGTACGGACTCGACGAGGCGTTGGTAACCGTAAGGTTCCACTCCTCATTGAGCGAGGACGGCATGACGTTCGGGAAGAGCGTCAGGAACAGCATCGCGACCGCGGCAGCGATCGTCAGGCCCGACAGCGCGAACGACCAGCCCTCGCGTCCCACCTTGATGGCCCCGACCGCTCCGGCCAGTGCCACCACCGCGACAATCATCGCAACCAGGCTCTTGCCGTCACCGCGCGAGACCTGGGTCCAGAGCAGGAAGCCGAGCGCCAGTACGGTCGTGAGAAGCCCCAGCTTCAGCGCCAGCCCCCGGGCCCGGACCCTGATGTCCCCGACCGTCTTCAGCGCGGCGAAGACCGCGCCGTGGAAGGTGAACAGGGTCAGCGTCACCAGGCCGCCCAGGATCGCGTACGGGTTGAGCAGATCGAGGAAGGTGCCGACGTACTCCTTCTGCCCGTCGATCTTCACGCCGCGCACAATGTTGCCGAACGCGACGCCCCACAGCAGGGCGGGCAGCAGTGAGGTCCAGAAGATCGCGTGTTCCCAGTTGGTCTGCCACCTTTCCTCATCCCGCTTGTGCCGGTACTCGAAGGCGACCCCGCGCACGATCAGGCAGACCAGGATCAGCAGCAGCGGCAGATAGAAGCCGGAGAAGAGGGTGGCGTACCAGTCGGGGAAGGCGGCGAAGGTCGCTCCGCCGGCCGTCAGCAGCCAGACCTCGTTGCCGTCCCAGACGGGCCCGATGGTGTTGATCAGGACCCGCCGCTCGGCCCGGTCCCGGGCCAGCAGCTTGGTCAGGACGCCGACCCCGAAGTCGAAGCCCTCGAGGAAGAAGTAGCCGATCCACAGGACGGCGATGAGTACGAACCAGACGTCGTGAAGTTCCATGCCTCAGCAGCTCCTCAGGGCCTCAGTACGAGAAGGCCATCGGCCGGTCGGCGTCACGGTCGTCGCCGCCGATCTTGGTGGGCGGGTTGAGGTCGGCCTCCGTGAGCTCGGGCGGTCCGGCCTTGACGTACTTCAGAAGCAGCTTGACCTCGATGACGGCGAGGACCGCGTAGAGCAGCGTGAAGACGATCATCGAGGTGAGCACCTCGCCCTGCGAGACACCGGGGGAGACGGCGTCGCGGGTACGCAGCACGCCGTACACAACCCACGGCTGACGCCCCATCTCTGTGAAGATCCAGCCCCAGGAGTTGGCGATCAGCGGGAAGAGCATCGTCCAGAGGGCGACGACCCAGTACCACTTGGTCAGCCTGGGGTTCAGTGCCTTCTCCTTGAAGAGGACCAGATGCGGCACTTCGTCCTCACCTGTCCGCAGGCCCAGCGGAAGCATGAACTTCTTGCGGGTCATCCAGAGCCCGAGCAGGCCGATGGCGAGGGACGTCATGCCAAAGCCGATCATCCAGCGGAAGCCCCAGTAGGCGACGGGGATATTGGGCCGGTAGTCGCCGGGCCCGAACTTCTCCTGTTCGGACTTGTTGACGTCGTTGATGCCGGGGACGTACGAGGAGAAGTCGTCGTTGGCCAGGAAGGACAGCAGTCCAGGGACCTCTATCGCGACCTTGTTGTGGCCTTTTTCGACGTCGCCGTACGCGAACACCGAGAAGGGCGCGGGCGCCTCGCCGTCCCACAGCGCCTCGGCTGCGGCCATCTTCATCGGCTGCTGCTTGAACATGACCTTGCCGAGCAGGTCACCGCTGACAGCGGTGAGCAGTCCGGCGATCGCCACGGTGACCAGCCCGAGTCGCAGCGAGGTGCGCATCACCGGAATGTGCTTCTTGCGCGCCAGGTGGAAGGCAGCGATGCCGACCATGAAGGCGCCGCCGACGAGGAAGGCGGCAGTGATGGTGTGGAAGAACTGGGTGAGCGCGGTGTTCTGTGTGAGTACGTGCCAGAAGTCAGTGAGCTCCGCTCGGCCTCGCTCCTTGTTGATCCGGTAGCCGACCGGGTGCTGCATCCAGGAGTTGGCCGCCAGGATGAAGTACGCGGAGAGGACGGTGCCCATCGAGACCATCCAGATGCAGGCGAGATGGATCTTCTTCGGCAGCTTGTCCCAGCCGAAGATCCACAGCCCGATGAAGGTGGACTCGAAGAAGAACGCGATCAACGCCTCGAAGGCGAGCGGGGCACCGAAGATGTCACCGACGAAGCGCGAGTAGTCGGACCAGTTCATGCCGAACTGGAACTCCTGGACGATGCCGGTGACGACACCCATGGCGATGTTGATCAGGAAGAGCTTGCCCCAGAACTTGGTGGCCTTGAGGTACTTCTCCTTCTCGGTGCGCACCCAGGCGGTCTGCAGGCCGGCGGTGAGCGCGGCGAGCGAGATCGTCAGAGGGACGAAAAGGAAGTGGTAGACAGTGGTGATGCCGAACTGCCATCGCGCCAAGGTCTCCGGCGCCAGAGCTACGTCCACGTCGTCTTCTCCTTACATCGCCGTGGTCACTGCCGCAGTCTGCCCCCTTAATCCCGCCGATCACGGGAGAAACGAGACAAGCTTGTGAACGCGTTCACATTCACAAGCATTATTGCTCATACGAAATCCGCGCCTTCGGCCGGGGGGGTAGCTCTTCCCAGAGCTTCAACATCTCGTTGAATCCGGCGGGTGAAGCCACCGATCCCCCGGCCCGCCCGACAGCCGACTTCGACCTACCAAGAAGCCCCCACGAGCACGGCACTCGTGAGGGCTCTGCCGCTCGCCTCCGCCGCCCACACGTGGGGCGAGGAGGTCGACTCCGACACGGACGTCTCCCCCGCCGGTGGAGGCAGCCGCCCGGCAGGCGGGCACGGTCTCTTCCGGTTCGAGGGTGACGCGCTCGCGCCGCCGACCCGATGCGCGTGGAGACTATCTAGGCCTGGAGCCCCTTGTGGAACGCGTCGGTGACATGCAGGAACAGGTCGTTGGCCTCGGTCTCCCCGATGGTGACCCGTACACCCTCACCCGCAAAGGGCCTGACCACGACACCGGCCTCCTCGCACGCCGCCGCAAAGTCGAGCGTGCGGTCGCCGAGCCGCACCCAGACGAAGTTCGCCTGGGTCTCGGGCACCGTCCAGCCCTGCTTGATCAGGCTCTGGTGCACCCGCACCCGCTCGGCGACCAGCGAGCCGACCCGGCCGATCAGTTCATCCTCGGCCCGCAGCGAGGCGACCGCCGCGTCCTGCGCGAGCTGCGAGACACCGAAGGGGACCGCGGTCTTGCGCAGCGCGGCAGCCACCGGCTCATGGGCGATGGCAAAACCGACCCGCAGCCCGGCAAGTCCGTAGGCCTTCGAGAACGTACGCAGCACCGCCACATTGGGGCGGTCGCGGTAGATCCCGATGCCGTTCGGGACGTCGACGTCGCGGACGAACTCGATGTACGCCTCGTCCAGCACCACCAGGATGTCGGTGGGCACCCGGTCCAGGAAGCGCTCCAGCTCGGCCCGGCGCACCACCGTGCCGGTCGGGTTGTTGGGGTTGCAGATGAAGATCAGCCGGGTCCGGTCGGTGATCGCATCGGCCATCGCGTCCAGATCGTGCACATCACCCGGGGTCAGCGGCACCTGCACCGGCGTCGCCCCACTGATCCGCGTGATGATCGGGTACGCCTCGAAGGACCGCCAGGCAAACATGACCTCGTCGCCAGGGCCCGAGGTGGACTGCAGCAACGACTGGGCGACGCCGACCGAGCCAGTGCCGGTGGCCAGATGCGTCACGGGCACGCCGAAACGGTCCGCGAGCTCGTTCATCAGGCCGGTGCAGGCCATGTCCGGGTAACGGTTGAAGTTGTGGGCAGCGGCGATCGCGCTCTCCACGACACCGGGCAGCGGCGGATACGGGTTCTCGTTGGACGACAGCTTGTACGCGACCTGGCCGCCCGAAGCAGCCGGCTTGCCGGGCTTGTATGTGGGGATGCCGTCCAGCTCGGCGCGCAGCTTGGGGCTCGTCTCGCTCACCGCAGGTCCTCCTCGACCATCCGTACACAGCAGTACTCCAATACTGCTCACCTTATGAGGATTCGCGTCCGCTGCGAATGGGTGGCCCCGGGGAATGCGAATGGGTGGGCCCGGAGAGGGGGGAGCGCCCCTCCTTGTCACGCGCGCCGGTAGCTCACTCCGTGGCGCGCATCCCCCGTAGTGGTGAGTTGAGACCTCTTCGAAACATCGACCATTCGACAGGCCCATGCGGCTGGACGCCCGAGACGCCGTGGGCATACCACCCAACTCCCTTGATTTCCAAGGCGATTGACGAGGAACGGCCATGCAGAAACGTGCCTGTCAACGAGTGAATATGCGACCGGCCCAACCGCCCGCGCGAGCCCTACTATCGGCTCGCCATGACAGCAGCAGGGAAGCACCAGGTGAGCCGGGCGGAGACATCACGCCGGGGCGGCCGGCAGAGTCGGGCGGGCATCAGAGACGTGGCCGCCGCAGCCGGCGTCTCCATCACGACAGTCTCCGACGCGCTCAACGGCAAGGGCCGGCTCCCGGACGCCACCCGCCGACATGTCCGCGAGGTCGCCGACCGACTGGGCTACCGCCCGTCCGCCGCGGCCCGCACGCTCCGTACCGGAAAGTCCGGCCTCATCGGCCTGACGGTGACGACGTACGGGGATGAACCTTTCACCTTCACCGAGTTCGCGTACTTCGCCGAAATGGCGAGAGCCGCGACCTCCGCCGCGCTCGCCCGCGGCTACGCCCTCGTCATCCTGCCCGCCACCTCACGCCATGACGTCTGGTCGAACGTCGCCCTCGACGGCACTGTCGTCATCGATCCGTCCGACCAGGACCCGGTCGTCACCGAACTCGTCCGCCAGGGCCTGCCCGTCGTCTCCGACGGCCGTCCGGCCGGCACACTCCCGGTCACAGCCTGGGTCGACAACGACCACGAAGCCGCCGTACTCAACCTGCTCGACCATCTCGCCGCCGCCGGCGCCCGCCGTATCGGCCTGCTCACCGGCACCACCACCGACACCTACACACGCCTGTCCACCACCGCGTATCTCGAATGGTGCGAGCGCGTCGGCCAGGACCCGGTCTACGAGTCCTATCCGGCCCACGACCCGTGCGCCGGAGCCGTCGCAGCCGACCGGCTGCTCGCCCGCCCCGACCGGCCCGACGCCGTCTACGGGCTCTTCGACCCCAACGGCACCGATCTCCTCGCCGCCGCCCGGCGGTACGGCCTGCGCGTCCCCGACGATCTGCTGCTCGTCTGCTGCAGCGAGTCGACCGTGTACGCCACCACCGAACCGCCCATCACCACGCTCTCGCTCAAACCGCGCCGGATCGGCACGGCGGTCGTCCAGCTCCTCATCGACGCCATCGAAGGAGTCGACGAGGACCGGCCGGTCGAGCAGGTGATACCGACCGAACTGATCATCCGGACGTCATCACAGCGCCGCCCTCAGCGAACGACTGTGAGCGCCCCGCGATCCCCTTCTCCGGACTAGACCTCCCTAATCGGCACGAAACAGTCGGCGAACCAGGGGTGCGAACGGATTCACCACCCCTGGTGCGTCACACAGCGCGGAGCTCATTCCTATGATGGGCGCACGACACCGCGGACCACCCCGACCAGGCTGGGCCGAGAGGTGAACGGCGGCGCGACGGTGGTGGAGGGGTCGATGACTCAGGGGGCCGGTCAAGGACCCGTGGTGCGGACGGCGACGTTGCGCGATTTCCGTGTGCCGCCCTATGCGCAGGTTCCCGTGCAGTCGGAGGAACCGCAGCCCGCGGCGCCACAGCAGCACGCACCGCAGCCGCAACCTCAGGCGCAAGCGCAACAGCGGCAGGCACCGCAGCCCGCGGCGCCACAGCAGCACGCACCGCAGCACCAGGCACCGCAACCTCAGGCACGGGCACAGCAAACCCAGCCGGAGGCTCAGCAACCACAGCCACAGCAGCCTCAAGTGCAGCAGTCCACGGAGTCCGGGCATCCCGGCAACGCCGTCCCGGAGGGCGAGGCCCCTGACGGCTACACCCCCACCGCGCGCGACCTCCCGGTAATCGGCCGCGGCGGCCCCGGCGACACCGTCCAGGTGCAGATCAACCCGTCGGAGACGCCCGCCGCCGACGGGCCCGGCCCGCTCTTCGTCGTCGGCGATGTCCACGGCTACCTCGACGAACTCCTCGCGGCCCTCACCGAACAGGGCCTCATCGACGCCGAAGGCCAGTGGGCCGCGGGCAACGCCCGGCTCTGGTTCCTCGGCGACTTCACCGACCGGGGCCCCGACGGCATCGGCGTCATCGACCTCGTCATGCGGCTCTCCGCCGAGGCCGCCGCCGCCGGCGGCTACTGCAAGGCCTTGATGGGCAATCACGAACTGCTGCTGCTCGGCGCCAAGCGGTTCGGCGACACCCCCGTCAACTCCGGGGCCGGCACCGCCACCTTCCAGGCCGCATGGTTGCTCAACGGCGGCCAGAAGTCCGATATGGACCGTCTGCAGGAAGTCCATCTGCAGTGGATGGCGCGTCTCGACGCCATCGAGCTGGAGGACGAGCATCTGCTGATGCACTCCGACACCACGGCCTATCTCGACTACGGCGACTCGATCGAAGCGGTCAATGACACCGTCCGCGAGACCCTGACCCGCAATGACGCCGACGAGTGCTGGGACCTGTTCCGCAAGTTCACCAAGCGGTTCGCCTTCCGCGACGACGGCGGCCCGCAGGCCGTACGCAAACTGCTCTCGGCCTACGGCGGCCGACGTGTTGTGCACGGCCACAGCCCCATTCCGTATCTGCTCGGAGAGGTGGGTACCGAGGACGGTGAGGACGGCGCGCGTCCGGTTGTAGAAGGCCCGCATGTGTATGCGGACGAGCTCGCAATCGCCATGGACGGCGGCGTGACCATGGCCGGAAAACTGCTTGTGGTCGAACTCCCGCTGCATAACTGAGCCGACTCAGAACTGGCGATTTAGCGAAACCCCCTGTCACCCCGTGCCGTAACCGCAATACCATCGGCTTATCCGTAGCAGGCTCTCCTCCGTTTCTGCCCAACCGCCCGGTCGATGCGGGCAATCCGGCCCTACGGAGCATCGGGGGATGCACATGAACAGCGCTCCGCACCTGCTGACCGAGGATCGCGCCGAGTACGAGCGAATCCTCGACGACGCGCTGCGCAACGCCCATGACCGTCCGGATCTCGCTGCCGTGGGGCAGCGCCTGAACACCGAACAACTCCGCACCATGGCCCTGAACGCGACAGCGCTCATCACCACCGCCGCCGCGGCCGAGTACGAGCACTATGTGAAGGTCCGCGAGGATCTGCGCGCGCCCGCGGCCGCCGCGTCGGTACGTAATTCCGTGCTGGCCCCGGCCGAGGGCGAGGCAGCCGAGAGCGGCGCCGGATTCGCCGCCGTCATCGCCGTACTGGCGCCGGTGCTCGCGGGGACGGCCGCGGCGATCTTCCTGCTGGTCGGCTACATCCTGAAAATGCTCAGTCCCACGCCGTCCTTCGCGGACACCCTGCTCACCGCCGGGTGGTTCTTCGGCGCGGTCACGGCGGCCGGAATCCTCGCCGCCGCGGTCGCGCTGCTGCTCACCGCTCTGCGCAACGGCGCGACCCAGGTCCCGGCCGAGGAGTCGGCGGGCGAGCCGGACGAGGTGGCCCGGGCCAAGGAGGCCTGGCGTCATGCGGTGCTGGAACGCGGTCTGCTGCCGTTTCTGCGGGCAGCGCTGGCCGATCCCAGCGCCGACCCGTCGTCGGCCGACCCGCCGCGCAATGTGAGCCGTATCCCCAAGATCGGCTACAGCGGCCCGGACTACTCCAGCCCGAGCGAGGGCTCGACGACGGGCCAGAGACCCACCTTCACCAGCCCGGACTTCACCAGCCCGGACTTCGGCGGCCCCGAGCACCAGCCGGAGTGACCCCTCCGGCGCCCGGTGGCCGGGGGTTCACTCGGCGATCGGCAGATAAACCCGGTTGCCGGCCGCGGCGAACTCCTTGGACTTCTCCTCCATGCCAGCCTCGATCTCCTGCTGCGAGCCGCCGTGCTGCCGCCGGATGTCCTGGGAGATCTTCATCGAGCAGAACTTCGGACCGCACATCGAGCAGAAGTGCGCGGTCTTCGCGGGCTCGGCCGGCAGCGTCTCGTCGTGGAACTCCCGTGCCGTGTCGGGGTCGAGGGCCAGATTGAACTGGTCCTCCCACCGGAACTCGAATCGCGCGTCGGAGAGCGCGTCGTCCCACTCCTGCGCTCCCGGGTGGCCCTTTGCGAGGTCTGCCGCATGAGCCGCGATCTTGTAGGTGATGACGCCGGTCTTCACATCGTCGCGGTTCGGCAGGCCCAAGTGCTCCTTGGGCG
Organism: Streptomyces sp. NBC_01750; assembly: GCF_035918095.1. Classification (NCBI taxonomy): domain Bacteria; kingdom Bacillati; phylum Actinomycetota; class Actinomycetes; order Kitasatosporales; family Streptomycetaceae; genus Streptomyces; species Streptomyces sp. NBC_01750. The sequence continues at coordinate 4,454,553 of NZ_CP109137.1, forward strand.
TGACGTAGCAGAGCATCGCCGTGCCCCACCAGGCGATCATCGCGGCGCCGATACCGGAGGTGATGTGGTCGTACGCGGGCGCGACGTCCGTCGTCAGCGGGCCGAGCGTGTAGAACGGGGCCTCCTCGCAGATCTCCTGCTGAAGGTCGATGTTCTCCTTGATCTTGTGCATCGGGACATGGCCCGGGCCCTCGATCATGGTCTGCACATGGTGGCGCTTGGCGATGGTGTTGAGCTCGCCGAGCGTCCGCAGCTCCGCGAACTGCGCCTCGTCATTGGCGTCCGCGATCGAGCCGGGGCGCAGTCCGTCGCCGAGGGAGTACGTCACGTCGTACGAGGCGAGGATCTCGCAGAGCTCCTCGAAGTTCTCGTACAGGAACGATTCCTTGTGGTGCGCCAGACACCAGGCCGCCATGATCGAGCCGCCGCGGGAAACGATGCCGGTCTTGCGGCGGGCGGTGAGCGGCACGTACCGCAGCAGCACGCCCGCGTGGACGGTCATGTAGTCGACGCCCTGCTCGGCCTGCTCGATGACGGTGTCCTTGTAGACCTCCCAGGTCAGCTCCTCGGCCTTGCCGTCTACCTTCTCGAGCGCCTGGTAGAGCGGCACCGTGCCGATCGGGACGGGGGAGTTGCGCAGCACCCACTCGCGGGTGGTGTGGATGTTGCGGCCTGTGGAGAGGTCCATGACCGTGTCCGCGCCCCACTTCGTGGCCCAGGTCATCTTGTCCACCTCCTCCTCGATGGAGGAGGTGACCGCGGAGTTGCCGATGTTGGCGTTGACCTTCACCAGGAACCGCTTGCCGATGATCATCGGCTCGATCTCGGGGTGGTTGACGTTGGCGGGCAGGACGGCCCTGCCCGCCGCGATCTCTTCGCGTACGACCTCGGCGGGAACGTTCTCGCGGATCGCGACGTACTCCATCTCCGGGGTGATCTCACCGCGGCGGGCGTACGCGAGTTGTGTCACCGCCTGGCCGTCGCGGCCCCGGCGGGGCTGACGCGGGCGGCCGGGGAAGACCGCGTCGAGATTGCGCAGTCCCCCGCGCGGCGAGGTGTGCTTGATCCCGTCGTCCTCGGGGCGGACCGGGCGGCCCGCGTACTCCTCGGTGTCGCCACGGCCGATGATCCAGTTCTCCCGCAGCGGCGGCAGGCCGCGGCGGACGTCGGTCTCGACGGTGGGATCGGTATACGGGCCGGACGTGTCGTACAGCGTCACGTCCTTGCCATTGGTGAGGTGCACTTGGCGGACAGGCACCCGGAGGTCGGGGCGCGAACCCTCGATGTACCCCTTGTGCCAGCCGGGCTTGCGCTCCGCCTGGTCGGCGGCAGGCGTGTGTGCATCCTGAACGGTCATGAGACCTACTCCCTACGCCGGCATTACCCGGTAACAGGTTCGGCGGTCGACGCAGCGGCTTCCGTACGATTCATGACGACTTGTACGGAGGTCAGCGCCCTCTCAGCCCGGTGCTCCGAGCTCCCGCGTGTGCAAAGGTGCCACCACGCTAGCGTCATTTCTGGCGTGCTGAACAGTGGGCCCCTTCCGTTCTTGCGATGATCGGTCGGTGACCTCCTCGCAGCAGACGCCCGAAGCACACAGCCATTCGCACAACCATGGGCCCGCCGCACCCGTCTCCAAGCACCTCCGCAAGGTCATCGCCGCGGTGCTGATTCCTTTCTCCACCGCGGTCGTGGTCGGTCTGTTCGTGCTCTGGCCCGGCGGCGCTCCCGACCATCAGCGCAGCGGTGTCGGCTTCGACCGGCAGACCGAGCAGGGCAGCGTGGTGGCGGTCGAGAAGGTCAACTGCAAGGACGTGAACGCGGCGCAGGTACCGCCGACCGGCGACACCTCCACTCCCGAGGGGCGCGAGGCGGTCAACTCCCAGAAGGGCAGCTGCTCGAAGGCGACGATCAAGGTCACCAGCGGCAAGGACAAGGGCCGTACCTTCACCGAGATCGTCCAGCCGGACTCTCCACGGCAGTTGAGCAAAGGCCAGGGGGTGGTGGTGGCGTACGCGCCCGACGCGCCCCGCGATCTTCAGTACTCCGTGACCGATGTGGACCGAAAGCTCCCGATGGCGCTGCTGGCCTTGATCTTCGCGCTCGCTGTGGTGGTGGTGGGACGGATGCGCGGTGTGATGGCGCTGATCGCGCTCGCCGCCTCGTTCGCCGTACTGACCCTGTTCATCCTGCCCGCGATCCTGCAGGGCTCGAATCCGCTGGTCGTCGCGGTCATCGGGGCGAGCGCCATCATGCTGATCGCGCTCTATCTGTGCCACGGCCTCACCGCACGTACGTCGGTCGCGGTCCTCGGCACACTGATCTCGCTGCTGCTGATCGGACTGCTCGGTTCGCTCTTCATCGGCTGGGCGAGCCTGACCGGCAACACAGACGACAGCACCGGCCTGATCCACGGCCTGTTTCCGAACATCGACCTGAGCGGCCTGCTGCTGGCCGGCGTCATCATCGGTTCGCTCGGTGTGCTCGACGATGTGACAGTGACCCAGACCTCGGCAGTCTGGGAGCTGCACCAGGCGGATCCGGACATGGGGCCGCGCGGGCTCTACCGGGCCGCCATCCGGATCGGCCGGGACCATATCGCGTCGGTCGTGAACACGCTGGTACTCGCCTACGCGGGCGCGGCGTTGCCGCTGCTGCTGCTCTTCTCGATCGCGCAGAGCAGTGTGGGGACGGTGGCCAACAGCGAGCTGGTGGCGGTGGAGATCGTACGCACCCTGGTCGGGTCGATCGGTCTGGTCGCTTCGGTTCCGGTGACCACCGCGCTCGCTGCGATGGTGGTTTCCGCGGACCGGCCGAGATCGCCGGGAGCATCAGAAGCGGTGAGCGCTCCGCCGGGACCGCCGGTGTCGCCGGTACGGAGCGGGAAGGGCCGCCGCCGCAAGAGGTAGCTCAGTGGGCGCTCCGGCCACCGCTCAACCGGCGTTCTCCTCGGCGAGGATGCGCCCGAGGGCCTCTTCCAGGCTGCCCTCGAATTCACCCAGTGTGCGCTCCTGCCCCAGCGGCACCAGTTTGTCGGTGCGGTCGAGGAAGCCCACGAGCGGCGCCGCGCTCGACCGGAACAGGGCCCGGTCGCAGCCGACCTGGAGCCTGATGCCGACGTCGGCCGGCCCTTCTTGCCCGATCGGCGCGATGTGTACATCACCGTCGCCACTCGGCCCGTTGATGCCGTCGAGCAGCAGTTCACGGCCGAAGGCCCAGGTCACGGGGGCGTCTCCAGGCAGATGGAAGGTCATCCGTACCGCGTAGGGGTCCCCTGTCTCGTATCGCAGCTCCACCTGGATCCGGAACGAGAGCTCCTCCGAGACAAGGAAACTCATGAGGACCTCGGCATGGACCGACTGACGCATCGTGTACCCCGCAGTGGCTGAAGCAGTGAAGGAAACCTGCTGAAAACGGCCAGGATTGGTACCCCATGGCCCTCTTGACGTAATGGTGCTGTAAGCGCGGGAAGATCACAAGGAGTGATTTTTCAGATACTGATAGAGAAGGTTAGCGAACCGGCAAGCCGCTGCCATTCCGCTGCGTATCCGTACGACCGCAGGCAGTAATCGCTCGTTCTGGCGAAGGGGGAGGGAAATAGCCATCGCGACGGCACTGGATCCGGCCGTGATCGGGATGGCGGCACTGACCGTGCCGACCGCATATTCCCGTCGCTCCACGACAGGCTGCATTCGCTCCATCGAGGCGAGCGGCTCCGTCAACCGATTCGGCGGACAGGACGGGCGTCAGAGTGCGCAGCGGGCGGTACGTGGTGGGGAGAGGAAACCCCGCCTCGCGCGCGAGCGGATTCGCGGGGGCCCAGGCGTTTCCCCGGCCGGGCCGGCCCCTGTACAGCCGGGGGCTGCCAGTCGCTCTACCAGTCGCTCTTCGAACTCGAAGACGCCATGAACTTCCGTACGACAAAGATGAGCCCGCCGACGAGGGCGACGAAGACCAGAACCTTGAAGAGCAGCGCGATCACAAAGCCGACGAGGCTGGCGATCAGCCCACCGAACACGACAAGGGCGATGACAGGCACCGCAACCCACTTCACCCACCACGGCATCCCCGCGAACATCTCTCGCACAGCCATCGTCCTTACCTCGTTTCTCTGAGTTCCTGGCTTCGATGCTAGGCGGGAGAAGGGGTCAACGGGGGCCCGCGAGCCCTTGGACTCCCCTGACCGAACCCTTAGGGAGCGGGCAGGGTCGGGCTCAGCTCTCAGGCGGAGAGAAAACCACCATGACCCGCAGATCCTCGGTGATGTGGTGGAACTTGTGGGCCGCTCCGGCCGGGACGTAGACCACGCTGCCTCGTCCGACCTGCGTGGTTTCCGTCCCGACAGTGATGGCGGCCCGGCCGCTGACGACGAAGTAGACCTCGTCCTGGCGGTGAGGCAACTGCGGGTCGAGCTCGCCTGCGTCCAGTGCGTACAGGCCGACCGACATGTTCCGTTCGCGCAGGAACTGCAGATACGCACCGTCATTGGCGGCGCGCTCCGCCTCCAGCTCGTCCAGTCGGAATGCCTTCATCGTCCGCCCGCCCCTGCCTTGGTCCGATCACGTCTGCCACGATCAGACACATGAAGAATTTCGTAGTCAAGACGATCGCCAACGCGGCAGCCCTGCTGGTCGCCATCTGGCTGCTGCAGGACATCACGCTGACCGGTGACAGCACCGGCAGGAAGGCATGGACGCTGGTTCTGGTGGCCCTGCTCTTCGGGCTGGTCAATTTCCTCGTCAAGCCGGTGGTGAAGCTGCTCACACTGCCACTGTTCATAGTCACCCTGGGACTGATCACGCTGGTGATCAATGCCCTGATGCTGCTGCTGACCTCTTGGCTGGCCGACCAGTTCGATCTGAACTTCCATGTCGAGGGCTTCTGGACGGCCGTTCTCGGCGGCCTGATCATCTCCGTCGTTTCATGGGCGATGAACGTCGCCCTGCCCGACAAGGACTGAGTACCGCGTGAATTCCGCGTATCGCATCTGCTTTGTCTGCACCGGCAACATCTGCCGCTCACCCATGGCCGAGTCCGTCTTCCGCGCGCGAGTGGCGGACGCCGGACTCGACGGGGTGGTGGAGGTGGACAGTGCGGGCACGGCCGGCTGGCACGAGGGCGACGGCGCCGACCGGCGCACGGCAGCAGTACTGGAGGCGAACGGCTACGAGTTCGGCCACAGCGCGCGCCGGTTCCGCGCCGCCTGGTTCCCGCTCATCGATCTGGTGATCGCGCTGGACGAGGGGCACCTGCGGGAGCTGCGGCGGCTGGCGCCGACGGCCGCTGACGCCGCGAAGGTGCGACTGCTGCGGACGTACGATCCGTCGGCCGTCGCGGATCTGGATGTTCCGGATCCGTACTACGGCGGCATGGACGGTTTCGAGGAGTGCCTGGAAATGGTGGAGGCGGCGAGCGAGGGCCTGCTCGACGCGGTACGGACGGCTGTCGAGGAGCGAGCTGCATGAGCGCGGGACACGGGACCTTTCCCCTGACGACCGGGGATGGCACCAGGGCGGTACGGGCGGGGCTGCCCGAGCCGGTGAAGTACGAACCGACCCTGCCGGGTCCGGTCTTCGCGGCCCACTTCCATCTGCCGGGCGAGGCCACCGGGCCGTACACCTACGGCCGTGACTCAAACCCGACCTGGACACATCTCGAGCGGGCGATCGGCGAGCTGGAGGCGCCGGGGGAGTCCGTCGAGACCGTGGCCTTCGCCTCGGGCATGGCGGCAGTCTCGGCCGTGCTCTTCTCGCAGCTGAAGGCCGGTGACGCGGTGGTGCTTCCGGTCGACGGCTATCAGGCGCTGCCGCTGGTGCGCGAGCGGCTCGAGGCGTACGGCGTCGAGGTGCGCACCGCGCCGACCGGCGACGACGCGCAGCTCTCCGTCCTGGACGGGGCCCGGCTGCTGTGGATCGAGACACCGTCCAATCCGGGGCTCGATGTCTGCGATGTACGGCGGCTCGCGGAGGCGGCGCACGCGGCCGGCGCTCTGGTCGCGGTCGACAACACCCTGGCGACACCGCTCGGCCAGCGCCCGCTGGAGCTGGGCGCCGACTTCTCGGTGGCGAGCGACACCAAGGGAATGACAGGCCACGGCGACATCTTGCTCGGACATGTGACCTGCCGCGATACGGATTTGGCCGCCGGTGTGCGGAAGTGGCGCAAGGTCGTAGGAGCGATCCCCGGCCCGATGGAAGCGTGGCTCGCGCACCGCTCACTGGCCACGCTGCAGCTGCGGATCGAGCGGCAGTGCGCGAACGCGCTGGCGCTCGCGGAGGCGCTGAGCGCGCGCGGCGAGGTGACAGGTCTGCGCTATCCGGGCCTGGCGACAGACCCTTCGCACAAGACAGCCTCGCTGCAGATGCGGCGCTTCGGCTGTGTGGTCTCGTTCGTCCTGCCGGACCGCGGCCAGGCGGAACGCTTCATGGACAGTCTGCGGCTGGTGGACGACGCGACGAGCTTCGGTGGAGTGCGGTCCACCGCGGAACGGCGCGGACGCTGGGGCGGCGACGCCGTGCCGGATGGCTTCATCCGGTTCTCGGCGGGCGCAGAGGACGCCGAGGACCTCGTGGCAGATGTGCTGCGGGCGCTGGACGAGGCGGCGGACTCAACTTCGTAGCCCGGGCCGGGGGGCGTACGCCGGTGTACGTCGGCGCGCTGAGCGGCTGTACGTACAACGGGCGGTCCGAGCCTCCCCCCTCATGGCTCGGACCGCCCCCGGTTCCAGGTGCGAAGAACCGCGTGACCAAGGCTAGTTGACTCTGTGTCAGTGTCCAATCACAGTAGCGACAGCGACCTATCGACTTATTTATAGTTGGCCGGGTCCGCCGGAATTGCCCGGTGGACGCCGACAGGCTGCATCGTCGGGCACGTATCGTCGGGTCGGGAGGGCATGGCATGGATCTGGCCCTGTTACGCACATTCGTCACGGTGCACCGGGCCGGCTCATTCACCCGTGCCGCCGCGCTGCTCGGCCTCTCCCAGCCCGCGGTGACCGGCCAGATCCGCACGTTGGAGCGGCAGCTGGGCCGCCCCCTGTTCCTGCGCCAGGCGCGCGGAGTGACCCCCACGACGATCGGCGACGAGCTCGCGCACCGCGCCGCGCCGCATCTGGACGCCCTGGTGGAGATCGCCGAGACCGGGCTCGACGAAGAGGCGGGTGTACGGACCCTGCATCTCGCCGGCCTCCCGGAGTTCACCTCCCTGCGCGCCCTGCCCGCCCTCACCCCGCTGATCTCCCAGGGGCTGGCGCTGCGGGCCTCGTTCGGGAATTCCGAGGAAGCACTGGAGGGACTGGCCGCCGGACATCACGATCTGGCCATCACCACGGCCCGTCCGCGCGGCGGGCTGCTCACCGCGACTCCGCTCTGCGACGAGGAGCACGTACTGATCGCCTCGCCGCGCTGGGCGGCGCGGCTGGGGCCCGGCGTCCTGCGCAAGGGGCATGTGGTGCTCGAGCAGCTGCCGGTCGTGGAGGTGCACGAGTCCCTGCCGCTGGTCTCGCGCTACTGGTCCGCCGTCTTCGACTCCCGGCCGGCCGCCGCCGGCGCCGTCATCGCGCCCGATCTGCGGGCGGTCCTGGAGGCCGCGGCCTCGGGTGCCGGGCTCGCTGTGCTGCCGCGCTATCTGTGCGAGGACGCCTTGCAGCGCGGCCGGGTGGTGGCGCTGCTCGATCCTCCGGTGCCCCCGCTGCGTACATACTTTCTGGTCGTGCGCACCGGCACACTCGCCCTTCCGCACATCGCGCGGGCGCACGAGTGGCTGCTGCGCGCTGCCGTCGACTGGTGACCGCCGGGCGGGCAGGAGTTTCAGAACGCTCGGCGCGGGCCACTCTCTTGCCATGACCGAACGACCGGTGGTCAAGCGCACCGCACGCGCCATTCTGCTGGACGGCAACGACCTCGTCCTGATCAAGCGCACCAAGCCCGGAGTGGATCCGTACTGGGTCACCCCCGGTGGCGGGGTCGAGCCGGAGGACGCCACCGTCGTCGACGCGCTCCACCGGGAGGTGGACGAAGAGCTCGGCGCCAAGATCATCGATGTGGTGCCCTGCTTCGTCGACACCGTCGAACACATCGCGGACGGCGGTGTGACGGGGGTGAAGGTCCAGCACTTCTTCGTCTGCCGACTCGAATCCATGGACCCGTCGCGCCGGCACGGCCCGGAGATCGAGGAGCCCTGTGGGGAATACGAGATCGTACGGGTGCCGTTCAGCCGCGTCGGGATCGCGGCCGTCCATCTCGTACCGCTGTCACTGCGGCACTACCTGGACGGCAATATCGAGGGCGTACGCGCGATGCACGCACCCGACCTGGGCTAGTACGCCACCACTGCTCCGCCGGCCCTGCCCCGCTAGTCGCCGGCCGCCACGAGTTCTTCGAGGGAGTCGTGGCGGATCCGGTCGAACGGGATGCCAATTCCGCGCAGTGCGTCGACACCGCTGCGGATCATGCCGGGCGGTCCGGAGAGATAGGCGTCGTACTCGTACCACGGGCCGTACTCCCGTACAGCGTCCGGGAACTGCGACCGGCCATCGACCACCGGGCGGACCGAGAGCCAGGGGTGCGTCTGCTGGAGCCGCAGCATCGTGTCGATGTCGTAGAGGTCGAAATCGGTGCGCGCTCCGTAGAAGACCTTTACCGGGCGCCGTTCTCCGTGCTCGGCGACATCCTCGACCAGCGCCTTGATGGGGGCTATACCGGTGCCGCCGCCCAGACAGAGCAGACCGTTGTCGGTGGTGTGGTCGACGGTCATCGAACCGGCGGGAGCCCCGAGGCGCACGACGTCGCCGGGGCGGGCGTGGTGGACCAGGGCGTTGGAGACCCAGCCGGCCGGGACCGCCTTGACATGGAACGAGAGCAGACCGTCGGCGCGGGGCGCTCCCGCGAAGGAGTAGTGCCGCCAGATCCGCGGCCACCAGGGCGTCTCCAAGCTTGTGTACTGGCCGGCCAGGAACGCGTACGGCTGGTCGGGGCGGACGGTGATGATCGCGATGTCAGGAGTTCTGAGGTCGTGCGACACCACCTCGCCATGCCACCAGGCGGGCGCGTGCCGCTCATTCTCGGAGGCCGCGTCGATCATGATCTGGGAGATCTTGGTGTACGTACGGACCCAGGCGGCCTCGGTCTCCTCGTCCCAGGTGGCCGTGGCGTACCGGGTCAGCGCGCCGATCAGCGCCTCGCCGACGGCGGGGTAGTGCGCGGCCTGCGTGCCGTACTTGCGGTGTCCATGGCCCAGGTGCTTGAGGTAGTCGGTCAGCACGGACGGGTTGTCCATGTGCTCGGCGGCGGTGAGCAGGGCCTTGAGGAGCCGGTCGCGCTGGGCGTCCATGGCCGCGGGGAAGAGGCCGCGCAGGTCGGGATGGCGGACGAAGAGCAGGGCGTAGAAGTACGAGGTCACCTTGTCGGCGACGGGCTCGATCTCCGCCATCGTGCGCCGGATGAGGATGGCGTCGGGAGAGCCGGGGGCCGCGGGCGCGGCGGGTGGTGGCTCATAAGGGGTGGGGGCCTCGTGGACCGCGCGGGCCCCGTGGGCGTTGTCGAGCGGCGGGCGCTCGTCCGGGGCGCGACCGATCGGGGAGTGTCTCAGGGGGTCGTGCTCGATCGGGAGGTCGTCGACAAGGACCTCGTCGAAGGCAGCCTCATCGAGCGGGGAGTCGGCCACGGGGGCGGCGGCAGCGGCCACATGGGCTGCCTGAGCTTCAGCCGCGGGCGCCGGGGCGGTACGCGGGCCGGAGCCCACCGGGCGTATGGAGGCGACGGGGCGCCGCGGCGTGGCTATTCGCTGCTGCCCGGCATCACCCGTGGACGCCCCCTCATCGGGGGCGGGAGGGGGGGCGGCCCGGCCCTGGGCCGACTGCTTACGAGGGGTGAACCATCCGCCTCCGCCGCTGTCGCCTGCAGTGCCGTTGTCGGCCGACGTGGTGGTCGGAGCGTCCATTGTCTGCCTCGCCTCGAACATCTTTCGGTCGGTCCATGCACATCCGCTGATCCGGAATGTGCCTCAATTCCCCGTTCTGCCTCAGGACTGCTGCCGGCCCACACTAACCTCGGCCACGCGCCGATCAGGGAGAAGTAAGCCCGGAATGTGACATTGCCCGCAGCACCCGTCGTCGCAGCATGCCAGGTGGCGAGACCGCATGGACAAAGAGCAGAAAGTCCGGGCGTCCGAACCCGCTTTCCCGTTAGGCTCCATTGCCCCCATGCCCATGTGCCGGGTTCCCCCCGACTCCCGGAGCTGCTGAACTATCCGCGGAATCGCACCAGTTCATAGGCTTCGCGCAGATCGCCCCCCATATAGGTGTGTGTGGCCAGACCCGACAGATGGTGATCGGCATTCACCGCCACCGTTGTGGGCACCGACGCGAAGATCTCCGCGTCGGACATGGAATCACCGTATGCAACACATGCGTCCAGACCAACCCCGAAGTCTGCACAAAGCCGGTCAGCGATCTTCACTTTCGCAGCCGCGTTGAGAATGCCCGCGGGGTCCACGGGCCGGGTGAAGGGCAGCTCGGGAAAGAGTGAGCCGTGCGCCGCATGAGCTCCCCAGCCCAGCAGCCGCTCCACGAAGAAGGAGGGCGAGAGCGAAATGACGGCGCAATAGTCGCCGCCTTCACGGATCTCCCGCCACACCTCCTGGATGCCGTCGAGCCAGGGCGCCGTCTCGAAAGCGGCCGCCACATGCGCATCGGTGAGATCGGTCCACAGGGCGTGCACACGCACCGCATACTCCGGCGGGCCGATCCTGCGGGCGATGATGTCCCGTTCCAGCTCGCCGATCTCTTCCAGCAGCCCCAGCTGCCGGGATATCTCCACGGGGGCCGCCGATCCGCGGATCAGTGTGCCGTCGAGATCGAAGATGTGCAGCCTGCGAGTTCTCTCCATGTACGCCGAGGCTAGTAGCCGCGATTACTCCCGCTGTCAGACGCGGCGATCTGGCCGACCCGGCACCGTGTTTCACGTGAAACCACTCAGGCGCCCCGCTCGCCGGGCCCTCCTCGTCGTCCATGTCGCCGCATCCGCCGGCTGGCTCGGGCTCACGCTCGGCCTGCTCGCGCTTGCCGTCACCGCCGCCACCACCGAGTCGGGGCCGATGATCGAGGCCACGTGCCGCTCGATGAAGGTCTTCACGGACTGGCTGGTGATTCCGGTCGCGCTGCTGACCCTGATCAGCGGTCTGTTGTTGTCGCTCCGCACCAAATGGGGCCTTGCCAGGCACCGCTGGGTCTATACGAAGTTCTGGCTGACCCTCATCACCATCACCGCGTCACTCTTCGCTCTGCGCCCGGCGGTCAACAACGCGGTCGACACCATCTCGTCAGGTACGCCATTGACCGAGCCGCGCGACCTGGTGATGGGCCCGGCCGTCTCCCTGACCACGTACATCTTCATGACCGTCATCTCCGTCCTCAAGCCGTGGGGCCTCACGCGGCGCGGCCGGCGGTCGCGCGTCTCGGCCACTTCACCGAAAGCGCTGGACGAACGATCACTCCGTCGGACAGCCTGACCCGTATGCCAACACCGCTCTCCGAGCTGCCCATTCGCCGTCTGACCATGGACGACCTCATTTCCTGCGCCGATCTGTCCGAGGACCGCGGCTGGCCTCGTGAGGAGCACAAGTGGGGCCTGCTGCTGACGGCAGGGACGGGGTACGGCATCGACGACCCCGCGGGCAAGGGGCTGATGACCGCGTGCGTACTGACCTCGTACGGCTCCGGACTCACCACGATCGGGATGGTGCTCGTCGCCGAGCGGTTCGCCCGGCAGGGCGTCGGACGGCGCCTGATGAAGCATGTGCTCGAGGTGGCCGGGGAGGCCCCGGTCGCTCTGCACGCCACCCCGAACGGGCAGCCGCTCTACGAGGAGCTGGGCTTCATGAACACTGGCCGCGCCGAAATGGTCCGCGGTCACTTCCATGCCTCGGGCCCGGCCGCTGAGGTATCCACGCGCCCGGCGACCGCGGAGGACCTCCAAGCCGTCCTGCGGCTCGATACCGAGGTCTTCGGCCTGGACCGCACCCATATGATCACGCGCCTGCCCGCCTTCGCGGACCAGCTCCGCGTGGCGGAGGAGGACGGCATCCTGACGGGCTACGCGGCGGCCTGGCCGAACATGGAGACCCAGGTCGTCGGCCCGCTGATCGCGCGGGACACGGAGACGGCGCAGGCGCTGATCGCCTCGCTGGCGGCGGGTACGGACCGGCCGCTCCGCACGGACATCGACGTACGCCATGAGGAGCTGCTCACCTGGGTGAAGGAGCACGGCCTTGAGCCGGTCGCCTTCAACGCGGTGATGACCTACGGCATCCCCGTCCTCCCGGGCGACTGGACCCGCCGCTTCGCGCCTTTGACGGTCGCGGCCGGCTAGCCGGTCGGGCAGATCCACCCTCAGTGGTGGGCTGCGGTGGCCTGAACAGTGTCGGGGCTCGAGGTGGCGATGACGCGGCTGGTGTCGGTGCGATTCCCGGTGCGGCTCTCGGTGCGGCTCTCGAGGCGGCGTGAGAGGACGGCGAGGGCGAGGGCCGAGGTGGCGAGGGCCGCGCCGACCCAGTTGGGGGCGGTGTAGCCGAGGCCGGCCGCGATGACGATGCCGCCCAGCCAGGCCGAGAGCGCGTTGCCGAGGTTGAAGGCACCTATGTTGACGGCAGATGCCAGCGTGGGGGCGCCTGCAGCCTGGTCCAGGACCCGCTTCTGCAGCGGCGGGACAGTCGCGAAGCCCAGCGCGCCGATCAGCACGATGGTCACGGCCGCCGCGATCTTGTTGTGGGCAGTCAACGTGAACAGGGCGAGCACGACCGCAAGGGCACCCAGCGACACATACAGGATGGGCATCAGGGCGCGGTCCGCGAACTTGCCGCCGACGAGGTTGCCGCCGACCATGCCGAGGCCGAAGAGGACGAGCAGCCAGGTGACGGAGCCGTCGGCGAAGCCGGTGACCTCGGTCATCATCGGCGTGATGTAGGTGATGGCGGCGAAGACTCCGCCGAAGCCGAGGACCGTGATCGCCATGGCGAGCAGCACCTGAGCATTACGGAAGGCGGCCAGCTCGTGCCGCAGCCGTACGCCCTCGACCTTCGGCATGTCGGGTACGAGCTTCGCGACGCCGGCGAGGCCGATGACACCGAGCCCGGCGACGATGGCGAAGGTCACCCGCCAACCGATGCTCTGCCCGACGAAGGTGCCCAGCGGGACGCCCACGACATTGGCCACGGTCAGACCCGTGAACATCATCGCGATGGCTCCGGCCTTCTTTTCGGGAGCGACGAGATCCGCCGCGACGACCGAACCGATGCCGAAGAACGCGCCGTGTGCCAGCGAGGCGACCACCCGTCCTGCGAGCATCACGCCGAACACCGGGGCGGCCGCAGAGAGCAGGTTGCCGGCGATGAAGAGGCCCATCAGCAGCAGCAGCATGCGCTTGCGGGAGATCCGGGTGCCGAGGACGGTCATCAGCGGGGCGCCGAGTACGACACCGAGCGCATAGCCGGTGACCAGGAACCCGGCCATGGGGATCGACACCCCGAAGTCCGTGGCAACCTCGGGCAGCAACCCCATGATCACGAACTCGGTGGTGCCGATACCAAAGGCCCCAATGGCGAGGGCGAGGAGCGCGAGTGGCATGGAACAGCACCTTCCGAGACGGTTGCATCTGCGCCTTACAAGCGTTCACAATAATTGCAGACGCCGCTTAATTGCAAGCGCGGGCTATTGCAATCGTCGTCTATTCTGGTGAGCAGCCGCTCCGGCCGGAGGAGGAAGACACATGACCGCGACCGACCCCGCACTCACCGCTCTCTCTCAGAGCTGGTGCTCTCTCTCCCTGCTCCACGGGAAGATCGAGGCCCATATCGAGCGCGCCCTCGAGTCCCGGCACGGCCTGAGCATGCGGGAGTACTCACTGCTCGACGTCCTGAGCCGCCAGCACAGCGGCCCCGGCGGCCATCTGCAGATGAAGCAGGTCGCCGATGCCGTCGTCCTCAGCCAGAGCGCCACCACCCGCCTGGTCACCCGTCTCGAGAACCGCGGCCTGCTGACCCGCTATCTCTGCGACACCGACCGGCGCGGCATCTACACCGACGTCACCGAGGCAGGCCTGCAGCTGCTCGCCGAGGCGCGGCCCACCAACGACACGGCTCTGCGCGAGGCACTCGACGAGGCCTCCAAGAACCCCGAGCTGGCTTCCCTGGTCAAGACTGTCGAGGAACTGAGGGTCCCCGCGTAGTCTGCCGATCATGAACGATCTGGACATACGGCCGGCGGCAGTCGACGACATCCCGGCGATCGTGGCGATGCTCGCCGACGACCCGCTGGGAGCTCAGCGCGAATCGCCGGAGGACCTCGCCCCGTACACCGCCGCCTTCGAGCGGCTGGCCCAGGACCCGAATCAGTACCAGGCTGTCGCCGTACGCGAGGGCCGGGTCGTCGGCACGCTCCAGCTCACGATCATCCCCGGACTGTCCCGCCGAGGCTCCACCCGCTCAATCATTGAGGGCGTCCGGATCCACGCCGACGAGCGAGGCAGCGGTCTCGGCACCCGGCTCATCGAATGGGCCATTGACGAATCACGTCGCCAGAATTGCCAGTTGGTTCAGCTGACCTCGGACATCAACCGCACCGACGCCCGCCGCTTCTATGAGCGGCTCGGCTTCACCGCCTCCCACGTGGGCTTCAAACTCCAGCTCTGATCAAGGGAATTCACCGTGCACCGGATCAGTGACGAACAGCGCCGCATCCGGCTCGGCCGCCGCCATCTGCTGGCCCCGTCCGTGCGCGGTGATACACCGGTGGCGGTCGCCGACGCGATCGTCGCACTGCACGCCACCGACGCCTCGACCGTCTTCCTCTCCGCCTGCGCACGCCTCACCGACCCGGGCGTCCAAGCCGTGGAGCAGTCTCTGTACGAGGACGTGACGCTGGTCCGGCTGCTCTCCATGCGGCGCACGCTCTTCGCCGTCTCCGCCGAACTCGCACCGTATGTCGATGCGTCCACCGCGCGTGCCATTGCCGCCAAGGAGCGCAGAACACTCGTCAGTCATCTGGCGGAGGACGGGAACGGGCTGGACGAACGGTGGCTCGCCGAAGCCGAGGAGGCGGTCATGGCCGCTCTCGCCGCACGCGGCTCCGCCACCGGCAGCCAGCTCGCCGCCGATGTCCCTGCCCTTCGGACGAAGATCACCATCTTCCCCGGCAAGAAGTACGAGACGGTGCAGGGCGTGGCCAGCCGGGTCATCCGCGTGCTCGCCGCCGACGGCCGCATCCGGCGAGACCGGCCGCGCGGCTCCTGGACCTCCAGCCAGTTCCGGTGGACGGCGAGCGAGCCATGGCCTCCGTTGCCGGCTGCCGAGGCACGGGCCGAACTGGCCAGGCGCTGGCTGCTCTCCTACGGACCGGCCACCGAGGCCGACCTCAAATGGTGGACGGGGTGGTCCCTCGGCGACGTACGCAAAGCGCTGGCCGCCGCCGGCGCCGAGAAGGTCAGCCTCGATGCGGGCACGGGCTATGTGGCGCCCGGCGACACCGCGCCCGAACCGGCCGTGGAGTCCTGGGCCGCACTGCTCCCCGCGCTCGATCCGAGTGCCATGGCCTGGGCCGACCGCGACTTCCATCTCAGCGTCGACCATCGCGCCGCGCTCTTCGACCGGTCGGGCAATATCGGCCCCACCGTGTGGTGGAACGGAGAGATCATCGGCGGCTGGACCCAGCGCGCTGACGGCGAGATCGTCTGGCGACTGCTGACCGACCCTGGCCGTGAGGCCGCCGCAGCGATCGAAGCGGAGGCCTCACGACTGTCGGCATGGGTGGGAGAGACGCGGATCACGCCCCGCTTCCGTACACCGCTGGAGCGGGAGTTGACGGCCTGACGGCTGCCTGGGGTCGGCCTCGCGCCCGTTTCACGTGAAACATCACCTCTGTTTCACGTGAACGTCCGTTTCAGATCCGCAGTCCGCGCCAGCCCTCCTTGTCCACTCCGCCGGGCACCGCCTCGCCCGGCTCGTAAGGCTCACGTGTGAAGACGAATGACCCCAGGTCGAGATGGCTCACCGAGCCGTCGTCCCGCCGCACCACGCGCAGTGTCTCCCCCGCGTAGTACCCGTCGAGGCCGGTCCAGGTCCCGTCTGCCTCGGCGACGAAGCGCGAACCACGGCCGGTGCTGCGGAGCGGCTGCAGTTCCACGCCACGGTCGGCGCCAAGACGCAGGCCGAAGGAGTACGTCCCCCAGTACCAGGGCCCGGTCAGCTCGAGGAGCGACTGATCCACCTCGGGCAGCGGCCGCCAGGGCTCAGGGATACGCGGCTCGGCCTCGGCCACGATCCGTACGAGATCAGCGGCTACCACCGCGGTGAGCGGTCCCGAGGTGGCATTGGCGAGCGCGACGGCAGCCACCCCGTCGTCCACGCTCACCCAGAGTCCGGCGACGAAGCCGGGCAACGAGCCCGTGTGCCCGACAAGAGTGCGCCCGTCCTTCCGCTGTACCTGCATCCCCAGCCCGTAGGCGCTGTCCCACTCGCCCGCCTCCGGTGGCACGGACGGTGTCCGCATCTCTCGCACGGAGGCGGCGCTCAACACGCGATCGTCGCCCTCGGCAAGGAATACGGCGAACCTGCAGAGGTCGGCAGCGGTCGACCAGAGCTGTCCGGACGGAGCCATCAGACCAAGATCCTCGGAGGGCTCGGGAAGCATCACATCGGCCCAAGGGTGCACCGCCCAGCCGCCGGCATGCGGAGCCACGGGCCGTGCGCTTGTACGGTCCATGGCGAGCGGTTCCAGGATCTCGCGCCGCAGGACCTCTTCCCAGGACGCCCCGCGTACCGCCTCGATCAGCGAACCGAGCAGCGTAAAGCCAGGGTTGGAGTAATGGTGGCGCCGGCCGACGGGATGCATCCGCGGCTGTTGACCAAGGACATCGGAGAGTTCGGGGCGGAGCGAGCCCGGGGTCCGCTCCCACCACGGCGCCGGGGACTCCGCGCCCAGGCCGGCGCTGTGGCCGAGGAGCTGAGCGACAGTCACCTCCCCCACACCCGTGCCGGGGAGGTGCTTCTCCAGAGGGTCGTTCAGATCCAGCAGCCCCGCGTCGCGCAGTATCAGCACCAGGACGGCCGTGAAGGTCTTGGTGATCGAGCCGATGCGGTACTGGGTGTCGGCGTCCGGGGCATGTCCGTCGACCGAGCTGCGCGAACCCGCCCAGACCAGGTCTCCCTCGCGCGCCACGGCGGCGACGAACGAGGGGGCGCGCCCTTCGGACTGGGCGACGGCGATGCGATGCAGAAGGGCTCGTTGCGTACCGGGGAGCAGCTCTTCAAAGGGTGAGGTCATGGGGCAGGTCTATCGTTGCCGGTCCGGCCGCGTCGACTTGAATACGCGGTACGAGGAACGGTCAGCACCGCGATCGGCGGTCGCCTGCATCGGCCGGTTTGCGGGCCGTCAGGTGAGCCCGCGGCACCTTCTCCGCCTCGTCGGGCTCGCGCAACAGTCGGGCGTGCATGACCAACCGGCCTGGCTCAGCAGCTCGGCGACACGGTCCGGCTGCTGCCAGTAGTAGTCGAGCGAGATCGCGTGACCGAACGCTTCAGTCCGGTGAACCGCTCGTCGACGACCTGGAACACAAGCAGCAGATGCCCGCCCGGAGCCAGCACCCGATGAAACTCTGCGTGTTCGGGGTCGACCTGTCGCCGCAGATGGTCGCGTTGGCCCGGTGTCCGGCAGATGCAGCGTCGTCATCGAACCCTCGTAGAAGCGCAGGTCGTCATAGGACGCCCGTGTGGTGCTCAGGAAATCCGGTTCGGTCACGGGCGCGCACCATACTCCGGGTGTCAGGACCGGGTTCCCGCATCGGCTCGATCAGGTCTGCGCCATGTCCACGAAGCGCGAGTAGTGCCCCTGGAAGGCGACGGTGATCGTCGCCGTCGGACCGTTACGGTGCTTGGCCACGATCAGGTCCGCCTCGCCCGCGCGCGGTGACTCCTTCTCGTACGCATCCTCGCGGTGCAACAGGATGACCATGTCGGCGTCCTGCTCGATGGAGCCCGATTCACGCAGGTCGGAGACCATCGGCTTCTTGTCTGTACGCTGCTCGGGGCCACGGTTCAGCTGGGACAGCGCGATCACCGGGAGCTCGAGCTCCTTGGCCAGCAGCTTGAGGTTTCGGGACATGTCCGAGACCTCCTGCTGACGGCTCTCGGCACGCTTCGAGCCACCGGACTGCATCAACTGCAGATAGTCGATGACGACCAGCTTCAGACCATTGCGCTGCTTCAGCCGTCGGCACTTCGCGCGGATCTCCATCATCGAGAGGTTCGGAGAGTCGTCGATATACAGCGGGGCCTGGGACACATCGGGCATGCGGCGCGCCAGCCGGGTCCAGTCCTCGTCCGTCATCGTCCCGGAGCGCATGTGGTGCAGCGCCACCCGCGCCTCTGCCGACAACAGGCGCATCGCGATCTCGTTGCGCCCCATTTCGAGGGAGAAGATCACGCTGGGCAGGTTGTTCTTGATCGAACAGGCCCGGGCAAAGTCCAGCGCCAGCGTGGACTTACCCATGGCGGGTCGGGCCGCGATGACGATCATCTGGCCGGGGTGCAGACCGTTGGTCAGCGAGTCGAAGTCGGTGAAACCGGTAGGCACACCCGTCATCTCACCGCTGCGCGAGCCGATCGCCTCGATCTCGTCGAGCGCACCTTCCATGATGTCGCCGAGTGGCAGATAGTCCTCGCTGGTGCGCTGCTCGGTGACGGCGTAGATCTCGGCCTGGGCGGAGTTGACGATCTCGTCGACGTCGCCGTCGGCCGCGTATCCCATCTGCGTGATCTTGGTGCCGGCCTCCACGAGTCTGCGCAGCACGGCGCGCTCATGGACGATTTCCGCGTAGTACGAGGCGTTGGCCGCAGTCGGCACCGACTGGACCAGCGTGTGGAGATACGGCGCTCCGCCGACCTTGGTGATCTCGCCTCGCTTGACGAGTTCGGCGGCAACCGTGATGGGGTCGGCCGGCTCGCCCTTGGCGTAGAGGTCGAGGATCGCTGTGTAGACCGTCTCGTGGGCGGGCCGGTAGAAGTCGTGGCCCTTGATGATCTCCACGACGTCGGCGATCGCGTCCTTGGAGAGCAGCATGCCGCCGAGGACGGACTGCTCGGCGTCCAGGTCCTGGGGAGGCACACGTTCGAAGCCGGGGGAGCTTCCGTCCCAGCCGCCGTTGTCCCTGCCGCGCTCGTGCTGGTCTTCTCGGCCGCTGCGGCCGTCGCCGCGGCGCTGGCGGGAGACGGGCAGACGATCACCGGGACCCTCCGCGGCCCATGGGTCGTCCAAGGGCTCGGAAATGCTCACCGGGCCACCTCCTCCCGTCCGCTCCGCGGACCTCGCCGTGCCGCTCTTTCTACGGCACGGCACTGACAAAACGAATGGCCAGACTCCGCTTCCGGCGCGTCAGGCGACGGTCCACCGTAGGCCTGTCGGCACCGTCAGCCAATCTGGTTATCCACAGGCCATGTGGACGACGGACCAGATGCTGTGGAGAACCCTGCGGAACCTGTGCACGGACCGGGGGACAGTACTGTGGACAAGTTCATGGCCACCCCGCCACACCCAATCTGACCTGCTATTTTTCCGTCCACTGGCTGTGGGGGAGAAAAACTTTCCCGACTGGACCAAGATCAGAACAAACGGCGCACAGAAGAAGGTGCACCAGGAGGATCGGTAAGGAGTGCAAGGCAATTGCATCTCTTACCTGTGGAAGATTAGATTGAGGCCATGACAGAGGCTCCCGCGGCACCCAAGGCTCGTCGGCGACGGCACGACCGAGAGATCATCGCACTCGCCGTCCCCGCCTTCGGCGCCCTTGTCGCCGAGCCCCTCTTCGTGATGGTGGACAGCGCCGTCGTCGGCCATCTCGGCACCCCGCAACTTGCCGGACTGGCGGTCGCCTCGGCGCTCCTGATGACCGCCGTCAGCATCTTCGTTTTCCTCGCCTACGCCACCACAGCCGCCGTCGCACGCCGCGTCGGCGCGGGCGATCTCGCGGCCGCCATCCGGCAGGGCATGGACGGCATCTGGCTCGCTCTGCTGCTCGGTATCGCAGTCATCGCTGCCACCTTGCCCACAGCCCCCTGGCTCGTCCAGATCTTCGGCGCCTCCGACACCGCCGCCCCGTACGCCACCACATATCTGCGGATCTCCAGCCTTGGCATCCCCGCGATGCTCATCGTGCTGGCCGCCACAGGCGTACTGCGCGGTCTGCAGGACACCAGGACCCCTCTGTATGTGGCCATCGGTGGCTTCGCCGCCAACGCGGCACTCAACGCTGGCCTCGTCTACGGCGCCGGTCTCGGCATCGCCGGCTCCGCCTGGGGCACCGTCATCGCCCAGTGCGCGATGGCCGCCGCCTATCTGGTCGTGGTGGTACGGGGAGCGCGTCGGCACGGTGCCTCCCTGCGCCCCGATGCCGCCGGGATACGGGCCAGTGCTCAGGCCGGTGTCCCCCTCCTGATCCGGACGCTCTCGCTGCGGGCCGTCCTGATGATCGCCACTGCCGTCGCGGCCCGCCTCGGTGACACCGAGATCGCCGCCCATCAGATCGTCCTGTCCCTGTGGAGCCTGATGGCCTTCGCACTCGACGCGATCGCCATCGCCGGGCAGGCGATCATCGGCCGCTATCTGGGAGCCGACGACGCCGAGGGCGCCCGGCAGGCCTGCCGCCGCATGGTGCAGTGGGGCGTCGCTTCCGGTGTGGTGCTCGGCATCTTGGTCGTGGCCTCACGGCCACTCCTGCTCCCCGTGTTCACCAGCGACCATGCGGTGCACGACACTCTGCTCCCGGCATTGCTGGTGGTCGCCGTATCTCAGCCGATCGCAGGCGTGGTCTTCGTCCTCGACGGCGTACTCATGGGGGCCGGTGACGGCTCCTACCTGGCCGGAGCCATGCTGGTGACGCTCGCGGTCTTCGCCCCTGTCGCCCTGCTCATCCCGACTTTCGGAGGCGGACTTACTGCCTTGTGGTGGGCCATGACCCTGATGATGACGGTGCGCATGCTGACTCTCTGGCTGCGAATGCGCTCCGGCCGCTGGCTCGTCACCGGTGCGACCCGCTGAACGACGGCTGCCTGGCCGAGGCAACCTGTCCGAGTCACAGGGTCGTTGTTTCACGTGAAACGGGCGACTGGGACAAACAGCGAGAGGGCCGCACCCTTGGGGTGCGGCCCTCTTGTGCCATGCAGCGCGTGCTCCGCAGAGCGCAGCGTTACGCGGCGACGACCTCGACGCCGAGCTTCGCGGCAACCTCGGGGTGCAGACGCACAGACACCTGGTGCGAGCCCAGGGTCTTGATCGGCGAACCGAGCTCAACGCGGCGCTTGTCGACGTCCGGACCACCGGCAGCCTTGATCGCCGAGGCGATGTCGGCCGGGGTGACGGAGCCGAAGAGGCGGCCGGCGTCGCCGGAGCGAACAGCCAGACGCACCTTCACGGCCTCGAGCCGGGCCTTGATCTCATTGGCCTGCTCGATCGTCGCGATCTCGTGGATCTTGCGGGCGCGGCGGATCTGCGCCACGTCCTTCTCGCCACCCTTGGTCCAGCGGATCGCGAAACCACGCGGGACCAGGTAGTTGCGAGCGTAACCGTCCTTGACGTCAACGACATCGCCGGCGGCACCGAGGCCAGAGACCTCGTGGGTGAGGATGATCTTCATTGGTCGGTCACCCTTCCCTTATCGCGCGGTGGACGTGTAGGGCAGCAGCGCCATCTCACGGCTGTTCTTCACGGCCGTGGCGACGTCACGCTGGTGCTGCGTGCAGTTGCCGGTAACGCGGCGGGCACGGATCTTGCCGCGGTCGGAAATGAACTTCCGCAGCATGTTCGTGTCCTTGTAGTCCACGTAGACGGTCTTGTCCTTGCAGAATGCGCAGACCTTCTTCTTCGGCTTGCGCACAGGCGGCTTCGCCATGTGTATCTCCTGTGTGATCAAGAAGTGGGGTACGAGCTGCCCTTAGAAGGGAGGCTCGTCCGAGTAGCCGCCGCCGGAACCGCCGGAGCTTCCGGAGCTTCCGCCCCAGCTGCCCCCGCCGCCCTGCTGCTGGCCGCCGCCGGCCGGCGCGCTGGTGGCCCAGGGGTCGTCGGCGGGTGCACCGCCGCCGCCCTGCTGCGGACCACCACTGGGACCGCCGCCCCAGTTGCCGCCACCCTGCTGCTGGCCGCCGCCGTAGCCACCCTGGCCACCGCGACCGGTGGTCTTGGTGACCTTGGCCGTGGCGTTCTTCAGGCTGGGGCCGACTTCCTCGACGTCCAGCTCGTAGACCGTGCGCTTGACGCCCTCGCGGTCTTCGTAGGACCGCTGCTTCAGCCGGCCCTGCACGACGACGCGCATGCCTCGCGTAAGCGACTCCGCGACGTTCTCCGCCGCCTGACGCCAGACCGAGCAGGTGAGGAACAGGCCTTCGCCGTCCTTCCACTCATTGGTCTGCTTGTCGAAGATGCGGGGAGTGGACGCGACACGGAACTTCGCGACCGCCGCACCGGAGGGGGTGAAGCGCAGCTCGGGGTCGTCGACGAGATTGCCGACGACCGTGATGACGGTCTCGCCTGCCATGGGTGAACCTCTCGGCGGGGATTGCTTCTGGCTGCTTGCTGCTACTCGAACCCGATGACCTCTGAGCTAGGTGCTCAGTGGGTCTCGGGACGGAGGACCTTGGTCCGGAGGACCGACTCGTTCAGGTTCATCTGGCGGTCGAGCTCCTTGACGACCGCAGGCTCGGCCTGCAGGTCGATGACCGAGTAGATGCCCTCGGGCTTCTTCTTGATCTCGTAAGCGAGACGACGACGGCCCCAGGTGTCGACCTTCTCAACCTTTCCGTTGCCCTCACGGACGACGGAGAGGAAGTTCTCGATCAGCGGGGAGACAGCGCGCTCCTCGAGATCGGGGTCGAGGATGACCATCACTTCGTAGTGACGCATGTAAAACCCACCTCCTTTGGACTCAGCGGCCACGGTCGTTCCGTGGCAGGAGGGTCGTGATGCGTAAGCAACGGTATCGGCCGCCACTGACAATCCGGGAGGATCGCGTACTGGCCTGGGCAGACACCGGTGCAGACCGTACAGAGTACCTGGAGACAGGCTTCCGGTTGAAATCCGGTGGCCAGGGGACGCAATCTGTACACATCGGGTGTGCGCGGCGCTACGATGCGCCGCCTTCCGGCAACGCCAGGAGGTGCCTCATGGCACAGGCAATGCGACGTCAGTCCCAGGTCTCCCTCTTCGCCACCGACGGCAAGCCCCATCCCCTTCAGGACACGCTGATGGCGGTGACGCTGGTGCTCGGCGTTCTCGCCTTCGTGTCGGCGATGTTCTACAACCTCCATCTGCTCAGCTCGTGGGCCGGGCTCGTGGGGATCATTACGGGCGCGTACGGACAGTTCATCTCGGCGACGACCCGCGAACGCTTCGCCTTGATCATCGGTCTCGGCGCTTCCGCGGTCGGCTTCTACCTCGGCATGGCACACGGCGGACTCTTCGGCGGACTCTTCTAAGGCAGAACAGCAAACAGGAGGGGACGGGGCCACAGAGGACGCTCTTCCCTACAGGCCATCCGGGGCGCTCCCCCAGCGCAGTAGGCTTCGGCGCGAGAGCCGGAGCCCCTGTACCCATGGGGACACACCTGCCGAGGAGCGCCCCGCATGAGCCTGACCCTGAGGACCATCAGCCGAGAGCAGCATCTGGCTTACATCCAGAGCCTGCCCGCGGCAAGTCACTGCCAGGTCCCGGCGTGGGCTGATGTGAAGACAGAATGGCGCTCCGAGAACCTTGGCTGGTTCGACAAGAGCGGTGAACTGGTCGGCGCCGGCCTGGTGTTGTACCGCCAGCTGCCCAAGATCAAGCGCTATCTCGCGTACCTGCCCGAGGGCCCGGTGATCAACTGGTACGCGCCGAACCTGGACGACTGGCTGCAGCCGATGCTCGCCCACCTCAAGCAGCAGGGCGCCTTCTCCGTGAAGATGGGCCCGCCGGTGGTCATCCGCCGCTGGGACGCGGCCGCCATCAAGTCCGGCATCCAGGACCCGGACGTCAAGCGGCTGCGTGACGTCGAGGCCAGCCACATCGAGCCGCGTGCCTTCGAGGTCTCCGACCGGCTG
The DNA here is from genome assembly GCF_035918095.1 of Streptomyces sp. NBC_01750. Lineage (NCBI taxonomy): Bacteria > Bacillati > Actinomycetota > Actinomycetes > Kitasatosporales > Streptomycetaceae > Streptomyces > Streptomyces sp. NBC_01750. The sequence continues at coordinate 4,478,667 of NZ_CP109137.1, forward strand.
CGCAAGATGGGCTGGCAGCAGGGCGAGGACGGCGGCGCCGGATTCGGCGACGTGCAGCCCCGCTATGTGTTCCAGGTACCTCTCGCCAACCGCTCGCTGGACGATGTCCTCAAGGGTTTCAACCAGCTGTGGCGGCGCAACATCAAGAAGGCCGAGAAGGCCGGCGTCGAGGTCGTCCAGGGCGGCTACGACGACCTCGCCGAGTGGCAGCGCCTGTACGAAGTCACCGCAGAGCGCGACCACTTCAGGCCCCGCCCGCTGTCGTACTTCCAGCGGATGTGGTCCGTCCTGAACAGCGAGGACCCCAACCGGATGCGGCTGTACTTCGCCCGCCACGAGGGCGAGAACGTCGCGGCCGCGACCATGCTGATCGTCGGCGGCCACGTCTGGTACTCCTACGGTGCCTCCGCCAACCACAAGCGCGAGGTCCGGCCCTCGAACGCGATGCAGTGGCGAATGCTGCGGGACGCGTACGCGATGGGCGCGACCGTCTACGACCTGCGCGGCATCAGCGACTCCCTCGACGAGACCGACCACCTCTTCGGCCTGATCCAGTTCAAGGTCGGCACCGGCGGCGAGGCCGTCGAGTACGTCGGCGAGTGGGACTTCCCGCTCAACAAGCTGCTCCACAAGGCACTCGACATCTACATGTCCCGCCGCTGAAGTCGCCACGGCCGACGCCGCTGACGACGCCGCGCACAACGCCGTAGTCTCGTAAATCTCGTACATACCCCTGATACACCGCAGCCACCAGAAAGGTTCCGGGCCGGCCATGGCGCTCTCCCTCTACGTCGACACCGCGCGCTGGCGGGCGCACCAGAAGTCCGTTATCGACCAGTTCCCCGGCCTCGTGCCGGTCTGCAAGGGCAACGGTTACGGCTTCGGTCATGAGCGGCTCGCGGATGAGGCATCCCGCTTCGGCTCGGAGATGCTGGCCGTCGGCACCACCTACGAGGCGGCCCGGATCAAGGACTGGTTCAGCGGCGATCTCCTCGTCCTCACGCCCTTCCGGAGGGGCGAGGAGCCGGTCCCGCTCCCCGACCGTGTCATCCGCTCCGTCTCATCCGTCGACGGTGTGCACGCACTGGTGGGAGCGCGGGTCGTCATCGAGTGCATGAGCTCCATGAAGCGCCACGGCGTGAGTGAGCAGGAGCTCGGCCTGCTGCACGCCGCGATCGAGGACGTACGCCTCGAAGGCTTCGCGCTCCACCTCCCCCTCGACCGTACGGACGGCTCCGACGCGGTCGAGGAGGTCATCAGCTGGATGGACCGGCTGCGCGCGGCCCGGCTGCCGTTGCACACCATGTTCGTCAGCCATCTGCGCGCCGAGGAACTGGCCCGTCTTCAGCAGCAGTTCCCGCAGACCCGATTCCGCGCCCGCATCGGCACGCGGCTGTGGCTCGGCGACCACGACGCCACGGAGTACCGCGGCGCCGTCCTCGACGTCACCCGTGTCGCCAAGGGCGACCGCTTCGGCTACCGCCAGCAGAAGGCCGCATCCGACGGCTGGCTGGTCGTCGTCGCCGGCGGTACGTCCCACGGCGTCGGCCTGGAGGCACCGAAGGCTCTGCACGGTGTGATGCCACGCGCCAAGGGTGTCGCCCGCGCGGGCCTGGCGACGGTCAACCGCAACCTCTCGCCGTTCGTCTGGGCGGGCAAGCAGCGCTGGTTCGCCGAGCCGCCGCACATGCAGGTCTCGATCCTGTTCGTACCGTCGGACTCGCAGGAGCCGAAGGTCGGCGACGAACTGGTGGCTCACCTGCGCCACACGACGACGCAGTTCGACCGTCTCGTCGACCGCTGAGCCCCTCTTCCCCGCGCGGCCCCTGGCCCCAATGCCCTAGGCCGACGGCTGAGGCCCCGTACCGGACGCCTGGGGCTGCTTCCCCCAGTCCACCCGCGGACCCTCCACCGCGTGCGCCGCATGCCGCGGAGGATGCGCCGCACGCCCCAGTACGAAGACGTCGTCCGCCCCGTCGAGAACGCCGCCCGACGGGTCATCGGATCCGTCCGTCCGTACGCCGTCCCGCTCCGGCTTCAGGATGTCCCGCACCACCACCGCGCACAGGTACAGCGTCCCCAGCAGATGCAGGGCGATCGCTACTTGATAGCCCTCGGGCGGCAGGCCCTTGTGCTTGGGGCTGGTCGTGTACGCGAGGTACATCCAGATCCCCAGGAAGTACATGACCTCGCAGGACTGCCAGATCAAGAAGTCCCGCCAACGCGGCCTGGCCAGCGCGGCGAGCGGAATCAGCCACAGTACGTACTGCGGTGAATAGACCTTGTTGGTGATGATGAAAGCGGCGACAACCAGGAAGGCGAGCTGTGCGAAACGCGGCCGCCGCGGCGCGCTCAGAGTCAGCGCGCCGACACCCGCGCACGCCAGGATCATCAGAAGCGTCGCGTAGGTGTTCACCGACTCGACTTCCAGCGGCTCGCCCGTACGCTGCGTGATGATCAGCCAGAAGGAGCCGAAGTCGACCTGCCGCTCCTGGCTGAAGGTGTAGAACTTCTTCCACCCCTCCGGCGCGAGCAGCATCACGGGCAGGTTCACCACCAGCCAGGCGGCTGCCGCGCCGAGCGCCGCAGTGACGAACTCCCGCCATTTACCCGCCCGCCAGCACAACAGCAGCAGCGGACCGAGCAGCAGCACGGGATAGAGCTTGGCGGCGGTCGCGAGCCCGATGAGGATGCCGAATGCCAGCGCCCGGCCACGCGACCACATCAGCATCGCGGCGGCCGTGAGCGCCACGGCCAGCAGATCCCAGTTGATGGTCGCGGTGAGCGCGAAGGCGGGCGCCAGGGCCACCAGCAGAGCGTCCCAGGGGCGGTGGCGATGTGTGCGGGTCACACAGACGGCGATGACCGCGGTACAGATCATCAGCATGCCCGCATTGACCATCCAGTACATCTGCTCCTGGTTCTGCATGGAGCCACCGGCCACGTCGAGCCACGACGCGACCTGCATGAACAGCCCCGTCAGGACGGGGTACTCCAGGTACTCCATGTCCCCGGGCAACCGGTCGAAGTACGGAATGCGGCCTTCGGAGAAGCCGCGTCCCAGGTACAGGTGCGGAATGTCCGAGTAGCAGGCGTGCGTGTACTGCGAGCTGGCGCCCCTGAACCAGGCCCAGTCGTAACACGGCATCTTCTGCACCATGCCGAGCGCAAACATCCCGATCGCCACGAGTGCGACGACACGCACGGGAGTGAGCCAGCCGTTGCCGCCGCGCCAGGCCCAGCGGCCGGCCGGACCGCCGATCAGCTCGCTGCCGGCGGTGGCGACGGAGTCCCGCCACGTGGGCCGTACGTCCGGCCGGTCCTGGTACACGCTCATCTCATCTGCGCTGGGCATGCTGCACATCCTGCCGTACGGGGCTTGGGACAGGGCGAGGGCCGCCACACCGGAGGCACAGGCTGGTGTGCGTACCGGGCGGCGGCCCTCGTGGCGTTGCGGAAGCCGGCCCTGGACCGGCTGCTAATTCCCGGATCCGCCTCCGATGAAGCCTCCGTTGCCGTTGGTTCCTGGTGGTGTCGTCGACGGACTTGTCGAAGGCGTCCCGGTGGGTCCGCCGTTGGCTCCGCCCTTGCCGTTGCCGCCGCCATTGGCGCCACCCGCGGCGCCACACGTCCAGTCCTGCCAGGGATCACACGACTGGCTCGGGTCGGGAGAGCCGGACGGCGAGCTCGACGGCGAGCTCGACGGCGTCGAGGACGGGGTGCTGGACGGCGTGGTCGACGGCGTCGGAGCCGGGCTGGAGGCGCCCCCGCCCCAGACGGCCTCACCGATGGGCTCGGGGTCGGGGAAGCCCTCGGGGTTCGTGTTCTTGAGCGCGTCCTTCATGTACGTCTGCCAGATCTCGGAGGGGAAGGACGCTCCGTGGATCTTGTCCTGGCCCCCGGTGCCGTACATCTCCAGGAACTTTCGCTTCTTGTTCTTCTCGTTGTCGTCGAGCCGGTACATGTCGATGGCGGTCGACAGCTGCGGCGTGTAGCCGACGAACCAGGCCGACTTGTTGCCGTCGGTCGTACCGGTCTTGCCGGCGACCTGCCGGCCGGGGAGCCGGGCGTTCTTGCCGGTGCCCTCGGGCTCGTCGACGACAGACCTGAGCACGTCGGTCACATTGCTCGCGACGGCCGTGGAGAAGGCCTGCTTGGTCCTGTCCTCGTGCTCGTAGACCGTCGTGGCCTCATGCTCGACCTTTCTGACGGAGAACGGCTCACGCTGCTTGCCGTTGGCCGCGAACGTCGAGTAGGCGCCGGCCATGCGGATGGCGCTGGGGGAGGAAATACCGATCGAGAACGACGGGACGTTCGACTTGGACAAGGAGGACTCGAGCAGGCCGGCCTTCACCGCCGCCTCTCTGACCTCCGGGATACCGATGTCCATGCCCAGCTGCACGAAGGGCGAGTTGGCGGAGTGGACCATGGCTTCACGCAAGGTGATGTTCTTGTACGACTCACCGCCGTCGTTGGTCTGCAGCCACTCCTCTCCCTTCTCGTTCGTCCAGATGGAACCGTCGTATTTCTTGATCTTGAGCTTGTTCTTGCCGTTGTAGACGCTCTTGTCGGGATCGACTTTCTTGCGGTACTCCGGCGTCTGGTCCTCGGGCTCCCTGGGATCACGCACGCCGGTTTCCATCGCGGCCGCCAGGACGAACGGCTTGAAGGTCGATCCGACCTGGGCACCGGTCTCGTTGGCGTTGTTGGTGAAGTGCCTGGTCGCGTCGTCGCCGCCGTAGATGGCAGCGATCGCGCCGGTCTTCGGGTTGACCGAGGCGCCGCCGAACTGCACAAAAGTGTCCGTGTCCGGGCGCTTCTTGGGCTTGATGTTGGCGTCCTGGACCTTCTTGACCGCGGCCTTCAGCTTTTCGACCTTGTCCTTCTCGAAGGTCGTGTGAATCTCGTAGCCGCCCTTCGCGAGGTCGTCGGCGTCGATGCCCCGGTCGTTGTTGTTGAGGAAGTTGGACTTGGCAAGGTCCACCAGGTAGCCGACCTGCCCGCTCAGCTGGGCGTTCTTCTTGATCGGATCGGTCTTCGGGAGCTTTGTGAACGTGGCCCGCTTGGCGGCAGGGAGATGGCCGTCCTTGACCATCTCGTCGAGGATCCAGTTCCAGCGCTCGGTGGCGCGGGCCGTGTTGGCCTGGGGCGTCGCCGCAGGGTCGATGTCCACAGCGCCGGCCGGGTCGTAGTAGGTGGCGCCCTTGAGGAGCGAGGCCAGGAACGCGCACTGCCCGGCGTTCAGATCCTTGGCATTCGTGCCGTAGTACGTGCGGGCGGCGGCCTGGATACCGTAGGCGCCGCGTCCGTAGTACGAGGTGTTCAGATAGCCGGCCATGATCTCCGGCTTGTCCAGTTCGGTTCCGACCTTTATGGAGATGAACAGCTCCTTGAACTTACGGTTCAAGGTCTGGGACTGGTCGCCGAGCCGTGCGTTCTTCACATACTGCTGGGTGATGGTGGAACCACCCTGGGTCTGCCCGCCCTTGGCCATGTTCACCAGGGCTCGGCCGATACCCATCGGGTCGATGCCGGAGTCGGTCTTGAACGTCTTGTTCTCCGCCGAGATCACCGCGTTCTGCATGTCCTCGGGGATCTGCGCGATCGGGACGATCTGCCGGTTGATCTCACCGCCGGTGGCGGCCATCTGAGTGTCGTCCGCCCAGTAGTAGACGTTGTTCTGCGCCTCGGCCGTCTTGTTCGGGTCCGGAACCCCCACCATCGCGTACGCGATGGTGGCGGCGGCCATCAGACTGCCGACGAAGCCCAGGCACAGCCCGGTGACGAGCTTCCACGACGGCATCCACCGCCGCCATCCGTACTTGTTGTGGCGCGGGTAGTCGATCAACCGCTTCTTGGACGGCCGCCCACCGCGGCCGGGACCGTCATGGCCCCCGCCACCGCCACCGCCACCGCCGCCGCGTCGGCCGCCACCGCGACCTCCGTGGCCGGCGCCCACGCCTTCTTCCACGCGCCGGCGACCACCGCCGTTGCGCTGGGCGGCTCGGCGGGCTTCGGCGCGGCCGGTGTACGGACGCTCCTCGCCATACGAGGCGGAAGGGGAGCCTGACGTGGTACCCCGGTTCGGGGCTGCGCGGCGGCCAGCGGGCGGCTGGGCGGCGCGCCGGGCCCCGGCTCGTCCGCCACCCGGCTGCTGCGGCGGTTTGCGACGGTGCTCGCTCATCGAACGACTACTCCTCGGGCAGGCGAGACGCCTGGAAGCGGCAGTTGAGTTCCGGTCCCCCCGAAATGGATACGGACCAGTTCCGCAAGGAACTCATCCGCTGTGCATCCACGCCAAGGACGCTCACAGGCGTCACATGGTTCCCGGCGGTCTGCATGCCGCACAGACTACGCACGGTCGAAACCCACCTAGCGCCAAAATTCACTCCAAATCAGGCAAATCGACTCCTGTGAATTGACGATGTGACGCCGTTCACCATGACCCCTCTTGTCGCAACAGCAACGTCGTTCTATCGTGCTGATGTATCGACTCGATACATCAGCACGACATAAGAGGACCGACATGGCGAGGGAGGCGACGATGAGCAGGCGCTCCGGCATCCTCGAGTTCGCCGTGCTCGGTCTTCTCCGTGAGGCCCCGATGCACGGATATGAGCTGCGGAAACGGCTCAATACCTCACTGGGGATCTTCCGGGCCTTCAGCTACGGGACCCTCTACCCCTGCCTCAAGACGCTGGTCGCCAACGGCTGGTTGATCGAGGAGCCGGGAAGCGCTCCTGAGGACGCCCTCGCCGCATCACTCGCAGGGCGTCGCGCCAAGATCGTCTATCGGTTGACCGCGGAAGGTAAGGAGCACTTCGAGGAGCTGCTCTCGCACACCGGCCCGGACACCTGGGAGGACGAGCACTTCGCAGCTCGCTTCGCCTTCTTCGGGCAGACGGAGCGCGAGGTGCGGATGCGGGTGCTCGAGGGCCGTCGCAGCCGGCTGGAGGAGCGTCTGGAGAAGATGAGCGCCTCCCTGGCTCGTACCCGCGAGCGCCTCGACGACTACACGCTTGAGCTGCAGCGCCATGGAATGGAGTCCGTGGAGCGCGAAGTGCGCTGGCTGAACGAGCTCATCGAGAGCGAGCGATCGGGGCGGGAACGGCGACAGCCCTCACCCGAGAACTCTGCTCAGCAGGACAACACACCTGGAGCGACGGGCGGCCTGCCCCGGCACAGGGGTGCCGAGTCGTCCGGGGGCATGTCCCCAGGATCCTCCACCCCGCCGGATCCGTCCGACGACACCGCCAAGTGAAGCTCTGCGATCCGCAGGGTTTCATCGGAATACCGAGATCACACAGGGAGCAACCGGAATGGGTTCGGTTCGTGTAGCCATCGTCGGCGTGGGCAACTGCGCCGCCTCGCTGGTGCAGGGCGTCGAGTTCTACAAGGACGCCGACCCGGCCGGCAAGGTGCCGGGTCTGATGCACGTCCAGTTCGGCGACTATCACGTCTCTGACGTCGAGTTCGTTGCCGCCTTCGACGTGGACGCCAAGAAGGTCGGCCTCGACCTGGCGGACGCCATCGGCGCCAGTGAGAACAACACCATCAAGATCTGCGACGTGCCGAACTCGGGCGTCACCGTGCAGCGTGGTCACACCTACGACGGCCTGGGCAAGTACTACCGCCAGACCATCGAGGAGTCGGCCGAGGCTCCGGTGGACATCGTCCAGACCCTCAAGGACAAGCAGGTCGACGTCCTGGTCTGCTACCTGCCCGTCGGTTCCGAGGACGCTGCGAAGTACTACGCGCAGTGCGCCATCGACGCCAAGGTCGGCTTCGTCAACGCTCTCCCGGTCTTCATCGCCGGCACCAAGGAGTGGGCGGACAAGTTCACCGAGGCCGGCGTACCGATCGTCGGCGACGACATCAAGTCGCAGGTCGGTGCCACCATCACGCACCGCGTCATGGCGAAGCTCTTCGAGGACCGGGGCGTTGTCCTGGACCGCACGATGCAGCTGAACGTCGGCGGCAACATGGACTTCAAGAACATGCTCGAGCGTGAGCGCCTGGAGTCCAAGAAGATCTCCAAGACGCAGGCCGTCACCTCGCAGATCCGCGACCGCGATATGGGCGCGGACAACGTCCACATCGGTCCTTCGGACTACGTGGCCTGGCTGGACGACCGCAAGTGGGCCTACGTCCGACTCGAGGGCCGTGCCTTCGGCGAGGTCCCGCTGAACCTCGAGTACAAGCTTGAGGTCTGGGACTCCCCGAACTCCGCGGGCATCATCATCGACGCCGTCCGCGCCGCGAAGATCGCCATGGACCGCGGCATCGGCGGCCCGATCCTCTCCGCGTCCTCGTACTTCATGAAGTCCCCGCCGGTCCAGTACTTCGACGACGAGGCTCGCGAGAACGTCGAGAAGTTCATCAAGGGCGAGGTCGAGCGCTAAGCGTCCGTCCTGCTCAACCGCGGAGGGTCCCCGGGTAATCCGCCCGGGGACCCTCCGCGTATGTGACGCTTGCTCGCATGCCTGTCGTACGTGATCTGCGCGTACTCCTGCGCCTGAATGACTTCCGCCGGCTGCTGACGGTCCGGCTGCTCTCCCAGTCGGCCGACGGCGTCTACCAGGTGGCGCTCACCGCGTATGTGGTCTTCTCCCCGGAGAGACAGACCTCCCCGGCCGCGATCGCCTCCGCCATGGCCGTGCTGCTCCTGCCGTACTCCCTGATCGGCCCCTTCGCCGGCGTCCTGCTCGACCGCTGGCAGCGCCGTCAGATCCTCCTGTACGGGAATCTGCTGCGGGCCCTGCTGGCCAGCAGCACCGCACTGTTGATTCTGGCCCCGGCGCCCGACTGGCTCTTCTACGCCTCGGCCCTGTCCGTCACAGCGGTCAACCGCTTTGTGCTGGCCGGCCTCTCTGCCGCGCTGCCCCGTGTGGTCGACGCCGACCGGCTCGTCATGGCGAACTCTCTCTCGCCCACGGCCGGCACCCTCGCCGCGACCGCGGGTGGCGGACTCGCCTTCGCGGTACGGCTGGTGTCCGAGGACTCCGATGCCGCGGTGGTGCTGCTCGGCTCTGCCCTATACCTCTGCTCGGCACTGGCCTCGCTCCGGATGGCACGTGAACTGCTGGGCCCTGAGCAAGAGTTGGTACAGCCGCGGCTGGCTGCCGTGCTGGCGTCAACGGCTCATGGTCTCGTAGCCGGACTGCGGCATCTCTCCGAGCGGCGCAGGGCAGCCCGTGTGCTGGCCGCGATGACGCTGATGCGCTTCTGCTACGGCGCGCTGACGGTGATGGTGCTGATGCTCTGCCGGTACGCCTGGTCCGACACGGAGTCTGACGGACTTGCGCTGCTCGGTCTGGCCATCGGCATCTCGGGGGCGGGATTCTTCGCGGCGGCGGTGCTGACTCCGTGGGCGGTCGGCCGGGTCGGTCAGTGCGGATGGATGGTGTGGTGCGCGGGGGCGGCTGCCGTTCTCGAACCGGCGCTGGGGCTGCCGTTCGCCCCTGTACCGATACTGATCGCCGCGTTCGTCCTGGGGCTCATCACTCAAGGCGCAAAGATTTCGACGGACACCGTGGTGCAGACATCCGTGGACGACGCCTATCGCGGCAGGATCTTCTCCCTCTATGACGTGCTGTTCAACGTCGCCTTCGTGGGCGCCGCGGGAGTCGCCGCGCTGATGCTGCCCCCTGACGGCCGGTCGGTTCCCCTGGTCGTCGTGGTCGCGTTCATTTACGCGGTTGTCGCGGTAGCCATGGCCCGTTGGAGCCGTGTTGGCGCGGTGATATAGCGTGCCCGCGTCAAACAAACGATCACAAGCGTTCACGGGGGACTACCCGCATGACTTATCCGCCGCAGCAGGGCTCAGGCGCGTATGGACACCCTGCCCCGCACGCACAGCAACCTCAGCAGCCATACCCGCCGCAGCCCGGCTACGGATATCCGCAGCAGCAACAGCAGCCCTACCCGCAGCAGCCTCAGCCGGGCTACGGCCACCCTCAGCAGCAGGGACAGCCTTACCCTCCGCAGCAGCAGTGGGGCGCCCCGCCGCCCCCGGCGCCCTCGTCCAGTGGCGGCGGTCTCGGCGCCAAGACCATCCTGAAGATCATCGTGGCCGTCATAGCCCTGATCGTCTTTGCGGTCGTCTACTTCATGAGCCAGGACGACGCCGACAAGGCGGAAGCCGGCGACTGCATGAAGAACAGCGGATCCACGGCCAGCGCCGATCTTGAGGTCGTGGACTGCGGCGACTCCAAGGCCGCCTACAAGGTCGTCGAGGTCCTCCCCAACACGACGGACACGACCCGCTGCAAGGGCAAGTCCGACTCCAGCTATGTCGAGCAGACACGCGGGGGAAGGCGCAGCTCGGGCACCCGATTCGTGCTCTGCCTGAACGAGATCAAGAAGTAACCACATACGCCGAGGGGCGGTGTTTCACGTGAAACACCGCCCCTCGGCGTATCGAAACGGCGCCATGTTTCACGTGAAACATGGCGCCGTTTCACGCTCCGTCCTGGGCCGCCCACCATTCCTTCAGCGCCGCGACCGCAGCATCATGCCCCATGGGCCCGTTCTCCAGCCTCAGCTCCAGCAGGAACGCATACGCCTTGCCGATCACCGGCCCGGGACCCACGCCCAGGATCTCCTGGATCTGATTGCCGTCCAGATCGGGCCTGATGGCATCCAGCTCCTCCTGCTCCTGAAGCTGCGCGATGCGCTGCTCCAGCCCGTCGTAGGCCCGGGAGAGAGCGCTCGCCTTGCGCTTGTTGCGCGTGGTGCAATCCGAACGGGTCAGCTTGTGCAACCGGGTCAGCAGCGGCCCCGCATCACGTACGTACCGCCGCACCGCCGAGTCGGTCCACTCGCCGGCCCCGTACCCATGGAAGCGCAGATGCAGCTCGACCAGCCGCGAGACGTCCTTGACCATGTCGTTGGAGTACTTGAGCGCAGTCATCCGCTTCTTGGTCATCTTCGCGCCCACCACCTCGTGGTGATGGAAGGAGACCCGGCCGTCCTGCTCGAAGCGCCGCGTCCGCGGCTTTCCGATGTCATGGAAGAGCGCTGCCAACCTCAGCACGAGGTCCGGGCCGTCCTCCTCCAGTTCGATGGCCTGTTCCAGGACGATCAGGGAGTGCTCGTACACATCCTTGTGCCGATGGTGCTCGTCGCTCTCCAGACGCAACGAAGGCAGTTCGGGCAGCACATGGTCCGCGAGGCCGGTGTCGACGAGCAGCGCCAGCCCTTCGCGCGGATACGCGCAAAGGATCAGCTTGTTCAGCTCTTCGCGCACCCGTTCGGCGGAGACGATCTCAATGCGCTCCGACATCGCCTTCATCGCGGCCACGACCTCGGGCGCCACCTCGAAGTCCAACTGCGCGGCGAAACGCGCAGCCCGCATCATGCGCAGCGGGTCGTCGGAGAATGACTCCTCGGGCGTACCGGGGGTTCGCAGGACACGCGCGGCGAGATCCTCCAGACCGCCGTGCGGATCGATGAACTCCTTCTCCGGCAGCGCCACGGCCATCGCGTTCACAGTGAAATCGCGGCGTACGAGGTCTTCCTCGATCGAATCGCCGTAGGAAACCTCAGGCTTCCGCGAGGTCCTGTCGTACGCCTCCGAGCGGTAAGTGGTGACCTCGATCTGGTAGCCGTCCTTCTGGCAGCCGACCGTACCGAAGGCGATCCCGACCTCCCAGACCGAGTCCGCCCACGGACGGACGATCTTCAGTACGTCCTCGGGACGGGCGTCCGTCGTGAAGTCCAGGTCATTGCCGAGCCGGCCGAGCAGTGCGTCCCGGACCGAGCCGCCGACCAGGGCAAGGCTGAACCCGGCCTCCTGGAAGCGGCGGGCCAGGTCGTCGGCGACAGGGGACACCCGCAGCAGTTCACTCACCGCGCGGCGTTGCACCTGGCTCAGTGCAGTGGGGTCAGTGGGGTTGTCTTCATTGGCGTTCGGCACAACAGAAAAGGGTACGTGCCCGGGCCGACCGGAGCGCCCCTGTTTTCGGAGGCACCGGAAGCACCCTTGCGATCATGTGGGGCACTCCGCGGCACTTCGGAGCCGCGCACCTCGTTACCATGCGTGGACGCAGGAACCGAGAAGCACCAGAGGCACCAGACGACGAGGGACGGGCGAGCGCGTGGCCAAGGCGGCAGACTTCAAGGGGATGAGTCCTTCTCCTGCCCGCCGGTGGCTGCGACGCACAGCCTCCGTGATCACCGGCGCCCTGCTCGTGGCCGGACTGCTGTGCGGTCCTGCCGCCCCTTCTCCGTATGCCGCCGAGACCGCCGAAGCCGCCACAAACTCCCGCACGGTCGATGTGTCTCTCGACACTCTTACACCGGTCGCCCCCGGTAAGAGCGACACACTCACCATCTCCGGCTCGGTGTACAACAAGGGCAAGCAGACCGTCACCGACGCTCAAGTCGATCTTCGGGTGGGGCCGACACTGTCCAGCAGGACCGCCATCGACCGTGTCGGCGCGCGGACCGGCTATGCCTCGGGTATCGATGGTGCGCCGGTCGACGGCAAGTACACGGTCAAGATCCCGAAGCTCCCCTCACACATCAGCCGCGACTTCACACTGTCGGTCCCGGTGAGTGATCTCGGGCTCGACGACGACGGCGTCTACCAGCTCGGTGTGTCCCTGTCCGGTCAGACCCCGGCCGAGCCCTTCGACCATGTGCTGGGCATCGAGCGCACCTTCCTGCCCTGGCAGCCCGAGGCCACAGCGAAGAAAACCCAGTTCACCTATCTTTGGCCGCTGATCTCCTCCACGCACCTCACCGCGGAAACAGGGTCCGACGAGCAGCAGACCCCGGTCTTCGAGGACGAGACTCTGGCCAGGGAACTTGCCCCCGGCGGGCGGCTCGAGCAGCTCGTCTCGCTCGGCAGCGATCTGCCCGTGACCTGGGTCATCGACCCGGATCTGCTGGCCACCGTCGATGCGATGACAAGGAACTACCGGGTCAAGAACGGGACCACCACAGTCGCGGGGAAGAACCAGGCCCTTGCCAAGCGGTGGCTGCGCTCCGTCGAAGCCGCAGTGCAGGGGCGCAAGGTCGTCGCCCTGCCGTTCGCCGACCCTGATCTGGCGTCCCTGGCACACCGCGGCAAGGACGTCTCCGGCTCGCTCAGCCATCTGCAGCCGGCCACCGAAGTCGCGGAGACGACGGTGGAGACGATCGTCCATGTGAAGCCGACCGTCGACTTCGCCTGGCCGGTGGACGGAGCGATCGACTCCTCGATCATCGATGTCGCCACTTCCGCCGGCGCCCACAAGGTGATCGCCCGCAGCGACAGCCTGCGGGACGACCTGTCGTACACGCCCAGCTCGGCGCGGCCGATCGGCGGCGGGACGACGGCCGTGGTCGCCGACGACCGGCTCTCCACCGCTTTCCAGGGCGACATGCTCACGACCGGATCTTCCACTCTCGCGGTGCAGGAGTTCCTCGCTCAGACGCTCGCTCTGACGCTGCAGGCCCCGGCCAAGGAGCGGAGCATCGTCGTCGCCCCGCAGCGGATGCCGACGGCGTCCCAGGCGCAGTCCATGGCCCGCGCCCTGAAGGCCCTCAATGCTCAGCGCTGGACCCGGCCACTCGACCTGGTCGCAGCCGCGGGCGCCAAGCCTGACGCCGATGCCACGACCAGAGTGCCGCCCTCCTCCCGCTACCCCGGTCAGCTGCGGAAGCAGGAGCTGCCGGTCCAGGCCTTCCAGGACATCCGGACCACACAGAGCACCCTGGACAACTTCAAGGTCATCCTCACCGCACAGGACCGGGTGGTGACGCCCTTCGGACGGGCGATCGACCGGGAGATGTCCACGTCCTGGCGCGGCAGCCCAGCGGCGGCCCAGCAGTACCGCGACCGTGTGCGGACCTACCTGCAGAGCCTCACCGAAGAGGTGCAGCTGATCGAGAAGTCGCAGGTGACCCTGTCGGGGCGCAGTGCGACCATCCCGGTCACCGTGCAGAACAAGCTGGTCCAGGGCATCGACCATCTGGTGCTCCGGCTGAAGTCGGACAACCCCACCCGCCTCAGCCTCGACGACGACAAGGGCATCGCCGAGCAGCCGATCAAGGTCGAGGGCGGCCACAGTCAGTCGGTGAAATTCGCCGCTTCGGCCAACGCCAACGGCCCTGTGCAGATGACGGCCCAGCTCTACACCGAGGACGGCAAGCCGTACGGCCTGCCCATGGAGTTCACGGTGAAGGTATCCGAGATCACACCGACTGTGATGCTCGTCATCGCGGGAGGTGTCCTGCTGCTCGTCCTCGCAGGCGTCAGGATGTACAGCCAGCGCAAGCGCGCGGCTGCCCGCGAGGCGGCCACGGAGGACGCAGAGGCTGCTGAGGGCACTGAGGGCTCGGAAGGTGACATCGACAGCCCCGATCCCGGGCAGGCGAGTGACCCGACACCGGACACCGGACCGGAAAGCGGCGACCCGTTGGACACGGGTGAGAAAGTGGACCGTTGAGCGATGTCTTGGCCGGCCGGCCGGGGACGATGAGGTGGGGTAGCAATGAACGCGCCGTACGACGGTGACCGCGGTCAGGGCGCGGGCGGAGACCCGGTAGACCAGGTTCCTGCTCCGCCGCCGCAGCCTGCCCCGGACCCGTACACACAGGACCCGTACGTCCAGGACGCCTACGCCCGTGATCCGTACCAGGCGCAGGATCTGTCCGCCCAGGACCCGGTGGCGGAGGCGCTCTACGACCGCGCCTCGCACCCGCCGCCGGCTCCGGGCACGTATCCGGAGCCGCAGGCGCTGTACCAGCAGCCGCCGACTCCGCAGCATGCCCCGGACCCCCGTGTCTGGGCGCAGACCCCGCCGCCCGAGCCCGCCGGACCGTCGCGTCATCTGCCGTACGGGGAGAACGCCGGCACCACCCAGTTCACGGGCGTGGACGATTTGGTCACCCGGGCAGTCGAGGAGGAACCGGAGCCTGACGCGTTCGCGCACCTTTTCCGGGACCAGCAGGCCTCGGGTCAGCCCTCGCCCGATTCCGAGCCGATCCCGGCGACGCCCGCCCCCAAGAAGGCGAGCGGCCGGGTCTCCGGCCTGATGAAGTCCAGCGCGGTGATGGCGGCGGGCACCCTGGTCTCCCGACTCACCGGCTTCGTACGCAGCCTGGTTATCACCGCTGCGCTGGGCGCCTCACTGCTCGGTGACACCTACACCGTGGCGTACACCCTGCCGACGATGATCTACATCCTCACCGTTGGAGGCGGCCTCAACTCCGTCTTCGTGCCGCAGCTGGTGCGCTCGATGAAGAACGACGAGGACGGCGGCGAGGCTTATGCCAACCGTCTGCTCACCCTCGTCATGGTGGCGCTCGGAATCATCGTCGCCATCGCGGTATTCGCGGCACCGCTGCTCATCCATCTGATGTCGGACACCATCGCCAGCAGACCGGCGGCCAACAGCGTCGCTGTGACCTTCGCCCGGTACTGCCTGCCCACGATATTCTTCATGGGCGTGCACGTGGTGATGGGCCAGATCCTCAACGCACGTGGGAAGTTCGGCGCGATGATGTGGACTCCGGTCCTCAACAACATCGTCATGATCGCCACATTTGGCCTGTTCATCTGGGTCTACGGCACCTCTGCCGAATCCCAGATGGGTGTCCAGACGATCCCGCCGGAGGGTGTCCGGCTGCTGGGCATCGGGACCCTGCTCGGTCTCGTCGTCCAGGCCCTGTCGATGATCCCGTATCTGCGCGAGACAGGGTTCCGCTTCCGTCCCCGCTTCGACTGGAAGGGCCACGGGCTCGGCAAGACGGTCAAGCTGGCCAAGTGGACCGTGCTGTTCGTTCTTGCCAACCAGGCGGGTGTGCTGGTCGTTACCCAGCTCGCCACCGCCGCCGGTGAGGCTTCCGGAAGGTCGGGCGCCGGTATCCTCGCCTACACCAACGCCCAGCTGATCTGGGGCATGCCGCAGGCCATCATCACCGTTTCGGTGATGGCCGCCCTGCTGCCCCGCATCTCCCGCGCCGCCCACGACAACGACCCGGGGGCCGTGCGCGACGACATCTCGCAGGGCCTGCGGAACTCTGCGGTCGCCATCGTCCCGGTCGCGTTCGCATTCCTCGCCCTCGGCGTCCCGATGTCCACGCTTCTGTTCGCCTCCAGCGGCCTGGAGTCTGCCCGGGGGATGGGCTTCATCCTCATGGCGTTCGGTCTCGGCCTCATCCCGTTCTCCGTGCAGTACGTCGTACTGCGCGGCTTCTACGCGTACGAGGACACCCGCACGCCCTTCTACAACACCGTCATCGTCGCCGGGGTCAATGCAGCCGCCTCCGCGCTCTGTTACGTGGTCCTGGCGCCCCAGTGGGCGGTTGTGGGTATGGGCGCCTCGTACGGGCTCGCCTACGCCGTGGGCGTGGGCGTTGCCTGGCGTCGGCTGAAGAACCGGCTGGGCGGCGACCTGGACGGCTCCCGCATCATGCGTACGTACACCCGGCTCGGCATGGCCTCCGTCCCGGCGGCGATCACCGGCGGCGCGGTCGCCTTCTTCATCATGAAGGCCCTCGGCAACGGCGCCGGAGGCTCACTCGTCGCGCTGGTCGCCGGCGGGATCATGCTGCTTGGCGTCTTCTTCGTCGCCGCGAAGCGGATGCGCATCGACGAGCTCAACGCCCTGGTAGGCATGGTCCGTGGACGCCTCGGACGCTAGGGCAGCGAGTACCGCACAACCATCGTCGGCCGCCGTGTGTCGTGCATAGCGGCCGACTGTGGGCACAATTGGCATGGCTGTTGGATAGGGCGCAACGGATGGGGAGGCAGGAGCGACGGTGGCGGAACGTAGCACGGCTGCCGTCGACGTGGCCGAGAACAGCGGAGACGAACCGCTGACCGCGCAGGCGGACAAGGCCACGACCGACGGGGCGGCGGAATCCCAGAACTCGGCGGAGAAGACCGCACCGGACACGGGCAGCGAACGGCAGGACACCGAACCCGCCATCGCGGCACCCGAACTGCACAGTGGCCACAAGCTCGCCAGACGCTACCGCCTCGAGGAGTGCGTCACCCGTCTGGACGGATTCAGCAGCTGGCGTGCTGTCGACGAGAAGTTGCGTCGTGCGGTAGGGGTGCATCTACTCCCGGCCGATCACCCGAGGGCGCGCTCCGTGCTCGCGGCGGCCCGCTCCTCCGCGCTCCTCGGCGACCCTCGTTTCGTACAGGTCCTGGACGCCGTCGAAGAGAACGACCTCGTCTACGTCGTCCACGAGTGGATTCCGGACGCGACCGAGCTGACGGCTCTGCTCGCCATGGGCCCCATGGAGCCTCACGACGCGTACCAGCTGGTCGACCAGCTCTCCCAGGCCATGGCCGCGGCGCACCGTGAGGGCCTTGCCCACCTCAGGCTCACCCCGGGCGCGGTGCTGCGGAGCTCCACCGGGCAGTACCGGATCCGCGGCCTCGCGGTGAACGCCGCTCTGCGCGGAATCACCGCCGAGGGGCCACAGCGCGCCGACACCGAGGCGATCGGTGCGCTTCTCTACGCGGCACTGACGCATCGGTGGCCGTACGAGAACGACGCGTACGGCCTCTCCGGGCTGCCCAAGGGCGTGGGGCTGCTCGCCCCCGACCAGGTGCGGGCCGGCGTTCACCGCGGTCTCTCGGAACTCGCCATGCGGGCCCTGGTCAACGACGGTGCCACCGCCTCCCGCCAGGAGCCGCCGTGCACCACGCCCGACGAGCTGGCCAAGGCCGTGGCGGCGATGCCACGCATCCGCCCGCCGGAGCCCGCGTTCGCCTCACCACCGGAGTACCAGCGCACGACCTACCAGCAGGGCAACTACGCCCGTCCTGCGTCCCGCCCGGGCACAAACACTGCCCAGCCGGTTCCCGCCCCTCCGGCACCGCTCCAGAGCCGCACCGGCAAGGTCCTCAAGTGGACCGTGGCCGCGCTTCTCATCGCCGCGCTGGGGCTGGGCAGCTGGCAGGTGGCGGACAAGCTGATCGACCGCGACAAGGACCGCGGCGATCCGGGCAACTCGCAGACGGACAGCGGCGAAAAGAACGCGGCGCCCGCTTCCGGCAAGCCGGTCGCCATCGCCGGTGCCCGTGACTTCGACCCGTTCGGGGACCATTCCGAGAAACCGGCCGGGATAAAAGACAGCTACGACGGCAACCCTGCGACGTACTGGACCACCGACGGCTACTTCCAGAGCGGGGACTTCGGACGGCTGAAGCCGGGCGTCGGCATCATTCTCGATCTCGGCAAGGTCCAGCAGGTCGGCACCGTGGACGTCTCGTTCCTCGGCGGAGACACCTCCGTGGAGCTGCGGGCAGCGTCCGAAGATGCCTCGTCCGAACCGACAACCCTCGACGGCTTCAAGAAGGTCGCCAACGGATCCGGTTCGAATGTGTCCCTCAAGCCCGGCGAGCCGGTGCGGGCACGGTACGTTCTGGTCTGGCTGACCAAACTGCCGCAGAGCGGCGAGGGCAACTTCCGGGGCAAGGTCTCGGAGATCAAGATCACCAGCTGACGGCATCAGGGGAGGGGGCTCACCGTTGGACGACGCGACACTCGGCGACACAAGCGACCAGGACCTTCTGGCACGCCACGTCGCGGGGGACCCGGATGCCTTCGGTGAGCTGGTACGGCGCCACCGTGACAGGCTCTGGGCCGTCGCCCTGCGCACCCTGGGCGATCGTGAAGAGGCTGCGGACGCGGTCCAGGACGCTCTTGTCTCCGCCTTCCGGGCCGCCCATACCTTCCGCGGCCAGTCCGCCGTCACTACCTGGCTCCATCGCATCACCGTGAACGCCTGTCTCGACCGGGCCCGCAAGGCTGCCTCGCGGAAGACCTCCCCCGTCGACGACACCGAAAGGCTGGAGCAGCTACTTGAGCCTCATGAATCCGCCGAGGCTCCGGTCGAGCGTAAGGATGTCCACCGCGAACTAGTGGCCGCGCTGGCGAAGCTTCCCGTCGATCAGCGGGCCGCGCTGGTACTGGTCGATATGCAGGGCTACCCCGTCGCGGAGGCGGCCCGCGTCCTCGATGTGCCCACCGGGACCGTCAAGAGCCGCTGCGCGCGTGGGCGGGCGCGGCTGTTGCCCATGCTCACTCATCTGCGGAGCGATACCGGGGATAACACCGAGGTCAGCATGGGAAGGAACCGGACGCCGGGGACATCCGTCCCACCGGCGTCGGGACAAAGGGACGCAGGGCCGAATGACCCTGCAGCTGTGAAGGGCGGAGGTGGGCGCGCGTGACATCCACAGCCGACACGGCTCAGCACCCTGACGTCTCGGAGATCTCCGACCTCACCGAAGGTCTTCTCTCGCCGGAGCGTACGGCCGATGTGCGACAGCATCTTGACGGGTGTCCCCTATGCGCGGATGTACGTACATCGCTCGAGGAGATCCGTGGGCTGCTCGGCACGCTCCCCGGAGCGCAACGGATGCCCGCCGACATCGCCGGCCGTATCGACGCCGCTCTGGCCGCCGAGGCTCTTCTGGACGCCACAGCGCCCGAAGAGTCCGCAGATGTTTCACGTGAAACAGCACCCGTCGCTCAGCAGACGGACATCACGTCGGCCGACCGGCCGGCGGGCCGCCCTCGCGCTGCCACCGGTCCCGGCCGCAGCCGCCAGACAAGGCGGCGGCGCCGCACAGCCGTCCTCGGTGCCGTCTTCAGCGCGGCCGCAGTAGGCGTCAGCGTCCTGCTCTTCCAGTCCCTGCAGTCCACCGGCGACAACAGCGCAGACTCCGCGAAGAAGGAGGCAAGCGTCAGCTCCGCTGCCGGTGGCACCCACGACTTCTCCGAGTCCGGACTCCAGGGCCGCGTGAAGGCTCTGGTCGCCACCAGCCCCCGTCAGGGGGAGCCCAGAATAGAGAAAGGGCCGTCTCTCGACACCGAGTCCACCCCCGTCTCGCCCAAGCGCAAGCCGGGAGTGGGTGTGCCGCCCTGCATCCAGAAGGGCACCGGCCGGACTGACACTCCGATCGCCTTCGAGCGGGGTCGGTACAGGGGCAGTAATGCCTACCTCGTGGTGCTGCCGCACCCCACGGACAGCGGTCGGGTCCAGGCATATGTGATCGACGCCGCCTGCGTCGACACCGCCCCCGCGCCGACTGGCAAGCTGCTGCTGACGAACACCTACCCTCGCCGCTGACACACCCCTCTGCGCCACTCGGACGTACCGGGAATGCAAGCCCCGTAGGATCCGTTGGGTGGGGTGAGAGTCATTGAACCGGCCCCCGTAGGCAGCAGGCAGTCCGCAGAAACGAGGAAACAACCCGTGAGCGACGTCCGTAACGTGATCATCATTGGCTCCGGGCCCGCCGGCTACACGGCCGCGCTGTACACCGCGCGCGCATCGCTGCAGCCGCTGGTGTTCGAGGGGGCCGTCACCGCCGGCGGTGCACTGATGAACACGACGGAGGTGGAGAACTTCCCCGGCTTCCGCGACGGCATCGTGGGCCCGGACCTGATGGACAACATGCGCGCACAGGCTGAGCGCTTCGGTGCCGAGCTGGTCCCGGACGATGTCATCTCCGTCGACCTCACGGGCGAGATCAAGACCGTCACTGACACGGCAGGCACCGTTCACCGTGCCAAGTCCGTGATCGTCACCACAGGTTCGCAGCACCGCAAGCTCGGTCTGCCGAACGAGGACGCGCTCTCCGGACGCGGCGTCTCGTGGTGCGCGACCTGTGACGGCTTCTTCTTCAAGGACCAGGACATCGCCGTGATCGGCGGCGGTGACACCGCGATGGAGGAGGCCACCTTCCTCTCCCGCTTCGCCAAGTCCGTCACCATCGTCCACCGCCGCGACACCCTGCGCGCCTCCAAGGCCATGCAGGACCGCGCCTTCGCCGACCCGAAGATCTCCTTCGCCTGGGACAGCGAGGTCGCTACGATCCACGGCGAGCAGAAGCTCTCCGGTCTGACCCTGCGCAACACCAAGACCGCCGAGACCTCTGAACTTCCTGTGACAGGACTGTTCATCGCCGTGGGCCACGACCCGCGCACCGAGCTCTTCAAGGGCCAGCTCGAGCTGGATGACGAGGGCTACCTGCAGGTCGAGGCGCCGTCGACGCGTACCAACCTGACCGGTGTCTTCGGAGCGGGTGATGTCGTCGACCACACCTACCGTCAGGCCATCACCGCAGCCGGCACAGGCTGTTCCGCCGCCCTCGACGCTGAGCGCTTCCTCTCTGCGCTCTCCGACGGCGAGAACGCCGCCGAGCCGGAGAAGACTTCCGCGGTCTGACCCCGCCCCCTGCACCATCCCCCTCACACTCCCGCAATGATGTAAGGAGGCCGCCGTGGCCGGCGCCCTGAAGAACGTGACCGATGAGACCTTCGAAGAGGATGTCCTCAAGAGCGACAAGCCCGTACTGGTCGACTTCTGGGCTGCCTGGTGCGGCCCCTGCCGCCAGATTGCGCCGTCCCTCGAGGCCATCGCAGCCGAGCACGGCGACAAGATCGAGATCGTGAAGCTCAACATCGACGAGAACCCGGCCACCGCTGCCAAGTACGGGGTCATGTCCATCCCTACGCTGAACGTCTACCAGAACGGCGAGGTTGCCAAGACGATCGTCGGTGCGAAGCCGAAAGCCGCGATCGTCCGCGACCTCGAGGGCTTCATCGGCGAGTAGTGCCGCGCCGCTGTTTCACGTGAAACACGAATGGGCTCATCCCCGTGAGGGATGAGCCCATTCTCGCGTTCATACTCACAACGGCCGGAGCACCGGCTCCTTCTGAACAGCGCCGAGCAGCCGGTCCAACGCCAACTCCACGTCTTCCTTCCAGGAGAGCGTGGTCCGCAGTTCCAGCCTCAACCGGGGGTAGGTGGGATGGGGACGCACGGTCTTGAAGCCCACGGCCAGCAGATGGTCGGCGGGCAGCACACAGGCTGGCTCCTTCCAGCGGGCATCACCGAACGCCTCGATCGCCCGGAAGCCACGCCGCAGTAGATCCTTGGCGACGGTCTGCACCATCACCCGCCCCAGCCCCTGCCCCTGATACCCCGGCATGATCCAGGCAGTCATCAGCTGCACGGCGTCCGGTGAAACAGGGCTCGTCGGAAACGCGGTGGAGCGCGGCACATACGCCGGAGGCGCGTAGAGAACGAAGCCGACAGGTACCTCGTCAACGTAGACGACCCTGCCGCAGGATCCCCACTCGAGCAGCACAGCCGAGATCCAGGCCTCTTTCTCCAGGCCTGGAGTTCCCGCCTTTACCGCGGCTTCTCCACTGACTGGATCAAGCTCCCAGAAGACACACGCACGACACCGCTTGGGAAGGTCCGAAAGGTTGTCCAGCGTGAGTGGTGCGAGCCGACGCCCCATGAAGGCCATTCCTCACTTCCCTCGCCTGCCGCGCTACGAGCGGCTGCCAGCGCGCTCCTCTCGCAGAGCAGGCTGCTGACAAACCCGCCCACTGCCCCCAGGCCCAAGCCGGCTGTCACCAACTGGCTGCGGCTCACCGATCGCATAGCCCCCGCCCTCCCTCTGAGGTGGATCAAGGTGGATGCGCTATACCAGAACGCATCGTATCCACCCAGCCCCGGCACGGGTACCGCGCGACGGCAAAGGGCAGACCGTGTTCTCCAACCATCGGACACGGCCCGCCCCTGGCGGTACTGCGGAAGGCCTCAGCCCTCGTCGTCCTCAGCGGGCTCCTCGTCGAGTCCCTGCTCCAGGACTCGTCCCTCGCCTGGGGCAAGGGTGCCGAGGATCCGCTCCAGATCGTCTATCGACGCGAACTCGACAACGATCTTGCCCTTCTTCTGGCCGAGGTCGACCTTCACTCGGGTCTCGAACCGGTCCGAGAGCCGTGAAGCCAGGTCGGTGAGCGCCGGCGACAGACGGGCACCGGCCCGCGGACTCTTCGGCTTGGACGTGCTCTTGGGGTTCGAGTTGATCAGGGTCACGATCTCTTCGACCGCACGCACCGAGAGCCCCTCGGCGACGATCCGGTGCGCAAGCCGGTCCTGCTCCTCGGAGTCCTCCACCGAGAGCAGCGCCCGCGCATGACCGGCCGACAGCACTCCCGCGGCGACCCTGCGCTGAACGGGAGGCGAGAGGCGCAACAGACGCAGCGTGTTGGACACCTGCGGACGTGAGCGTCCGATCCGGTCGGCCAGCTGATCGTGCGTGCAGTTGAAGTCCTTGAGGAGCTGGTCGTAGGCGGCAGCCTCCTCCAGCGGGTTCAGTTGGGCACGGTGCAGGTTCTCGAGCAGTGCGTCCAGAAGGAGCTTCTCGTCGTCCGTGTGCCGGACGATCGCAGGAATTCTCTCGAGACCCGCCTCGCGGCAGGCCCGCCACCGGCGCTCGCCCATGATGAGCTCATAGCGCTCGGGCCCCGACTGCCTCACGACAACGGGCTGGAGAAGCCCCACTTCCTTGATGGAGGTGACCAGCTCCGCAAGAGCGTCCTCGTCGAACACTTCACGCGGCTGGCGCGGGTTGGGCGTGATGGTGTCGATCGGCAACTCGGCGAAGTGTGCGCCGGCCGGCTCCACTGGCTGCGGTACAGCCTCCGGTTCGGGCGCAGGCGTGATCGCCTCCGGCGGAGGGGAAGCGTTGGGCAGTGTGGTCACCTTCGCCGCCGCCACACCACGTTCCGCGGTCAGCACCGGAGCCGCTCCCGGAGGATTCGAGGCCCCGGAAGGGGGCACCGTCTTCTCCTGGGGAGCGGCAGGGATCAGCGCACCCAGCCCACGCCCCAATCCTCTACGTCGCTCGCTCACTGGATCCCCTCCGACATGTTCTGCTGGCTGTTCTGGCTGCCCACCTGGGCATGCTGCGGGTCGTAGTGGATCCCGACCCCCCGCAGCGCGATCTCACGGGCCGCCTCAAGATACGACAGGGATCCACTGGAACCCGGATCGTAGGTCAGCACCGTCTGTCCATAGCTAGGCGCCTCCGAGATCCGCACCGAGCGCGGGATGCTCGTCCGCAGCACCTCGTTGCCGAAGTGGCTGCGCACTTCGTCGGCCACCTGGGAAGCGAGCCGGGTCCTGCCGTCGTACATGGTGAGAAGGATCGTCGAGACATGCAGGTCCGGGTTGAGATGACCGCGCACCAGATCCACGTTCCGCAGCAGCTGACCCAGACCCTCCAGTGCGTAGTACTCGCACTGGATGGGGATCAGGACCTCAGCGCCGGCAACCAGGGCATTGACGGTCAGCAGACCGAGCGACGGCGGGCAGTCGATGAGGATGTAGTCCAAGGGCTGCTCATAGGCCTGGATCGCCCGCTGCAGTCGGCTCTCCCGCGCCACCAGCGACACCAGCTCGATCTCCGCACCGGCGAGATCGATGGTGGCGGGGGCGCAGAAGAGACCTTCGACGTCCGGGACCGGTTGGACCACCTCGGAGAGCGGTCTGCTCTCCACCAGGACGTCATAGATCGAGGGGACTTCGGCGTGGTGATCGATCCCCAGCGCCGTGGAGGCGTTGCCCTGTGGATCCAGATCCACTACCAGAACGCGCGCGCCATGCAGCGCCAGCGAGGCGGCGAGGTTGACCGTAGTAGTGGTCTTGCCCACGCCGCCCTTCTGATTGGCGACCACCATGACGCGTGTGTGCTCAGGTCGGGGCAGACCCTCACCGGCACGCCCCAGCGCCTCCACGGCCAGCTGGGCAGCACGGCCGATGGGGGTGTCGTCCATCGGGGGCGGTGTTTCACGTGAAACATCCTCCCCCGATGACTCGGTACGGGGACCGGGGACCGGATCGGTCATCGGTCCCGCGATGTTGGCGTCGGACCGCAAGGATTCACTCTCCTCGACTTCAGGCTCGCAATGAGCAGAGCCTGCCATGCTTTCGGGGTCGTGAACCAGCGAGGCCCCTGGTTCTGTGGAGGAATCCACCTCTGTGGACAATTCCGTAGCCCTCAAGAGGGGCTTCCGGTCCCGCATCGGGGCGGCAGCACGGCCGCGGCTGATGATTCCCTGCAGCAGTGAGCGACGTTTCACGTGAAACACGATGCACTCGCCGCGGGACTACAGCCGCACGACACTCCGAAATGCGTACGTATGGCAGCTTGTATGGAGCATCGCTGATAGACAGTACGGACTGTACGGATCAGCGACGCCGCCGGGTACGACTGGTCCGGGCAGCCTTGGCCCGCTTCGCCGCGAAGCGCACTCCGCCGGGACTCTCTCCAACTTCCACACGCACCACGGTGGAGAGCGGGTCGACGATCCCCTCGCCGACATGCAGCACTGAGGTCTCCACCACACCGAGCTTGCTCAGTGCAGCACGGGCCCCCTGGAGTTCCGCCTCTGCGGTGTCGCCCTTAAGTGCCAGCATCTCTCCGTACGGGCGCAGCAAAGGCACTCCCCAACCCGCCAGCCGGTCCAGCGGCGCCACAGCGCGCGCCGTCACCACATGCACGGGAGGCAGCTTGCCGAGCACCTCCTCGGCTCGGCCCCGGACGACGGTCACATGGTCCAAACCGAGCAGTTCGACCACTTCCTGGAGGAAGTTCGTCCGCCGCAGCAGCGGTTCGAGGAGCGTGATCTTCAAGTCCGGCCGTACCAGCGCCAGCGGAATGCCCGGGAGGCCCGCCCCCGAACCGACATCGCAGACCGTGACGCCCGCGGGCACTACCTCCGAGAGCACCGCACAGTTCAGCAGATGTCGCTCCCACAGTCGCGGCACCTCACGGGGACCGATCAGGCCGCGCCTCACTCCCGCGTCAGCGAGCAGCTCCGCGTACCGCACGGCCTCCGGGAAGACTTCTCCGAATACCGTCCGCGCCTCTTCGGGCGCCTGGGGAAGCTCTACTTCCTCCGTCACGGGAACCGTCCTTCCGTACCGCACTGTCGCGATGTGGACTGTGATGGCTGACTATCAGGCTGACAAAGATCGGCCCCGCCTGCGAACAGACGGGGCCGAGGAAACGATCGAGGTCAGGCCGGGAGTACGACGACGAAGCGCTGCGGCTCCTCGCCCTCGGACTCACTGCGCAGACCCGCGGCGGCGACCGCGTCATGCACAACCTTGCGCTCGAACGGCGTCATCGGGTTCAGCTTCACCGGCTCACCGGTGCTCTTCACCTCGTCGGCCGCCTTCGCGCCCAGCTCGGCGAGCTCCGTGCGCTTCTGGGCCCGGAAGCCCGCGATATCCAGCATCAGCCGGCTCCGGTCCCCGGTCTCCCGGTGCACAGCGAGCCGCGTCAGCTCCTGGAGAGCCTCCAGGACCTCGCCGTCGCGGCCCACGAGCTTCTGCAGATCCCGGCTGCCCCGGTCGCTGATGATCGAGACCGCTGCCCGGTCCGCCTCGACGTCCATGTCGATGTCGCCGTCAAGATCGGCGATGTCGAGCAGACCCTCGAGGTAGTCGGCCGCGATCTCCCCTTCCTGCTCGAGGCGGGTCAGGGTGTCGCCACTCTCGGCGGGGGCGGAGATGGTGCCTTCCGTCACGGATGGACTCCTTCTTGCTTACTTCTTGGACGACGGGTGCTTGGGCCGCTGCTGGCCCTTGCGCTGTCCGGACTTGGGCTGCTGGCGTGCGGAGCCTGAGGCGGGCTTGCCCGGCTTGGCGTCCTGCGGGGTGTCCTTCTGCAGCGAAGGCTTCGAAGCCGATTCGGCGGCATCAGCATCAGTGTCCTTCGCCGCGCCCGGCTGGGCAGCGGCGGACTGACGCTTCGCCTTGGTCTGGCGCTTGGGCTGCTGCCGCCTCTGAGCGGCGCCGCCCTCGGCCTCGGCCACTGCGACGTCGCTCTTGGTCACCGTGCCGTCCGCCTGAGCGGCGAAGCCCGCCTTGGCAAGCCCAGAGATGAACCGGCGCTCGTTCTCGTTGCGGTCCGGGCCCTTGGCCACGATCGCCTGGATCACGTTCCGCTTCCGCCGCGACTTGACCTCGCTGTGAACGGTCACGCCCTTCAGCAGACGCTGCAGGTAGTGGTCCTGAGCCTTGCTGCCCGGCGTCGGGTTCTGGTTGATCACGAACATCTGCTGGCCCATGGTCCACACGTTGGTGGTCAGCCAGTAGATGAGGACACCGACGGGGAAGTTGATACCCATCACGGCAAAGATGACCGGGAAGATGTACATCAGCATCTTCTGCTGCTGCATGTACGGCGTCTTGACCGTCAGGTCGACGTTCTTCTGCATCAGCTGGCGCTGCGTGTAGAACTGCGACGCCGACATCATGATGATCATGACCGCGGTGACAATGCGCACATCGGTCAGCGAGGCACCGAGGGCAGCAACCTCCGACGTACTGTCCGTGAACTTCGACGCAAGCGGGGCACCGAAGATGTGTGCCTGGCGCGCACTGTCCAGCAGCGACTCATTGATGACGCCGATGGTCTTGCCCGAGGCGATGCTGGAGAGCACGTGGTACAGAGCGAAGAAGAACGGCGACTGCGCGAGGATCGGAAGACACGAGGAGAGCGGGTTGGTGCCCGTCTCCTTGTACAGCTTCATCATCTCTTCGGACTGACGCTGCTTGTCGCTCTTGTAGCGCTCCTGGATCGCCTTCATCTTCGGCTGGAGCGCCTGCATGTTCCGGGTCGACTTGATCTGCTTCACAAAGAGCGGGATCAGACAGATCCGGATGAGGATCACCAGCGACACGATGGACAGTCCCCAGGCCCAGCCCGTGTTAGGGCCGAAGATCGCCCCGTAGACGGTGTGGAACTGGACGATGACCCACGAAACAGGTGTGGTGATAAAGCTGAAGAGACTGGCAATCGTGTCCACTAATCAGGCTCCTTGAGCATTTGGCGAGGTCTCTGCTGCCGGACTCGGGGGTTCGGGGGCCGACTCCCGGGGAGGCACATCGGCGGCGGAGTGCCCGCCCTTGCTGCCACGCAAGGCATCACGCAGCAGTTCGTGCCAACGCGGATGCTTGCGCGGCGGCACATGGTCCACGCCACCCGGCGACCATGGATTGCATCGCAGGATGCGCCAGGCGGTCAGCACTGTGCCCTTGATCGCGCCATGCCGGTCGATGGCTGTATATCCGTAGTGAGAACACGACGGGTAGTACCTGCAGACAGGGCCCAGCAGCGGGCTGATCGTCCACTGGTACAACTTGATCAGAGCCAGCAGCGGGTACTTCATCGCGCGCCCCCTCCCAGCAGCCGCTGGAGGGCGGCATCCAGGTCTCGGGCCAGCTGTTCATAAGCGGCGTCGCCCGCACCGGGCAGCGCCCGTACGACCACCAGGCTACCGGGGGGCAGCTCGGGGAGCCGTTCCCGTATCAGGTGGCGCAGTCTCCGCTTGACCTTGTTGCGTACGACTGCGCCGCCCACGGCCTTGCTCACGACGAAACCCGCACACGTCGGGGGAGCGCTCTCCCCAGGCGCGTGCGGGTCCGTTGCACCGCTGTGTAGATGGACGACGAGGAGCGGGCGACCGGCCCTGCGTCCCCGGCGTACCGCGGTCGCGAAGTCCTCGCGCCGCCTCAGCCGATTCTCGGTAGGCAGCACGTCATGACCTGTAAGCGATCAGGCGGACAGGCTGGCGCGACCCTTGCCACGGCGGTTCGCAAGAATCGCGCGGCCGGCACGGGTACGCATGCGCAGACGGAAGCCGTGGGTCTTGGCACGACGACGGTTGTTCGGCTGGAAGGTGCGCTTGCTCACTCGGGGGCTCCAGAAATGATTCGTAGATGGCGGGACATCGCCTGGCTGTCACCGTGCGCCCACGAGTAGCTCGCGTATACGCCCGAGTGCACCGCTTCACGATCACAGACCGTGATCTTTGCCCATCGGAGGCAGGCGGCAGCAGCCATCGACAACTCGACCTGGTCACGGTACGCGCGGCTACGCCATCCGGTCAAACCAGCCCCGTGACGGGGTCCACTATGCACAGGCTGTGGACAACAACTTGTACCGCGCGGCTCGGCCTGACTACCGTGGCTGAACTCCGATTCCTTTCCTGCCTGTCTTCCCATCCCGTCCCGAGAACCACACATTCGTGGGAAGGGACCTGTGAGAGAGCGTGCCTTGTGGCTGACGTACCTGCCGATCTTGCCGCAGTGTGGCCACGAGTGCTGGAGCAGCTCCTCGCGGAGGGCCAGCAGGGCATCGAGCCCAAGGACAAGCAGTGGATCGAGCGCTGCCAGCCCCTCGCGCTGGTGGCCGACACCGCTCTTCTCGCCGTTCCCAATGAATGGGGCAAGCGCGTCCTCGAAGGCCGGCTCGCCCCATTGATCAGCGAGACCCTCAGCCGTGAGTGCGGCCGTCCGATCCGAATCGCCATCACCGTCGACGACTCGGTGGGCGAGCCCCCGGCCCCCCAGACGCCGGCGCAACAGCAGCAGGCGCCCCGCTACCAGGGACCGCAGCACGACGAACCCCGCCAGAACGACCCTTACGAGGGGTACGGGCACCGGACCGGTGACGACGGACTGCCCACCGTCCGCCCTGCCTACCCCGAATACCAGCAGCACCAGCAGCAGCGACCGGAACCCGGCGCCTGGCCGCGTACCCAGGAGGACCTGTCCTGGCAGCAGCCGCGTCTCGGCGGCTTCCAGGACCGCGAGCCGTCCGCGGAGCAATGGCGCGAGCCGTACGCGACCGCCCGGCCGCGCCAGCCGCAGCACGACTACCGGCAGCCGCAACCGCCCGACCGCCAGCAGTACGAGCAGCACCAGCAGCAGCGACCGGAGCGGCACGAGCTGCCTGAGCGCCGGGCCCCGCACCGCGGCGCTCCTGGAGGAGCGCCCGGACCGCTGGGCGCGCAGCCGTCGCCGGCGCCCCGTCCCGGCGAGCCGCATGCCCGCCTCAACCCGAAGTACCTCTTCGACACCTTCGTCATCGGTGCGTCCAACCGGTTCGCGCACGCCGCGGCCGTCGCGGTCGCCGAGGCGCCGGCCAAGGCGTACAACCCCCTCTTCATCTATGGGGAGTCGGGACTCGGCAAGACCCACCTGCTGCATGCCATCGGGCACTACGCGCGCAGCCTCTACCCCGGCACGCGGGTGCGGTATGTCAGCTCCGAGGAGTTCACGAACGAGTTCATCAACTCGATCCGCGACGGCAAGGGTGACACCTTCCGCAAGCGCTACCGCGATGTGGACATCCTGCTGGTCGACGACATCCAGTTCCTGGCGAGCAAGGAGTCGACGCAGGAGGAGTTCTTCCACACGTTCAATACGCTCCACAACGCCAACAAGCAGATCGTGCTCTCCTCCGACCGGCCGCCCAAGCAGCTGGTGACGCTGGAGGACCGGCTTCGGAACCGCTTCGAGTGGGGTCTGACCACCGACGTACAACCGCCGGAGCTGGAGACGCGGATTGCCATCCTCCGTAAGAAGGCGGTACAGGAGCAGCTCAACGCTCCGCCGGAGGTGCTGGAGTTCATCGCCTCGCGGATCTCTCGCAACATCCGCGAGCTGGAGGGTGCGCTGATCCGGGTGACTGCGTTCGCGTCACTCAACCGGCAGCCGGTGGACCTCGGGCTCACCGAGATCGTCCTCAAGGACTTGATCCCGGGTGGGGAGGACTCGGCCCCCGAGATCACCGCGAGTGCGATCATGGCGGCGACCGCCGACTACTTCGGTCTGACGGTGGAGGATCTCTGCGGATCCTCGCGCAGCCGGGTGCTGGTGACGGCACGCCAGATCGCCATGTACCTCTGCCGTGAGCTCACCGACCTGTCGCTGCCGAAGATCGGTGCGCAGTTCGGCGGCCGCGACCACACGACCGTGATGCACGCGGACCGCAAGATCCGTGCGCTGATGGCCGAGCGACGCTCCATCTACAACCAGGTCACCGAGCTCACCAACCGCATCAAGAACGGCTGACGAGCCGGCACAGCAATCGCTGAAGAGGCCTTCGAGGGCGCTCCGGGACGAAATCCCGGGGCGCCCTTTCGGCGTTCCGCAGCCGCTCCGCGGATGTCCGGTGTTCGAATACACCGCCACGGGGCGGGTTCTCCACAGATCTGGGGAGGATCTTCCCTCCACAGCCTGGGGACTGGGAAGTTGTCCAGATTGCATCCACAGGGGCGACTGCCGGGACTTCATCACGGCAGGTCAGACGGCTGTGGATTTGTGGCCAACTCTGTTCCACAGGCTGTGGACGCAGAAACCGTCCACAGGACGTGATCGATGTTGTCCACCGGCGACCCACAGGCTATGCCGCGTTGCCCACAGCTTCTCCACACCCCTGTCCACTGTTCGGCAACGAACCAGCAGGTCTCACCGTGTCGAGTGAAAGGCGTCACACCAACGAGGTCGGTTGGGCTGTGGGGAACGTGGGTAAAGCTGGGGACAGCGCTGGGGAGAAGTCCCCTCAGGCTGTGCATCGGATGTGCAGAACTTTCGGGCGTCCACAGAAGAGCCGGGTTGTCCACCGGCTCCGCCCACAGGACCGGTGGACAAAAAAACGGGTCTGACCTGCGCAGATGACGTTATCCACGGTTTCCACAGGCCCTACTACTACTCCCACCTAGAGTTACCGGGAAATTCGCTTCGAAGAAGGCCCTGTGCACAACTGCAGCCCGGAACGTCGAGCACCTCTTGCGACGACTTGACCCCGACCCGCACCGACTGTCGGTGCCGTACGTCAGACTGGTCCCCGGCGACACAGCCGACGACGAAGGCCAGCAGGGCGAGCGAGCAACAGCAGGAGGCGGTTCCGGTGAAGATCCGGGTGGAGCGCGATGTACTCGCGGAGGCGGTGGCCTGGGTGGCCCGCAGCCTTCCGGCCCGTCCGCCGGCGCCCGTACTCGCGGGCCTTCTTCTGAAGGCGGAGGACGGTGCCCTCAGCTTCTCGAGCTTCGACTACGAGGTCTCGGCCCGTGTCTCGGTGGAGGCGGAGGTGGATGAGGACGGCACCGTTCTGGTCTCCGGCCGACTGCTTGCCGACATCTGCCGCGCTCTCCCCAACCGCCCGGTGGAGATTTCCACAGACGGTGTACGAGCGACCGTGGTCTGCGGCTCCTCGCGATTCACACTCCACACGCTGCCGGTGGAGGAGTACCCGGCGCTGCCGCAGATGCCGACCGCGACGGGCACCGTGCCCGGTGAGGTCTTCGCCTCCGCCGCCGCCCAGGTGGCCATCGCGGCCGGTCGCGACGACACGCTTCCCGTCCTCACCGGCGTGCGTATCGAGATCGAGGGCGACAGCGTCACGCTGGCCTCCACCGACCGTTACCGCTTCGCCGTCCGCGAGTTCCTGTGGAAGCCGGAGAACCCGGATGCGTCCGCCGTGGCGCTGGTGCCCGCCAAGACGCTGCTGGACACCGCCAAGGCGCTGACCAGCGGTGACACGGTCACTCTGGCGCTCTCCGGCTCGGGTGCGGGCGAGGGGCTGATCGGTTTCGAGGGTGCCGGGCGACGGACCACGACCCGACTGCTCGAAGGCGATCTGCCGAAGTACCGCACCCTCTTCCCCACTGAGTTCAACTCGATCGCTGTCATCGAGACCGCGCCCTTCGTGGAGGCCGTCAAGCGTGTGGCGCTCGTCGCCGAGCGGAACACCCCGGTGCGGCTCAGCTTCGAGCAGGGCGTGCTGATCCTCGAAGCCGGTTCCAGCGACGATGCACAGGCTGTGGAGCGTGTCGACGCGAACCTCGACGGCGACGACATCTCGATCGCCTTCAACCCGACCTTCCTGCTCGACGGTCTGAGCGCCATCGACTCGCCGGCCGCCCAGCTGTCCTTCACCACCTCGACCAAGCCCGCGCTGCTGAGCGGCAAGCCGGCTGTGGATGCCGAGGCCGACGAGGCGTACAAGTACCTGATCATGCCCGTCCGGCTGTCCGGCTGAGCCTCCCGATCGGGCTGAGACGGTGTGATCCCGACGGGCCTGCTTCCACCCGAGCAGGCCCGTCGGGCCGTGCGTACCGGCCGGGCGTAGGCTCAAAGCCGGGTACGAATCGGCATACAACGCTTAAGGAATCTGTGATGGAGCTCGGTCTCGTCGGCCTTGGCAAGATGGGCGGCAATATGCGCGAGCGCATCCGCCGCGCAGGCCACACTGTCATCGGCTACGACCGCAACCCGGACCTCGCCGATGTCCACAGCCTCGAGGAGCTTGTGGGCAAGCTGAAGGCCCCGCGGGTCGTGTGGGTGATGGTCCCGGCCGGCGCCGCGACCCAGTCCACCGTCGACGAGCTCGCCGATCTGCTCGAGCCGGGCGACGTGGTGGTGGACGGCGGCAACTCCCGCTGGACGGACGACGAGAAGCACGCGGTCGAGCTGGGCATCAAGCGCATCGGCTTCGTCGACTGCGGTGTCTCCGGCGGGGTCTGGGGCCTGGAGAACGGCTATGCGCTGATGTACGGCGGCGAGGCCGAGCACGTCGCGAAGGTTCAGCCGATCTTCGATGCGCTCAAGCCCGAGGGCGACTTCGGCGCGGTTCACGCGGGCAAGGTCGGCGCCGGTCACTTCGCCAAGATGGTTCACAACGGCATCGAGTACGCCATGATGCAGGCCTACGCCGAGGGCTGGGAGCTCCTGGAGAAGGTCCACTCCGTCACCGACGTACGCGAGGTATTCCGCTCCTGGCAGGCGGGCACGGTCATCCGTTCCTGGCTGCTCGACCTGGCGGTCAACGCGCTGGACGAGGACGAGCACCTGGAGAAGCTGCGCGGTTATGCACAGGACTCCGGCGAGGGCCGGTGGACTGTGGAAGCCGCGATCGACAACGCCGTGCCGCTGCCCGCGATCACCGCGGCGCTGTTCGCTCGGTTCGCGTCCCGTCA
This sequence comes from Streptomyces sp. NBC_01750, assembly GCF_035918095.1. Classification (NCBI taxonomy): domain Bacteria; kingdom Bacillati; phylum Actinomycetota; class Actinomycetes; order Kitasatosporales; family Streptomycetaceae; genus Streptomyces; species Streptomyces sp. NBC_01750. The sequence continues at coordinate 4,512,260 of NZ_CP109137.1, forward strand.
GGACGACTCCCCGCAGATGAAGATGATCGCGGCGCTGCGCAACCAGTTTGGCGGCCACGCGGTGGAGAGCAAGTAACCCTGAGCCGGGGGAGGTCGGCGTACATCCATGCACGTCACGCATTTGTCGCTGGCCGACTTCCGCTCGTACGCCCGGGTCGAGGTCCCACTCGACCCGGGCGTCACCGCGTTCGTGGGGCCGAACGGGCAGGGCAAGACGAATCTCGTCGAGGCGGTCGGCTATCTCGCGACGCTGGCCAGCCATCGGGTCTCGTCGGACGCTCCTCTGGTACGGATGGGGGCCGACCGCGCCGTCATCCGGGCCGCCGTCACACAGGGCGAGCGTTCCCAGCTGATCGAGCTGGAGCTCAACCCAGGGAAGGCGAACCGAGCCCGTATCAACAGGTCTTCACAGGTCAGACCTCGTGATGTGCTGGGGATAGTACGGACGGTGCTGTTCGCGCCGGAGGATCTGTCTTTGGTGAAGGGCGATCCGGGCGAGCGGCGACGGTTCCTCGACGAGCTGGTCACGGCGCGGTCGCCGCGGATGGCCGGGGTGCGGTCCGACTACGAGCGGGTGCTCAAGCAGCGCAACACGCTGCTGAAGTCGGCAGCGATGGCGCGACGGCACGGCGGACGCGGGATGGATCTGTCCACGCTGGATGTGTGGGACCAGCATCTGGCGCGGGTGGGGGCGGAGCTGCTGGCACAGCGGATCGATCTGATCGCCGCGATGCAGCCGCTGGCGGACAAGGCGTACGAGGCGCTGGCACCGGGGGGCGGGCCGGTTGCGCTGGAGTACCGTTCCTCCTCTTCTGCCGGCGGCGGGGTCTGTGCGCACGGTCGCGACGAGCTGTACGCACAGTTGATCGGCGCGCTTGCGGAGGTGCGCAAGCAGGAGATCGAGCGGGGTGTGACGCTGGTCGGTCCGCACCGCGATGAGCTGGTGCTCAAGCTGGGGCCGCTGCCGGCGAAGGGGTACGCCAGTCATGGCGAGTCCTGGTCCTACGCGCTGGCGCTGCGGCTGGCTTCGTACGAGCTGCTGCGGGCCGAAGGCAATGAGCCGGTGCTCGTCCTGGATGACGTTTTCGCGGAGCTGGACACGCGGCGTCGGGAGCGGCTCGCGGAACTGGTGGCTCCGGGTGAGCAGGTGCTGGTGACGGCGGCGGTCGACGACGATGTGCCGGGGGTGCTGGCCGGGGCGCGGTTCACGGTGGCCGACGGGGAGGTGGAGCGCGTATGAGCGAAGGGCCGGTGGGGTCCGGGGAGCCTGCGGAGTCGCCGAAGGTGCCCGAGTCGTCGGGCGTTGACCTGGCGCGGGTCGCGCTGCGCGCGGCGAAGGAACAGGCGAAGGCGCAGGGGGCGGCGGCTCAGCAGAAGAAGCAGGCCAGGCGGGGCGGCGGGCTGAGGTCGGGGGCGCGGGCGGACGGGCGTGATCCGCTGCCGCTCGGGGCGGCGATCAACCGGCTGATCACCGAGCGGGGCTGGGAGACGCCGGCCGCGGTGGGCGGCGTGATGGGGCGCTGGCCGCAGATCGTGGGCCCGGACCTGGCGAACCACTGCGTACCGCAGAAGTACGACGAGGACGAGCGTGTGCTGACCGTGCAGTGCGACTCGACGGCGTGGGCGACGCAGCTGCGGTTGCTGGCGCCGCGGCTGGTGGCGCGGCTGAACGAGGACCTGGGGCAGGGGACCGTAAAGCTGATCAAGGTGCTGGGGCCGGGTGGGCCGCCGCGGCGGTATGGGCCGTTGAGGGCGCCGGGGAGTGTGGGGCCGGGCGACACGTACGGCTGAGGGGATCCGTCTCCCCCGTGCCCGCCCCTTTTGCCCGCCCCTTCCCGAACGGGGGCTGCTGGGGTCCCAGAACACGGGGCTGCGCGTTGCTGCGGCGGCTTCGTGCCGTGGTAACGCCGGATGCCGCGGGTCGCCCTTCATACCCGTCGCGGCGGCTTCCCGCCGCGACAGCCCCGCCGTACCCCTGTGTGCCGGGGGCTCCGTGCCCCACCCGCCGACACTGGGCTCGTGGTCGCTCGGGCCCTTCGCGGCGGCTTCGTGCCGTGAGCAGTCCTCCGTACCGCGTGTGGCCAGGCTCCCCGGCCCGATGGCGGGGGTCTCCCTCAGGACCGCCGCGGCAGTGGCCCCGACGTGCCCGCTTTCCGCCAGGCCCGTGCCGCGCCCGGTGTCCGGGGCCCACCCCGCGCCCGTCGCGACAGCTTCGCGCCGCAGCAGCCCCGGTGCGCCCCCCTGAGCGCCGAGCTCGTTCCCGGAGCTCTCCCCCCAGCCGTCGCCCCGCCAAACCCGCCGCTTCCCTGGGCAGGACGAGGCGGGAGAAACCGGACGAGACATGTGAGGTGTCCCTCACGGTAGCCAGTGGTTGACAGGCCGAAGCGCTCAACGCCTGCGTGAGCCTCCTGAAGCCCCTTCCCGGATATGGGGAGTCGGACCGACGTGGTTCAGGGCGGCACATGCGGACTCAGCTACCGGCAAACCCCCATTCGGGTCGGCGGTACCGGTAGACTGATGGGTAATCCCGCCTACTCGCGGAACATGTCGAACGACGCAGCCGCTCCCGCTTGCCCGGAGAACGGCTTGTGCTGTGCCAGAAAGGGCGCTTCGTGGCCGATTCCGGCAACCCCAACGAGAACATTCCGTCCACTCCTGCCGGCGGCAACGGCGAGGTCACAGCCTCGTACGACGCCAGCGCGATCACCGTCCTCGAGGGTCTGGACGCGGTCCGCAAGCGCCCCGGCATGTACATCGGCTCGACCGGTGAGCGTGGACTCCACCACCTTGTGTACGAGGTCGTCGACAACTCCGTCGACGAGGCCCTCGCCGGGCACGCGAACACCATCGACGTCACGATCCTTGCCGACGGTGGCGTGCGCGTGATCGACAACGGTCGCGGTATCCCGGTGGACATCGTCCCGTCCGAGGGCAAGCCGGCCGTCGAGGTCGTGCTGACCGTTCTGCACGCGGGCGGCAAGTTCGGCGGCGGCGGCTACGCCGTCTCCGGCGGACTGCACGGCGTCGGTGTATCGGTCGTCAACGCCCTGTCGTCCAGGGTTTCCGTAGAGGTCAAGCGCGACGGCTACCGCTGGACGCAGGACTACAAGCTCGGTGTGCCCACCGCGCCGCTGTCGCGGAACGAGCCCACCGACGAGACCGGCACCACGGTCACCTTCTGGTCTGATGCGGACATCTTCGAGACGACCGATTACTCCTTCGAGACGCTCTCCCGCCGTTTCCAGGAGATGGCCTTCCTCAACAAGGGCCTGACCCTGAAGCTGACGGACGAGCGCGAGTCGGCGAAGGCCACCGTTGGTGCCGACGCCCCCGAGGAGCCGGACGAGGAGCCGCCCGCCCGCACGGTGGCGTACTACTACGAAGGCGGCATCGTCGACTTCGTCAAGTACCTCAACTCGCGCAAGGGCGAGCTGATCCACCCGACCGTCATCGACATCGAGGCCGAGGACAAGGAGCGTCTGCTCTCGGCCGAGATCGCCATGCAGTGGAACTCGCAGTACACCGAGGGTGTGTACTCCTTCGCGAACACGATCCACACGCATGAAGGCGGTACGCACGAGGAGGGCTTCCGTGCGGCCATGACAGGTCTGGTCAACCGGTACGCGCGCGAGAAGAAGTTCCTGCGGGAGAAGGACGACAACCTGGCGGGCGAGGACATCCGCGAGGGTCTCACCGCGATCATCTCGGTCAAGCTGGGAGAGCCGCAGTTCGAGGGCCAGACCAAGACCAAGCTGGGCAACACCGAGGCGAAGACCTTCGTCCAGAAGGTCGTGCACGAGCACCTCACCGACTGGTTCGACCGCAACCCCAACGAGGCCGCGGACATCATCCGCAAGGCCATCCAGGCGCAGACGGCGCGTGTCGCGGCCCGCAAGGCGCGTGACCTGACCCGCCGCAAGGGCCTGCTGGAGTCGGCGTCGCTGCCGGGCAAGCTGAGCGACTGCCAGTCGAACGACCCGACGAAGTGCGAGATCTTCATCGTCGAGGGTGACTCCGCCGGTGGTTCGGCGAAGTCCGGCCGTAACCCGATGTACCAGGCGATCCTGCCCATCCGAGGCAAGATCCTGAACGTCGAGAAGGCACGGATCGACAAGATCCTGCAGAACACCGAGGTCCAGGCGCTGATCTCGGCTTTCGGCACCGGAGTCCACGAGGACTTCGACATCGAGAAGCTCCGCTATCACAAGATCATTCTGATGGCGGACGCCGACGTCGACGGCCAGCACATCAACACCCTGCTGCTGACCTTCCTGTTCCGCTTCATGCGGCCGCTGGTCGAGGCCGGGCACGTCTATCTCTCGCGCCCGCCGCTCTACAAGATCAAGTGGGGCCGGGACGACTTCGAGTACGCCTACTCGGACCGTGAGCGCGACGCGCTCGTCGAGCTCGGCAAGCAGAACGGCAAGCGGATCAAGGAAGACTCGATCCAGCGCTTCAAGGGTCTCGGCGAGATGAACGCCGAGGAGCTGCGCATCACCACGATGGACGTGGACCACCGTGTGCTCGGCCAGGTCACGCTGGACGACGCGGCACAGGCCGACGACCTGTTCTCCGTGCTGATGGGCGAGGACGTCGAGGCGAGGCGCTCGTTCATCCAGCGCAACGCCAAGGACGTCCGCTTCCTCGACATCTGAGTCGGTCTCAGCTGACCGCTTCGAAAGGATCTTGACCAGCAATGGCCGACGAGAACACTCCCGCCATCACTGAAGAAGAAGAGCAGACTCTGCGGATCGAGCCCGTCGGGCTCGAGACGGAGATGCAGCGCTCGTATCTCGACTACGCGATGTCCGTCATCGTCTCGCGTGCGCTGCCCGACGTACGGGACGGTCTCAAGCCCGTCCACCGCCGTGTGCTCTACGCGATGTACGACGGCGGCTACCGGCCCGAGAAGGGCTTCTACAAGTGCGCCCGCGTCGTCGGCGACGTCATGGGTACGTACCACCCGCACGGCGACTCCTCGATCTACGACGCCCTGGTCCGGCTGGCTCAGCCGTGGTCGATGCGTATGCCGCTGGTGGACTCCAACGGCAACTTCGGTTCCCCGGGCAACGACCCGGCCGCAGCCATGCGGTACACCGAGTGCAAGCTGATGCCGCAGTCGATGGAGATGCTCCGGGACATCGACGAGGAGACCGTCGACTTCCAGGACAACTACGACGGCCGCAACCAGGAGCCGACGGTCCTGCCGGCGCGCTTCCCGAACCTCCTGGTCAACGGCTCGGCCGGCATCGCGGTCGGTATGGCGACCAACATCCCGCCGCACAATCTGCGCGAGGTCGCGGCCGGCGCGCAGTGGGCGCTGGAGCACCCGGACGCTACGCACGAGGAGCTGCTCGACGCGCTCATCGAGCGGATCAAGGGTCCGGACTTCCCGTCCGGTGCCCTGGTCGTGGGCCGCAAGGGCATCGAGGAGGCGTACCGCACCGGTCGTGGCTCCATCACGATGCGCGCGGTCGTCGAGGTCGAGGAGATCCAGAACCGCCAGTGTCTGGTGGTCACGGAGCTTCCGTACCAGACCAACCCGGACAATCTCGCGCAGAAGATCGCCGACCTGGTGAAGGACGCCAAGATCGGCGGCATCGCGGATGTGCGGGACGAGACCTCGTCCCGCACCGGCCAGCGCCTGGTCATCGTGCTCAAGCGGGACGCCGTCGCCAAGGTCGTGCTGAACAACCTCTACAAGCACACCGATCTCCAGACGAACTTCGGCGCGAACATGCTGGCTCTGGTCGACGGCGTGCCGCGCACGCTGTCGCTGGACGCCTTCATCCGCCACTGGGTGCACCACCAGATCGAGGTCATCGTCCGGCGCACGAAGTTCCGTCTGCGCAAGGCGGAGGAGCGGGCGCACATCCTGCGCGGTCTGCTCAAGGCGCTGGACGCGATCGACGAGGTCATCGCGCTGATCCGGCGCAGTGACACGGTCGAGATCGCGCGCGAGGGCCTGATGGGTCTGCTCTCGATCGACGAGATCCAGGCCAACGCCATCCTCGAGATGCAGCTGCGCCGACTGGCAGCCCTGGAGCGGCAGAAGATCGTCGCCGAGCACGACGAGCTGCAGGCCAAGATCAATGAGTACAACGCGATCCTGGCCTCGCCCGGGAAGCAGCGTCAGATCGTCAGCGAGGAACTGAACGTCATCGTCGAGAAGTTCGGCGATGACCGGCGTTCCAAGCTGGTGCCCTTCGACGGTGACATGTCCATCGAGGACCTGATCGCCGAGGAGGACATCGTCGTCACCATCTCGCGTGGCGGCTATGTGAAGCGTACGAAGACGGACGACTACCGCTCGCAGAAGCGCGGCGGCAAGGGCGTCCGCGGTACGAAGCTGAAGGAAGACGACATCGTCGACCACTTCTTCGTCTCGACGACGCACCACTGGCTGCTGTTCTTCACCAACAAGGGTCGGGTCTACCGCGCCAAGGCGTACGAGCTTCCCGACGCCGGCCGGGACGCGCGCGGCCAGCACGTCGCCAACCTGCTGGCCTTCCAGCCGGACGAGCAGATCGCCGAGATCCTGGCGATCCGCGACTACGACGCCGCGCCCTATCTGGTGCTCGCCACCAAGGGCGGTCTGGTGAAGAAGACGCCGCTCAAGGACTACGACTCGCCCCGGTCGGGCGGTGTCATCGCGATCAACCTCCGGGAGACGGAGGACGGCAGCGACGACGAGCTGATCGGCGCGGAGCTGGTGTCGGCAGAGGATGATCTGCTGCTCATCAGCAGGAAGGCGCAGTCGATCCGGTTCACCGCCACGGACGATGCGCTGCGTCCGATGGGGCGGGCGACATCGGGTGTGAAGGGGATGAGTTTCCGTGAGGGCGACGAGCTCCTCTCGATGAATGTTGTCCGGCCGGGTACGTTCGTGTTCACTGCCACCGATGGCGGGTACGCGAAGCGGACCGCTGTCGACGACTATCGCGTCCAGGGTCGTGGCGGCCTCGGTATCAAGGCCGCCAAGATCGTGGAGGACCGCGGTTCGCTCGTGGGTGCGCTGGTGGTCGAGGAGACGGATGAGATCCTCGCCATCACGCTCGGCGGCGGTGTGATTCGTACGCGAGTCAATGAAGTCAGGGAGACGGGCCGTGACACCATGGGCGTCCAACTGATCAACCTGGGCAAGCGCGATGCCGTGGTCGGTATCGCTCGTAACGCCGAGGCCGGTCGTGAGGCCGAAGAGGTCGAAGGGACCGTAGAGGCCGACGTTGAGACGGTCGAGGCGGCAGTCGAGGGCACTGAGCCCTCGGCCGGGGAGCACGAGGAGTAAAGCGTGAGTGGAGCCACGGGCGCCGGATCGGCCGCTTCCGGAGCGAGCGGTGCCCGTGGCCCTGCCGCGGACTCCCAGGGGGTTACGGTGGCGGGCACCCGGGGGCCCCAGCCCCCGTACGAGACATACGGCGGCGAGCAGCCGGCGCAGCCGTACCACCCGCCCCAGGCGTATCCCTCGCCGCCGGGCGTGGACCAGGCGCAGGGCGGACAGCAGGCGGGCACCGCCGTGCGGCGGCCGCGGACCGGGGCGCGTACGACGCCGCGCACCCGCAAGGCGCGGCTGCGGGTGGCCAAGGCCGACCCGTGGTCGGTGATGAAGGTCAGTTTCCTGCTCTCCATCGCGCTGGGCATCTGCACGGTGATCGCGGCCGCGGTGCTGTGGATGGTCATGGACGCCATGGGCGTCTTCTCCACGGTTGGCGGGACGATCAGCGAGGCCACCGGCTCGAACGAGAGCAATGGTTTCGATCTTCAGTCGTTCCTGTCGCTGCCGAGGGTGCTGGTCTTCACCTCGGTCATCGCGGTGATCGATGTGGTGCTGGCCACAGCGCTGGCGACGCTCGGGGCGTTCATCTACAACCTGTCCGCAGGTTTCGTCGGCGGTGTCGAGCTCACGCTGGCGGAGGACGAGTAACCGATTTTGGCGCTGCCAGGCACGTGCGCTAATCTTCAGAGGTCAGCGCAGAGCGCGGCGGGGCTATAGCTCAGTTGGTTAGAGCGCATCCCTGATAAGGATGAGGCCACAGGTTCAAATCCTGTTAGCCCCACCAGCCGAAAGACCCCCAGGTGATCAAGCCTGGGGGTCTTTTGCATCAGTAGCTGACATCAGCCGATGAGCGGATCTTCCAGTGGTCAGCGAGCAGAGCCGCCTCACGCCGATCTTCGCCCGCTGTCTTCCGCTCGAGCTCTTGCAGGAACCGCCGTTCCTCCGGCGCGCCGACTCTCAACTTGGGCAGGGCAGCACGGCCTGAGACGACTCGGTCTCGAGGTCTGTCAGCACCAGGCCGTCGTCATCGCGCTGAGTGTCCGGATCACTTGACCGCACTCACTCGTGCCGACTGAGTTTGCCGTGGTGGCGCGGGGCCAGAGGCTAGGTTCAGCGCCATGATCACTCAGATAGTGACGCTGGTTGGCGTCCTGATCGGTGCCTTGACCTCATTTCTGGCCACGACGATGGCTGAGCGTGCCCGCTACCAACGGGCCATGACGACCCGCTGGGACGAACGCAAGCTCGACACGTACATCGAGTACGCCTCGTGCGTGAAAGAGATATCCAGTACCGCGAAACGAGCCCGGCAGGCGGAGGCGGGAACGGAGACGCACGCAGAGTATTCCGCAGCCATGGAGGCGGCCGAGCTGAGGCGCTCGGTGCTCTTCGAGACCTTGGTCCTTCTGGCCTCGCCGGCGGCGATCAAGGCTGCCCACGAGGTCAACCTTGTCCTGTGGCAGGAGGTGATCGCGACTCGCAACAACAACGGGACGCCGGTGCAGGGGGATCTCGTGGCCCTGATGAACGACTACCACGAGCGGGCCCGGATCGATTTGGGCATCCCCCGCAGCCCCTGGCAGCAATAGGACCCCGGGTTTCTCTACCTCAATTCAAGGCTCGCCGCGCGACCCGGGGTTCGGGGGCAGGGGTGGATACGGTGCGTCCGGCTGTCATCGGAGCATCGTCCCGGGCGGCATCAGTGCGGTACAGAGATGCCGTCCCCCACGGTGCTCGTCGGGCGCACGCACCGTGTCAAGCCCGGTGTTTTTACCGACATCAGCGCCTGACACCAACAGGCACGAACGGCGACGGTTACGGCCGGACCCAAGCGGCCACCTACCCAGGTGAAACGGCTGCATCCCTTGGCGTAGCAGGGGTGAGACCGACCTGATAGGGATGAGGCCACAGGTTCAAACCCTGTTAGTCCCACAGTTGTGTTTCGGCCCGGACGGAGATTCTCCGTCCGGGCCGATCGCTTTCTCCGAAGCCGTAGTTGGGGCGCACGCAGGTCACCGATCGGTATCGGTCGGTGTGTATAGTCGGGCGCCAGAAGTCCTCATACGTCAAGGAAAGACGAGGTCGCGCGGTGAAGAAGCTTCTCCTGGTCGCACTGGCCGCCATCGGCGGGCTCCTCGTGTACCGCCAGATCCAGGCGGATCGCGCCGAGCAGGATCTGTGGACGGAGGCGACCGACTCCGTGCCCGCAGGTTCGGGTGTGTGAGACGCAGCAGTCTTGGATCACTGAGCCCCGGTCGCAGAAGCGGCCGGGGCTTCGTGTTGCCCGGGCAAGGGTGGCCGGTGCTGTTGCGGGACCGTGACAACGCCCCTCTTGAGTTCACCTCCGCAAATCACTAGGTTGCAAGAGCAAACTTTGGGGTTTTGGGAGGGGACACGGGTGAAGGCACGACTGGGCTGCCGGTCGACGGTGGCAACGATCGGCGTGGCGCTGCTCGCCCTGGCGGTCGGGCCGCTGTCTGCGGCGAGCGCGGCGGGGCGGGCAGAGGCGGGGCGGGCGGCGCAGCCCCGGCAGGCAGGGCAGGCGGAGATGCCGGACGGAAAGAGCGGCCTGGTGATGGTGCTCGACTCCTCCGGCTCCATGGCCGAAGACGACGGCACGGGCCGGACCCGGATGGAATCCGCCCGCACGGCCGTCGGAACCGTCGTGGACGCCCTTCCGGACGGCTTTCCCACCGGCCTGCGGGTCTACGGCGCCGATCGGCCCAAGGGCTGCACCGACACCCGACTGGCCCGGCCCGTGCGGCCACTGGACCGGGCGGCCATGAAACAGGCTGTGGGCGCCGTACGACCCAAGGGCGACACTCCCATCGGGCTGTCGCTGCGGAAGGCCGCCCAGGACCTGCCGAAGTCCGCGGACGGCGCGATCGGGACACGCACGATCCTGCTGATCTCCGACGGCGAGGACAACTGCGGCTCCCCCCAGCCCTGCGAGGTTGCCGAGCAGCTCTCCAAGGACGGTGTCGGGCTGCGTATCGACACCGTCGGCTTCCAGGTGCGGGGCGCGGCACGGCAGCAGCTGGAGTGCATCGCGAAGGCGGGCAACGGCCGCTACTACGACGCGCCCGACGCCAAGGCGCTCGCCCGCCAGCTGCAGCGCTCCGCACAGCTGTCCGCGGCCGGTTACCGCTTCCGCGGCAAGCCGGTCGAGGGCGCCCTGAAGCGGAACGCGGCCCCCGCTCTCGTACCGGGGCAGTATCTGGACACCATCGGACCCGGCGAGCAGCGCTACTACGCGGTCGACCTGGACGCCGAATCGACTGTGGACTTCTCGGCGACGGCGGTGCCTCAGCCCGGGGCGGCGGTCGACACCTTCGACGTCCTGCGCACCAGCATCGCGTACGGCACCGACAGTTCCTGCGGGAGCAGCACCGAGCGCTTCTTCCAGAAGGAGGGCGCGACCCCGCTGACCTCCGCAGTCGCCCGGATCCCGAGCGAGAAGGGCACAGGCGGCTGTGACAGGGCCGGACGGTACTGGCTGGTCGTCGAGCGGGAGAGCAAGAAGAACTCGGACGCCGCGCGCTGGCCGCTGGAACTGACGTACGGGAACGAGAAGCCCCTGGCCAAGGATGTGACGCCCGCTCAGTCGCAGCCGGAGTACGGGCAGGGCGACAAGGACGCCCTGCTGCCGACCGGAGACCCTCGGGACGTGACGGGCGGCACCGGCTTCAACGACGCCAAGGAACTCGGGCAAGGCGTGTGGCGGGACAAGATCCTGCCGTCGCAGACGCTCTGGTACAAGGTCCCGGTCGGCTGGGGGCAGCAGCTCCGGTACGACGTGGAGTTCGCCAACGAGCCGAGCGTGGAAGGCTCTTCCTCCGTCTGGTCCTACGGAGCCACGCAGGTCTTCACGCCGGACCGGGCGCCGGTCGGCGGCGGCACCGGGGAGTTCAGCCCGCAGAACATCTACAACGGGCGGCCCATGGCGCTGGAGATGGGCACTGTGCCGGTTGCCTGGACCAACCGCCATGAGTCCAGCCCCAACGTCGTCCCGGTGCACACCCGAGGCGGTTTCTACATCGCCGTCACGCTGGGTGCGAAGGCGGCCGAAATCGCCGAGAACCCGCACATCGGTGTGGTGGTAAGGGTGGCGGTGCTGGGCGACGAACTGGCAGGTCCGCAGCACGACGCTCCCGCCCTGGCGAAGAAGGCGGACAAGCAGGGTGATTCGGCCGCCCGCGAAGACAGCGAAGCGGCCGCCGGGGCAGGATGGACCGGCACTGAGGCCGCGACGGCCGCAGGCGGCGCGGTCATCCTGATCGCGATCCTCGTACTCGTACTGGTGCGGCGCAGGTCAGCCACGGGTACGGCCGCCGATGCGGTCACCCAGACGGCCACGGACACGGGCACCGACACAACAAGGAGAAGCGCGTGAAGAGGCAGCGCGGCAGAGGCCGGGTGACGCTGGCCTGCATGGCGGCGATGTGCGCGGTGGCGGCGCTGTCCGGGCCGTCATGGGCGGCCGGCGAACCCAATCCGTACTCCTTCGACAGCGCGGCGAAGCCCGTCCAGGGCACGGCGTCCAACACCGCCGGGCCGCCCCTCAGAGCCGGATCGACCTACAAGGATTCGATCAAGCGCGGCGAGAAGCGTTACTACCGCGTCGATCTGGACGACAGGACCAACGCGTACATCTCCGCGACGGCCGTCCCGAAGCTGGCCACCAAGGTCGCGTACTCGGACAAGCTCACGGTGAGCATCGAGGACCGCTCGGGCGTCAAGTGCAGTGACAAGTACGCCCAGTTCGGCTCCGCCGAGTACGCCAGGCCGGTCGCCGCGTACGCGTACCGGACGATCGACAAGGAGAGCAGCAACTGCCAGGAGGCCGGCACGTACTACGTTCTCCTGGAGCGGACCAGCGATGTGACCTCCACGCCCGAGGCATGGGACGTCGAGATGCGTTTCGCCTCCGAGCCCGGGCTGAAGGAGGCCGCTCCTACCGCACCGGCCGAGAACTGGCCCTCCGCATCTCCGGCGGCCCCCGCGGGCGGCCCGAAGAAGCGCACGGGCGGAACGAGTTTTTCCGACGCCACCGGTCTGAAGGAGGGCGAGTGGCAGGACGAGATCACCCCGGGCCAGACGCTCTTCTACCGGGTGCCGGTGGACTGGGGACAGCAGATCTTCGCCAGCGCCGACCTCGGTACGAGCACGGCGCCCGACAGTGCCCAGAGCGTCAGTCAGGCCCTCGTGCTGGCCTTGCACAACCCCGCCCGCGGGTACGTGCAGAACAACGGGAACGTCTACTACGACGGCAAGCAGAAGTCGGTCGCGCTCGACCCGCTGCCTCCGGTGGCGTACGAGAACCGGTACGACTCCGACAGTTCCGCCAGCGCCATGCGCTTCGCCGGCTGGTACTACCTGTCGGTCACTCTCAACCCGGAAATCGCCCAGGAGTACGGCACGAAGCCGATTCCGCTGACCCTTCGGGTGAACATCGAGGGCACGGCGACGGGCGCTCCGGCGTACGCGGGGCCGGCCGGGGACTTCCAGGTCACCCAGGAAGACGAAGAGGCGGCGGACAGCGGGAAGAGCGCTCCTGAGGCGGCGAAGAGCGACACGATGAAGCTGGTCGCCGCCGCCGGGATCGGCGCGGGGGCCGTGCTGGGGCTGGGGCTCGGGGCGTGGATGCTGCTCGCGCGGCGGCGGACGGCTGCGCTGCCGGCGGCGCCAGCTCAGTTCCCGGCTCATGGGCAGGTGCCCGGGCAGGTGCCGACGCACGGGCAGACGCCGGGGCAGGGCCAGATGCCGGGGCAGGGCCAGGGCCAGGCGCCGGGGCAGTACGGCTCGCCCCCCGCCTGGTAGTTCGGGCCTGGTGGTTCAGGCCTGTTGGTTCAGGCCTGGGTCAGCGCCCAGATGCCGACCGCGAAACAGAGCAGCGCAATGATCAGCACCGGGACCGCAACCTTCGGGGGCGGTCCCGGTCGCTTGTGGGCCGCCTGCGGAACCGGCGCGTGTGGGAGCGGAACCTGCGGGCTCTGAGCGGTGTAAGCACGAGTAAGAGCTTGTTCGTACTGCACCGGGGCAGTAGGGGCGGTCTGGCCGGTCGGGGACTGCGCGGGCTGTTCGGGCGCCGGGGCGTAAAGGGGGGAGACGCTGTGCACCGGTACGGGGGTGGGGGTCGGTGTTGGTTCCGTGGCCGCAGGCATGGGGGGAGGAGTGGACGGCTGCGCCGCCGTGTACGGGAGTTGTGCGGGCGGCTGCTGAGGTGGCGGGGCCAGATGGAAGCTGCCCGTCTCCGACGGCGGAGGCTGCTGCTGCGCGGGAGCCTGGACGGACTGTTGCACGGGGGGCTGGGGCCGCTGAGCTGCCTGGGGGTCGGCTACAGGACCGGTGGGGCCGAATCCGGCGGGAAGCGGCCCGATCTGGTCGAAGACCTCGACCGGCTCGTCATCGGCGCCTGTGTCCGGAAGCAGCTCGACGGCAGCCGTGAGCGCCTTGCGCGCCCCCGTGGCGGTACGGAACCTCACCTGCGGATCGGGCTGCAACAGACCGGCAAGCACCTGCCACAGCGGTTCCGGGATGCCTTGGGGTGCGCCCGGAGTGCCGTGGTTGGCGAAATGCTCGACAAGAGCCCTGGAGTCGGGCTTCTGGCCCTGGAGGAGATAGAGCGCGACGAGACCGACCGCGAAGAGATCCGCCGTGAAGTCCGGCTCCGCGCCGAGCATCTGCTCGGGCGCGAAGTAACCGGGCGTGCCCACCACATAGTTGGTCTCGGTCAGCCGCGGTTCGCCCTTGCGCATGGAGATCCCGAAGTCGGACAGCCGCAGATGCGGCCGCCCGGCTCCAGTGGCCTCGAGCAGGATGTTGGCCGGCTTGATGTCGCGGTGCACGACCCCCTCCGCGTGCACCGCGGCCAGTCCGGACAGCAGCTGATCGAGCAGGGTGCAGACAAAGCGGGGCGGCAGTGGACCGTAGTCGCCGATGACGTGCGCCAGCGACCCGCCGCTCACCAGATCCATGGTGAACAGCACCTTGTCGTCGTCCGCGGCCCAGCTGGCCGGGGCGAGTACATGAGGATGATCGATCCGAAGGGCCTGCTCGCGGACGAAGCGCAGCAGCGTGTGCGCATCGCTCTGCTGGAGGACCTTGGCTGCCACATAGCGACGGCGCCGGTGGTCCCAGGCACGCCAGACCGCGCCGACACCACCGCGTCCGATCGGGTCGATCAGTTCGTACCGACCAGCGAAAACCTCACCCATTGCGCTGCGCCCGCTCCCCGTTCCCTAGTGAGGCGTCTGCCTCGGTCAGCTCTGGTGCGACTCGTAGTGGGCGACCGCGTCGGCGGTGCGCCCCGCGCCGTACACCCGGAGGAACTCTGCCAGCTCGGGGTGGCTCGGTGCGAGGGAGTCCGCCGCATCGATGATGTCGCCCGCGGCCGCCACCGACCGCAGCAGCGACTGGATCTCGCGTACGACACGGCGCACCGTCGGCGCACCCGAGCTGCTGGTGCTCTGGCTGGTGCCGGTCAGAACGGAGCCGCCCTGGGACTTCTTGACCTCTTCCATCCGGTCGGTGGCCTCGGCCGCGCTGACACTGCCGTCGGCGACCTGACTCGCCAAATCCTGCAGCGCCTGGACCCGTTGGACCACCGCGGGGTTACCGATCTTGGCGCGCTGGCCGCTCATCAGCTGGGAGAGCATGGGGGCCGACAACCCGAGTACCGACGCGAGCCGGGCCTGGTTCAGACCAAGATCATCGATGAGCCGGCGGAAGAGCGCCCCCAGCGGCTCTCCGTACCAGCTGCGCTGCAGCTCTCTGGCTCTGGCGGTCGTTTCCTGCTGAGCTGCGTCCATTGCGTCTCCCCATCGCTTCCCCAAAGCGGGCTTCGCTGCTGCGAACCACGTCGAGCATCTTACGGAGAGTGGTCGCCCACCGGGAGTCCCAATCCTTTTGCAGGATCCGGGGGGTGACCCGGTACTCTGGTCTGCGGCGGTGGCCGAGGCAGGTATCTGCTCGGTCCTACCCAACCCTTCCGGGGCCTTAGCTCAGTTGGTAGAGCGCTGTCTTTGCATGGCAGATGTCAGGGGTTCGACTCCCCTAGGCTCCACAGCACCGAAGGCGCTCCGACCTGTCCAGGACAGATCGGAGCGCCTTTTTTGCTGGCTTGCGGCCCGCTCACGCGGCGGATCAGGCCATCACTGGACCATCCGGGTGGTGTTCATCCGAAGAACTGCCCAGCGGCGGCGTCGCTCCCCCACTTCTCGAGATGCGTACACATCATGAGAAAGGTATGTAGATCGCTCAACCCGAAAGCGAGGGGTCATGACCGCCTGCAAGGTCAAGAATCTGTGGACCGCATTCATTGCCGCGTTCTTTGCGCTGCTTGCCTCGATGGGACTGACCACCGCGGCCACCGCCGCGCAGCAGCCCGCCCCGCAGACACCGGATCAGCCGGCTCTGCCGAGCCTGCCCAAGCAGATGCGTGCGCAAGCCCTACGGACGACGTTGCCCGCGCCGGGTACCCGATGGAGCCCAACGGCACGCGACAGGTCACTGCCACCCACGATCAAGCAGCGTATTCGCGCCGAAGCCCACGGCTCCTCGCCCGCCACCCGGCACCTCCACGCGATCGACGCCGATGCCGACGACTCACCGGGCTGCGCCTCCGGGGCCGCGCCCACCGCCGGGTCCGGGCCCGCCTCCGCGTCTCCCCCGGAACCGGCGCTCGCCGCGGCATGAGGCGCCGGGAGCACTCACATCTCCCGGCGCCACCGGCCACAGGGGCGGTATCCGGTCAGCGGAGATCGTCGCGATCCCCAGCCTCCGCCTCGTTCTGCTTAGCCTGCACCTCAGGGTCGAGATCATCCTGTCCACTGCCGTCGACGGACGACAGCGGGGCGCGGTCGGAGACCTCCGTGGCAGCAGGCGGTTCCACCAGCCAATCGGGGTTGGCCTGCTTGTCCCACCACTTCCAAGCGGCGACAGCTCCACCGGCCAGCACGCCGATGACGGCAAGACCCTTGGCGAGCCGTGCGGCCTTGGACCGCCGTTCGTGCTTCCTCACCAACTTCTGAATCTCCTTGGCCGTCACCTGTCCGCGCAGTGCGGCCAGCGCGGCAGCCGAGCGGGCCACGGCCTCCTCCCGTACAGGCTGAGCGACCGCCATCGCGTGCTCGACACGCGGAACGGTGTAGTCCGCCGCCTGACGAGCGGCCTTCCGAGCCTTGTGCGCGGCTCGGTGTGCGGCCTTGTCCACTTTCGGCGGCACATGCGGCGCGACAAATACGTCGTACTGAACACGGGCCTGACCAGCGGCCTTCGAGACTGTGGGCGCCAGCCGTTCGCGGGCCTCCTGCGCATAATGCGCGGCCTGCTCCTTGGCCGTCCCGGCGTAGGGCGCCACCACTTCCGCGGCGTGCAGGACGCTCTCCTTCGCCGTACCGGTCGCGGCGCGCACGCTGTCCATGCGGGTCACGGGATCCTCCTCATCGGTGGCGTTCTGGGGGTCTGGGGTTTATCCCCAGTTGGGCACAGTTTCGCCTTTCCACCCGTTTGAAAATCATGCCTGTTGAGTGCCGCCTCGGCATGTGGGGCGGGCATCCGGGTCATGTAGGGAGCTTGCGGACGACGATGCCACGGTTCGCCTCATAACGCGCCGCTCCGGCGATGACTCGGCGGCTTTTATCCGTAGGCGTCTCCCCCGTGCGAGGATCGACGGACCTCAGAGAAGACTTACGGAAGGCAGATCGTGGCCGAGCAGCTTTACGCCACCTTGAAGACCAACCAAGGCGACATCGAAATCCGGCTTCTGCCGAACCACGCGCCCAAGACGGTCAAGAACTTTGTCGAGCTCGCCCAGGGCGAGCGTGAGTGGACCCACCCGGCGACCGGCAAGAAATCCACGGACAGGCTGTACGACGGTACGGTCTTCCACCGTGTGATCGGCGGCTTCATGATCCAGGGCGGCGACCCGCTCGGCAACGGCACCGGCGGCCCGGGCTACGAGTTCCAGGACGAGTTCCACCCGGACCTCGCCTTCGACAAGCCGTACCTGCTCGCCATGGCCAACGCCGGCCCGGCCACCAACGGCTCGCAGTTCTTCATCACCGTGTCGCCCACCGCCTGGCTCACCCGCAAGCACACCATCTTCGGTGAGGTCAGCAACGACGCGGGCAAGAAGGTCGTGGACGCCATCGCGGGCGCCCAGACCAACCCGCGCACCGACCGCCCGCTCAACGACGTCGTGATCCAGTCGGTCGTCGTCGAGACCCGCGAAGGCTGATCCCCGGGGCTTGGTCCCCGGGTGTGGTCCCAGACGTGATTCCGGGCTCGGCCCTGCGCCGATTCTGAGTGTGAGCCCGGGCCTGGTCCCCAGGGGAACCATTTCGCGCCGCCCGTCCGTAAGGATGGACGGGCGGTGTGTTGAGTTAGGGAGATTGAGGGGACCTCATGGACCAGGCGTCAGGCAGTCCACAGGAGCCGCAGGACGCGCACGGCCTGCCGAGCTGCTACCGGCATCCGGGTCGCGAGACGGGCATCCGCTGCACCCGCTGTGAGCGGCCGATCTGCACGGACTGCATGGTCAGCGCATCGGTCGGATTCCAGTGCCCGGAGTGCGTGCGTACCGGTTCGGGTACGGGGCACGCACCGTCCGCGAACCAGCCACGGACGGTCGCCGGGGGTTCTGTCGCCGCTGACCCGCGACTGTTGACCAAGATCCTGATCGGGCTCAACCTGGCCGCCTTCCTGGTGCAGCTGTCGGTCGGGGACCGATTCACCGACCAGTTCGACTTGATCGGGCGGGCCTTCGTCCCGGAGCTCGGATCGGTCGAGGGCGTCGCCGAAGGACAGTGGTATCGCCTGGTGACGGCGATGTTCCTGCACGGCGGCTACGTCCACATCGCCTTCAACATGCTCAGCCTGTGGTGGATCGGTGGCCCGCTGGAAGCTGCCCTGGGCCGCGTCCGCTACCTCGCCCTCTATCTGCTCTCCGGCCTGGCGGGCAGTGCGCTCACGTATCTGATCGCCGGCTCGAACGAGCCGTCGCTGGGCGCCTCGGGTGCCATCTTCGGACTGTTCGGCGCGACCGCCGTTCTCATGCGCCGGCTGAACTACGACATGCGGCCGGTCATCGCGCTGCTGGTGATCAACCTGATCTTCACCTTCGGGTGGCCCAGCATCGCGTGGCAGGCCCACGTAGGCGGGCTCGTTGCCGGTGTCGTGATCGGGTACGCCATGGTGCACGCTCCGGCTGAGCGCCGCACCCTCGTTCAGGTCGGGACCTGTGCACTTGTCCTTCTGGCGACCGTGGGTATGGCGCTGGCCAGAACCGCTTCGCTCACCTGAGCGTGACCTTTCCCCAAAGTTGTCCACAGCGTGTGTCGGATCTTGTGCATGCTGTGGGGAACAAGCGTGCCCCTTGTCGCTGAGCTGGGCTTTCCCAGTAGAGACAAGGGGCGGGTCGCTTCACCAACATGGCCGATGCAGTCACACCGGCGTCAACGTTCCGAGAGTTATCCACAGATCGTCAGACCTTTTCCCCTGCTGTGGACAACGCTGTGGATAACCTCAGGGCAGAGCTTGACGGGCGGGCTGCGAAACAGCTACTTCCACTGGGTGGAGACGCCGAAGCCGGCGGCGATGAAACCGAAGCCGGCGACGATGTTCCAGTTGCCGAAGCTCTTGATCGGCAGATCGCCCTCGGTCACATAGAAGAGAACGATCCAGGCGAGCCCGATGAGAAACATCGCGAGCATCACCGGTGCGACCCAGCTGCGGCTTGTCAGCTTTATGCTCGTCGCCTGCTTCGATGCCGGCGGCGGCGTGAAGTCGGCCTTCTTGCGGATACGTGACTTCGGCACGAGGGACTCTCCTGTCGATGCGCTGCGTGACCGCGCAGGGAACTGTGGCTGGCGCCGGGGCTGGAGCGAGGGGGAACGCTGCCGCCCCCGGGCGTCCGTTAGCGTAGTGCTTCCGCGGCGCCTGAGGAGATAAGGGTACGTTGAGCAATTCTGCCGACTTCCCCAAGGGCCGGTTCAGCGCTTCGACGGAGAGGGAGAGGTGCGAAGTCCGATGAGGGGTGGTGGCTGGGTGACGGGCGGAACGGTCCGGCTGCTGACGGCTGCCGTATTCGCTCTTGCCGGGCTCATCTTCGTCACTAGCTTCAACACTGCCAAGGGCACCAACATCCGCACGGACGCCTCGCTGCTGAAGCTCTCCGACCTGATCGAGCAGCGCAGCACCAAGAACGGTGCTCTCGACGAGTCCACCGCGGCGGTACGCGACGATGTCGACGCCCTCGCCCGGCGCGACGACGGCTCCACCAAGGCCGAGGACGTGAGGCTGAACGCCCTGGAGCAGGCCGCGGGCACCAAGAAGATCAGCGGGCCGGTCGTCACCGTCACTCTCAACGACGCCCCGCCGAACGCACAGGCCGCCCCCGGCTACCCCGAGCCGCAGGCCAATGACCTGGTGATCCACCAGCAGGACCTGCAGGCCGTCGTCAACGCCCTGTGGAAGGGCGGCGCCAAGGGCATCCAGGTCATGGACCAGCGGCTGATCTCCACCAGCGCCGTGCGGTGTGTGGGAAACACGCTGATCCTCCAGGGCCGCGTCTACTCCCCGCCGTACAAGATCACCGCTGTAGGTGACCAGAGTGCCCTCAAAAAGGCGCTCACCGCCTCCCCGGCGATCCAGAACTACCAGCTGTATGTGAAGGCGTACGGCCTCGGCTGGAAAGTCGGCGAGCATGAGGCGGTGACTCTCCCCGGCTACTCGGGCACAGTGGATCTCCACTACGCGAAGCCCGTGGGGTAGTTCGGGCGGGGCTGGGCAGTGCTTGGGGGAGCCGGTGTCGGTGCGTCTGATCGTCAGGACCTTCAGTGAACTCTGCATCACCGTCGGCACCTTGATCATGCTCTTTGTGGTGTACGTGCTGTTCTGGACCGGTATCAAGGCCGGCAGTGCCACGGACGGCCAGATCGACCAGCTCCAGGACAGGTGGTCGCAGGGTCCGGTCGCGGCTCCCGCGCCCGATCGCACAGTGACTCCCGGCCCGAAGGCCTACGAAGACGGAAAGCCTTTCGCGGTCATGTACATCCCCCGCTTCGGCACGAGCTGGGACTGGCCGGTTCTGGAGGGCACCGAGGTGCGTACCCTCCACAAGGGCCTCGGCCACTACACCTCCACCGCCGCGCTCGGCGGCAGCGGCAACTTCTCGGTCGCCGGCCACCGCCGCACGTACGGCGACCCGTTCAAGGACTTCCCGAAGCTGCGTCCGGGGGACGCGGTCGTGCTGACGGACGGTACGACCTGGTTCACGTACCGCATCGACAAGAGGCCCTACCGGACCGTGCCGAGCGATGTCGGCGTCATCGACCCCGTCCCTGGCAAGTCCGGATTCGACGGCCCGGGACGCTATCTGACGCTGACCACCTGCGATCCGGAATGGGGCAGCAGCCACCGGCTGGTCGCCTGGGCGCATCTGGACGCCACCCAGCCTGTGACCGACGGCAAACCGGAAGCTTTGCGCAGCTGACCCATGTACCTCTGCAGCCCTTTAGTCTGGTGCGGTACCGAACGGAAAGGGACAGCATGTACGGCTGGATCTGGCGGCATCTGCCGGGCAACGCATGGGTGCGGGCGTTCATCTCGCTCGTGCTCGCTCTCGCGGTCGTCTACGTGCTGTTCCAGTACGTCTTCCCGTGGGCGGAGCCGCTGCTCCCGTTCAACGATGTGACGGTCGACGGGGCGGGGGCGGCCCGATGAGCGCACGCATCCTCGTCGTCGACAACTACGACAGCTTCGTCTTCAACCTCGTCCAGTACCTGTACCAGCTCGGTGCCGAGTGCGAGGTCAGGCGCAACGACGAGGTCGAACTCGCGCACGCGCAGGACGGTTTCGACGGCGTACTGCTGTCCCCCGGTCCCGGAGCGCCCGAGCAGGCCGGTGTGTGCATCGACATGGTGCGGCACTGCGCGGATACCGGTGTTCCGGTTTTCGGCGTCTGTCTGGGGATGCAGTCGATGGCGGTGGCGTACGGCGGTGTGGTGGACCGCGCCCCCGAGCTGCTGCACGGCAAGACATCGCTGGTCACACACGAGGGCAAGGGCGTCTTCGCCGGGCTGCCCTCGCCGTTCACCGCGACCCGCTACCACTCGCTGGCCGCCGAGCCGGCGGATCTGCCGGACGAGCTGGAGGTCACGGCGCGGACGGCGGACGGCATCATCATGGGGCTGCGCCACCGTGAACTGGCCGTCGAGGGAGTGCAGTTCCACCCCGAGTCGGTCCTCACCGAGCACGGCCATCTGATGCTCGCCAACTGGCTGGAGCAGTGCGGCGACACCGGGGCGATCGGCCGTTCGGCGGGGCTCGCACCGGTGGTGGGCAAGGCCTTGGCGTGAGCGCCGCAGGCCCTGAGGACGGGTACGACCCGCTGACGGACCCGCTGCCGCCGGGGGAGCACGGCTCGCCGTGGTTCCGGGCGCCGGGCGTTCCGGAGCCGGAGGAGCCGCAACCGCAGCCTCAGGAGTGGTCCGGATACGGTCAGTACGACGCGGGCGATCCTCAGGGCTATCAGCGGGACTGGTACGTACAGCCGGAGCCGATTCCCGCACCGCAACGACTGTCCGCGCCGCAACCAATGTCAGCGCCGTCACCAGAGCCAGCGCCGATGCAGATGGCCGACCCGATGCCCGTACCGGACGACGAGACCGTCGCGCTGCGTACGTCGGACACGCGTCGCGCGGCAGAGACCCCTGCCGGTCCAGGGCGGGCCGAGCGCCGCAAGGCGGCCAAGGGCGGCCGGGGCCGTAGGCGGTCTCAGCCCGCTGCCGCCGCTGTCACCGCCTCGGCCGACTCCGGGTCCGCCAGGCCTCTTTCGCGTGTCGAGGCCCGCCGTGCCGCGCGTGCGCTCAAGGACAGCCCCGCCGTCATCGCCAGCCGCGCCATCGGCGAGCTCTTCATCTCCTTCGGCGTGCTGATGCTGCTGTTCGTCACGTACCAGCTCTGGTGGACGAACATACGCGCGGGGCAGGAGGCCGGCCAGGAGACGAACAAGATCCAGGACGACTGGGCGAAGGGCCGTAAGCCCGGCGCGTTCGAGCCCGGCCAGGGCTTCGCCATCATGCACATCCCCAAGCTGGATGTGGTCGTCCCGATCGCCGAGGGCATCAGCAAGCACAACGTCCTCGACCGCGGCATGGTCGGTCACTACGGCGAGGGCAAGCTCACGACCGCGATGCCCGCGGACAAGTCGGGCAACTTCGCGGTCGCGGGGCACCGCAACACTCACGGCGAACCGTTCCGTTACATCAATCGTCTCAACCCGGGGGACCTGGTCGTCGTTGAGACTCAGGACGCGTACTACACGTACAAGATGGCGCGTACCCTCCCCCAGACCTCGCCGTCGAACGTAGGAGTGATCGGTCCGGTGCCGGCCGGCTCCGGATTCACCGAGCCGGGCAGGTACATCACGTTGACGACGTGTACACCGGAATTCACGAGTACGTATCGATTGATCGTGTGGGGCAAGATGGTCGAGGAACGGCCGCGCAGCAAGGGCAAACCCGATGCGCTTGTCGGCTGAACGCTGTGGGACTTCAAGACGGGAACAGGTGCAGTGTCACGTGCGCGTAGCCGGATCGCCGGCGCCATCAGTGTCTTCGGCGAACTGCTGATCACCGCGGGCCTGGTGCTGGGGCTCTTTGTCGTCTACTCACTGTGGTGGACGAACGTTCTCGCCGACCGTGAGGCCTCCAAGCAGGCCGACCGGATGCGCGACGGCTGGAACGGCGCTCCTGGCGCGCTCGACACCAAGGGCGGCATCGGCTTCCTCCACGTGCCCGCCATGAACAACGGCGAGGTGCTCGTGAGGGAGGGCACCGACACCAAGAGCCTCAACAACGGCATCGCGGGCTACTACGCGGACCCGATCAAGTCGGCGCTCCCCTGGGACAGCAAGGGCAACTTCACGCTGGCCGCGCACCGGGACGGGCACGGGGCGAAGTTCCACAACATCCACAAGCTGAAGAACGGCGATCCGATCGTCTTCGAGACCCGGGACACCTGGTACGTCTACAAGGTCTACAACGAGCTCAAGGAGACCTCCAAGTACAACGTGGATGTGCTGAGGCCGGTCCCGAAGGAGTCGGGGAAGTCGAAGCCGGGCCGCTACATCACGCTGACGACGTGCACGCCCGTCTACACCTCGGACTACCGCTACATCGTGTGGGGCGAGCTGGCGCGTACGGAGAAGGTCGACAAGGACCGTACGCCGCCGGTGGAGCTGCGCTGACAGACCTCCTTGAAGGACACCAGTCGTTCCAGGCCGGCCGGGGCCCGATGTCGCACTTGCCTTTGCGGCTTCGGGTCCTTTCTGTGCCGCGTCGGCTATCCGAGCGCGTTCAGCGCCGTGCCCGCGCTCCAGGCCTCCAGCAGCCCTCGGTGTACCGCGGTGACACCGCCCTCGGCTGAGATGTTGAGGGCGTCCCGGGTGAACGGGCACGTCGCTACATAGAGCGCGACGTCGGCCTTGTGCAGCACCTTGGCGGCCCCGAGGAACTTCTGGACGTCGGGGCTCGTCACGGAGTTGTGGGGCGCGAACCTCTTGCACTGGACGACGACCGGTCGTCCGTCAGGGGTACGCCCGGTGATATCCACGCCCCGGTCACCATGACCGCCTCGTACGACGACGTCGGTGCAGCCGTCCCGGCGCAGCAGGCCGGCGATGTGCTCCTCGAACTCGGAGCCGTTCATGGCGTCGATGGCGGCCATGACTCCGGCGAGTGGCCGGTCTTTCCGTGGGCCTTCGAGCCGCCGTAGCCGGGTGTGGTGGTGGCAGAGTCTGCGCTCGACGCGTTGGATGTCCTGGCGCAGGGCGATCAGTTCCTTTCGGTGCTCGCCCGAATTCTCGATGAGGGCGTTGAACATGGGGACGACGGCTGTGCCGAGGATGTGGGTGATGCGCCGGTCGATGTGGCCGTCGAGGGAGTCGGCGGGACTGTAGGCGGAGTTGTCCACAGGTGCGGTGCGTGCCATGTACTCCATGTCGAGGAGGTACGTACGCACCTGACGTGCGACTTCGCTGTCGCGGAGGAGCATGGCGACGTTGAGGACGGCTCGACGTGGCCAGAGGGCCATCCCTGAACGGGGCTGTGGATAACTTTCACGACAGGAACTCAGCGTGAGTTCCTTAAATTTCTGCAGCTCAGCGCCGCGCAGGACCCGTAGACCGTTTGCCTCGAGCTCTTCACGGTGTCGGCTGAGAAGGTTGTTGATCACGGTCTCGGCGACCTCGAAGTAGACGGCGACCATCGCCGTCGTCACATGTATGCCATCCGGCAGTAGGACAGCGCCTTGACCCTCTCAAGCACTTCTGTTCGCGCGACCACACCCTCGCGCAGCGACCTCGACTCCAGCAGTACAGCTTCGTTGAGCACGTGCCCGCCCCTGTCTACTCGTGTAACTGACGCTGCGGCGGTGGAGCCTGAGTCCCGCCCCATCCAGCACAACGAGTCGGGACATATGAAGACACGACCGATGGTCGAGAACGTGCGCGACGTGGTCGACGGCACAGGAAGAGCCCCGGCACCCTTGGTCGGGTGCCGGGGCTTCTGCCGTACGGAATACGGGGCGCGGAGGGGCCGCTAGCCGAAGATTCCCCCGTTGCCGCCGCCGTTCCGGCCACCCCCGCCGTCACCGGCGATGGTCCTCACATTGACCTGCTGATTCGGCGTCGCAGGCTGACCGGCCTGCGGGTCCTGGATGATGACCTTGGCGTTGTCGTCGTTCGGGCCGTCGACGGTGCCGAGCTGCAGTCCCGCCTGGGCGAGGAGCTGCTTGGCCTGGCCGAGCGTCTGGTTGAACAGCTGGGGCACCTGGGCGGTCTGCTGCGGCGGTCCCTTGGAGACCTTCAGCGTGACCGTGGCTCCCTTGGCGGCCTTCGAGTTGCCCGGCGGGTCCTGCTCGGTGACCTGACCCGCGGGCTGCTCCGCGTCGATGTCGTTCCGGACAACCGTGAAGCCGAGGGTCTCCAGCTGGTTCTTGGCGGCGTCGAACTGCTGGCCCACGACCGGAGGGACGTTGATCTTGGTCTGCTTGGCCACGGTGAGGGTGACCGTCGAGTTCTTTTCGGCCTGAGAGCCGCCCTGTGGGTCCTGGCTGATCACTGTGCCCGGCTCCCGGTCGGACTCGACCTCCTTGGTCTCGACCTTGAAGACCTTGCTCACCAGGATGTCCGTCGCCTTGTCGACAGGCTTGTCGGTGACGTCGGGGACCTCGATCTTGGGGGCGCCCTCGGAGACGACGACCTGGATCGTCTCTCCTTGATTCATCTTGCCGTCTTTGGGGGTCTGGCTGCAGATGCTGTTCTTCGGCTGGTCGCACCGCTGAGTGCCGGATTTGGCGATCTTGACGCCCGCGTTGATCACCAGCTGTTCGGCTTCCGGGTACGGCTTGCCCACGAGCAGCGGCACCGGCACCTTGCTGCTGCCGTCGGTGCCGCCGAAGACGGATTTGCCGATCAGTACCGCTCCGACCAGCACCAGGATGCCCGCGAGTACGAGCAGGATCGTGGAGGTGTTCGACTTCTTCTGGCGGCGACGGTCCGGGCGGTCGTCGTAACCGCCGTAGCCGCCGTCGTCCGGGTTCACCGGCGGGAGCATCGAGGTCTGGCCGGCCGGGTCGGTCTGGCGCAGTGCCGTGGTCGGCTGGTCGTCCGGGCTGTAGCCGCCGTAGCCGGCCGCGCCCATCGCCGCCGTCGCCGCGACCGGCTGGCCGTCGAGGCAGGCCTCGATGTCGGCGCGCATCTCGTCGGCCGACTGGTAGCGGTAGTCGGGGTCCTTGACCAGCGCCTTCAGCACGATCGCGTCCATCTCGGGCGTGATCTCGGGGTCGAAGTTGCTGGGCGGCTGCGGCTCTTCCCGTACGTGCTGATAGGCGACCGCAACCGGGGAGTCCCCGACGAACGGCGGCCGGACCGTCAGCAGCTCGTAGAGCAGACAGCCGGTGGAGTAGAGGTCGGAGCGGGCGTCGACCTGCTCGCCCTTGGCCTGTTCCGGGGAGAGGTACTGGGCGGTGCCGATCACGGCCGCGGTCTGCGTCATCGTCATTCCGGAGTCGCCCATCGCGCGGGCGATGCCGAAGTCCATGACCTTGACCTGGCCGGTGCGCGTCAGCATGACGTTCGCCGGCTTGATGTCGCGGTGGACGATGCCGGCGCGGTGCGAGTACTCCAGTGCCTGGAGGATGCCGATGGTCATCTCGAGCGTGCGCTCGGGCAGAAGTCTGCGCCCGGAGTGCAGCAGCTCTCTGAGCGTGGACCCGTCGACGTACTCCATCACGATGTACGGGATCGAGACCCCGTCGACGTAGTCCTCGCCCGTGTCGTAGACCGCGACGATCGCCGGGTGGTTGAGCGAGGCGGCCGACTGGGCCTCACGGCGGAACCGGGCCTGGAAGGACGGGTCACGGGCAAGATCGGCCCGCAGCGTCTTCACGGCGACGGTGCGGCCGAGCCGGGTGTCGTGGGCGAGGTAGACCTCCGCCATGCCACCACGGCCGAGCACCGAGCCCAGTTCGTACCGGCCGCCCAGGCGACGCGGCTCTTCCATAGCTGTTCCAGCCCTCTCCGTCAGTCCCGACCGCACCCGTGTGTGGTCCGGCGGTGTGCTGTTCGCGCATACGCTACCGGGCACGCCGTACCTGATCCGCCCGTGACGGTCACCTGATACCCGACCGGTATCGCAATGTGCAGGTATGGACGCCGGACGTGATCCGCGTCACTTCTTGCTATCCAATACCGCCTGCATCACGTCACGGGCGATGGGACCGGCGAGACCGCCGCCGGTGATGTCGTCGCGAGAGGTGCCGCTGGAGTCCTCGACGACGACGGCCACGGCGACCGGCGATCCGCTGTCGGTCTTCGCGTACGAGATGAACCAGGCGTACGGCCGCTTGCTGTTGTTTTCGCCGTGCTGGGCGGTACCGGTCTTGCCGCCGACCTTCACGCCGTCGATTTTGGCCTTGCCGCCGGTGCCGCTCGGGCTCTCGACGACGTTCTCCATCATCTGCTGGAGAAGCTGCGCGTTCTTCGGGGAGAGCGGGCGGCTCATCTCCTGCGGCTCGTTCCGCTTGATGACCTCCAGGTTGGGTGCTTCCAGCCGGTCGATCATGTACGGCTTCATCAGCTTGCCGTCGTTGGCGATCGCCGCGGAGACCATGGCCATCTGGAGGGGAGTGGTGGCGGTGTCGAACTGGCCGATGGAGGACAGCGCATTGCTGGAGCGGTCCATCGTCTTGTTGTAGACGGAGGCGGCCGCACGGACCGGGGTGTCGATCTCGGGGTTGTTGAAGCCGAACTTCTGCGCCGTCTCCAGCATCTTGTCCCGGCCGACCTTGTCACCGAGCTTGGCGAAGACGGAGTTGCAGGAAACCTCGAGCGCCTTCATCAGGCTGGCGTTCTCGCAGCCGTTGGCGTGGTTGATCATCGGCGTGCGCGTGTTGGGCAGGATGTACGGCTCCGGGGTGTCCGTCGCCGCGTTGATGTCGTCGATCTCGCCGTGCTCCAGCGCGGCGGCCGCGGTGACCACCTTGAAGGTGGAGCCGGGCGGGTAGACCTCGCGCAGCGCGCGGTTGAGCTTCGGCTTTTCCTTGTCCTTCTCGAGCGCGTTCCACGCCTTCTCGTCCTTGCCGGAGTAGCCGGCGAAGGTGGAGGGGTCGTAGGAGGGAGTGGAGGCCAGTGCGAGGATCTTGCCCGTCTTGGGGTCGATCGCTGCGACGGCGCCCTTCTTGGAGCCGAGGCCCTTGTATGCGGCCTTCTGCGCGGCGCCGCTGAGGGTCGTGACGACGTTGCCGCCCTTCTTCTCGTCGCCGGTGAACATCGCCATCGTGCGGTCGAAGAAGAGCTGGTCGGAGTTGCCGGTGAGGATGCCGTCCTCGAGCTTCTCGATCTGGTTGGCGTCGAATGCCTGGGAGGCGTACCCGGTGACAGGGGCCCACATGGGGCCGTTGACGTAGGTGCGCTTGAACTTGAAGTCGGTGTCGTTGGTCTCGACGGAGCCGGTGATGGGCTTGCCGTCGACGATGATGTTGCCGCGCTCGGCGGCGTACCGCTCGATCAGGACGCGGCGGTTCTTCGAGTTCGTGTTGAGGTCGTCGGCCTGGACGTACTGGAGCCAGTTGGTGCGCACCAGCAGGGCAAGGACGAGGAGTCCGCAGAAGATCGCGATCCGGCGCAGGGGCTTGTTCACGGTCGGACCACCTGGGTCATCTCGGCGTCGGGGGACGGAGCGGGAGCCGGCGCGGGACGGCGCGCGGTGTCGCTGATACGGATCAGGATGCCGATCAGCGCCCAGTTGGCGATCACGGACGAACCGCCGTACGCCACGAACGGCATGGTCATTCCGGTGAGCGGGATGAGGCCCATGACACCGCCGGCGACGACGAAGACCTGGATGGCGAAGGCACCGGAGAGGCCGATCGCCAGGAGCTTGCCGAAGGGGTCGCGAGCGGCGAGGGCGGTGCGTACGCCGCGCTCCACGATCAGGCCGTAGACCAGCAGGAACGCCATCATTCCGGCCAGGCCCATCTCTTCACCGAAGGTGGAGAGGATGAAGTCGGAGTTTGCGGCGAAGCCGATGAGGTCGGAGTCGCCCTGGCCGAGGCCGGTGCCGAGGGTGCCGCCCGAGCCGAAGGACATCAGCGCCTGGCCGATCTGTTCGCTCTGCGCCCAGGTCTTCTCGGCGAACGGGTTGAGCCAGAAGTCCACGCGCTGCTGGACGTGCGGCTCGAAGGAGGCGACGCCGACCGCGCCGACCGCGGACATCAGCAGACCGAAGACGATCCAGCTGGTGCGCTCGGTGGCGACGTACAGCATGATCACGAAGAGGCCGAAGAACAGCAGCGACGTGCCGAGGTCGGTCTCGAAGACCAGGATGAGGATCGACATCGCCCAGACCATCAGGATCGGTCCGAGGTCACGGCCGCGAGGCAGATACAGGCCCATGAAGCGGCGACTGGCCAGCGCGAGGGCGTCCCGCTTCACCATCAGATAGCCGGAGAAGAAGATCGCAATGATGATCTTCGCGAACTCACCGGGCTGGATGGTGAACGGACCGAGGCTGATCCAGATCTTGGCGCCGTTCACCGCCGGGAAGAACACCGGCAGGATCAGCAGGATGAGGGCTGCCGCCATCGAGATGTACGTGTAGCGCTGCAGGATGCGGTGGTCCTTGAGCAGGATCAGTACGCCGACGAAGAGGGCGATGCCGATCGCGGAGTACATCAGCTGCTTGGGGGCGTCCGGGCTGAAGCCTCCGAAGAGCTTCTGGGCGCGCTGGATCAGGCGGGGCGACTGGTCCAGTCGCCAGATCATCACCAGTCCGAGGCCGTTGAGCAGCGTGGCCAGCGGAAGCAGCAGCGGGTCGGCGTACTTGGCGAACTTGCGCACCGCGAGATGGGCCACACCGGCGAGCAGGCCGAGCCCGATGCCGTATCCGAACACTCCGGCAGGCAGTTTGCCGTCGAGTGCGAGACCCACGTTGATGTACGCGAACACCGGAATGACGACTGCGAAACCGAGCAGCATCAGTTCGGTGTTGCGGCGGCTCGGTGCGTCGATCGCGCCGATCGTGGTGGTGTTGGTGACAACGCTCATGGTGGAGAAGGCCCCTTACGGCCGATTACTGCTTTCCGCAGTTCGAGGCCAGCTTCTGCTCCTCCTCCGAGAGGGTGGGACCCGGAGAGGGAGTGGCTGCGGTCGGCTTGGTCTTGGCGTTCTGGGTGGTGGGCTTGCCGGTGGTGCCACCGGCCTCGCCCTCACCGGGCGGTGGAGTGCTCGCGCGGTCGGCGGCGTCGCGGCGCTGCTCGTCCTTCTTGCAGGCGGTGGCCTGGTCGGCGAGTTCCTGGACCTTGGTGCGCGCCTTGTCGAGGCTGTCCTCGGTGATCGTCGCCTCGACCTGCTTGCGCTGGTAGGGCGGGAGGTACTTGAGTTCGATCTCGGGGTGGTCCTTCTGGACCTTCGAGAGTGAGACCCAGGCGAGGTCCTGGCTGATGCCCTGGTAGAGGGCGACGTGCTCGTTCTTGGAGCCGACGAAGTACTGGGTCTGGGTCCAGCTGTAGCCGCCGTACAGACCGCCGCCGAGGACCGCCAGGGCGAGCACGGTGTACAGAGATCTCTTCAGCCACCTGCGGCGGCCGCGGGGCTTGATGAAGTCCTCGTCGGTGTATGCGCCGAAGCTGCCCTCGGGCGGCATTCCGCCGTAACCCATGCCGTCGCCGCTGCCGGGCGGGCCGAAGCCGCCGGAGGCCTGCGGCGGGAGGGGGCGGCCGAGGCCGGCCGCGCGGCCGGCCGGGGTCTGCATGGCGCCGCCGTCGTTCAGCTGGAGCTGGTTCTCGGCGACCGCGCCGACGACGACCGGGGTGTCGTTGAGCTGTCCGGCCAGGGTGTCGTTGGAGTCGGTGTCGAGGACGTCCGCGACGATGCAGGTGATGTTGTCGGGGCCGCCGCCGCGCAGTGCGAGCTGGATCAGCGCCTGCACGGTCTCCTGCGGGCCCTGGTAGTCGGCGAGGGTGTCTTCCATCGTCTGGTGGGAGACCACGCCGGACAGTCCGTCGGAGCAGATCAGGTACCGGTCGCCGGCGCGGACCTCACGGATGGAGAGATCGGGCTCGACATGGTCGCCGCTGCCCAGCGCGCGCATCAGCAGGGAGCGCTGCGGGTGGGTGGTGGCTTCCTCTTCGGTGATCCGGCCCTCGTCGACCAGCCGCTGCACCCAGGTGTGGTCCTGGGTGATCTGCGTCAGCACGCCGTCGCGGAGCAGATAGGCGCGGGAGTCGCCGACGTGGACGAGGCCGAGCCGCTGGCCGGTCCACAGCAGGGCGGTGAGCGTGGTGCCCATGCCCTCGAGCTGGGGATCCTCCTCGACCATCAGCCGCAGCTGGTCATTGGCACGCTGTACGGCCGTGCCGAGCGAGGTGAGGATGTCCGAGCCGGGCACGTCGTCGTCGAGCGTGACGAGTGTGGAGATGACCTCCGAGGAGGCGACCTCGCCGGCGGCCTGGCCGCCCATGCCGTCGGCGATGGCCAGAAGGCGGGGGCCGGCGTAGCCGGAGTCCTCGTTGCCCTCCCGGATCATGCCCTTGTGCGACCCGGCGGCGAAGCGCAGAGACAGACTCATGCGCACCTCGCCCGTCGGCTCGGGGTACAGCCGGTCTCGAGCCACACTGCCCACCCTCCGGTCGGGAGCCCGTCCCGGTCCGCTGTCGGGACCGCTGCGGCTCGCTCGCTCCGCTCGCTCATTGTCGTACTACTTCCGCAGCTCGATGACGGTCTTGCCGATGCGGATCGGCGCGCCCAGCGGAATCGGTGTCGGGGTGGTGAGTCGGGTCCGGTCGAGATATGTGCCGTTGGTGGACCCGAGATCCTCGACGATCCACTGGCCGTCACGGTCCGGGTAGATCCTGGCATGGCGGCTGGACGCGTAGTCGTCGTCCAGCACGATTGTGGAGTCGTGTGCCCGGCCCAGGCTGATGGTCTGGCCCTGCAGTGCCACCGTGGTGCCCGTGAGGGTGCCTTCGGAGACGACGAGTTTGCTGGGCGAACCACGGCGCTGGCGGCCTCCGCCGCCGGCCTGCTGGCGCTGCTGCGGTGGCGCAGCAGCCTGGCGCGCCTGCTGCGGACGGGCGTCGGCATTGCGGCGTGAGCCGCGTTGCGTGACGCGCGTACCGAACAGGTCGCTGCGAATGACCTGAACGGCCACGATAACGAACAGCCACAGAACGGCCAGGAAACCTAGCCGCATGACCGTCAGGGTCAGCTCTGACATTGCCCCCGCTTCACCCTTCGGCTTGCCGGTAAACGATGGTGGTGCTGCCCACGACGATCCGCGAGCCGTCGCGGAGCGTAGCGCGGGTGGTGTGCTGCCCGTCTACCACGATGCCGTTGGTAGACCCGAGATCCTGGATCGTCGAGGGCGTTCCGGTCCGGATCTCACAGTGCCGGCGCGAAACGCCGGGGTCGTCGATCCGCACATCGGCGTCGGTGCTGCGACCCAGCACCAGCGTCGGGCGGGAGATCTGATGGCGGGTGCCGTTGATCTCGATCCAACGTCGTACTTGGGTGCTCGGCATCGGTCCTGGACCGGGTGCCGGGCGTCGGTCCGCGACGGGCGCGGGGCGGCCGGCGCCCGGAGGGGGCGCGGCCGGCATGGGAGGTGCGGCAGTGGGCGGATAGCCGTAGCCGCCGCGGGCGCCGCCCTGGGGGGCGGCGGGACCGGGGGCCGCCGGAGCCCGCTCCGGCGACTGTGACGTACTCGACGCGAGAGTGCGGCTGCGCACGCGGTACAGACCGGTGTCGAGGTCGTCCGCCTTCTCCAGGTGGACCTTGATGGGGCCCATGAAGGTGTAGCGCTGCTGCTTGGCGTAGTCGCGGACCAGTCCGGAGAGTTCGTCGCCGAGCTGGCCGGAGTACGGGCTCAGGCGCTCGAAGTCGGGCGCGCTGAGCTCGACGATGAAATCATTGGGTACGACGGTCCGCTCGCGGTTCCAGATCGTCGCGTTGTTGTCGCACTCGCGCTGGAGTGCGCCGGCGATCTCGACGGGCTGGACCTCGGACTTGAACACCTTGGCGAAGGTGCCGTTGACCAGACCTTCGAGTCGCTGCTCGAACTTCTTCAGGACTCCCATGAGGCACCTCCTCCGTCGTTGCCGTCCTGGTACTGCTTACTGATCGTATCCACGCGTCGGGAAATCGGCTGGTTCCCCTTGTCTGCCCCATCGATGAGTGTCACCTCTCACACGGATCGTAGAGGCGGCCTCCTGCCAGTGTCCCGCACCCAGGGTGCACCCATGAGGAGCGGGGGGTTGCCGCCTCCGTTCCCTCTGTTCGCCGACCGGGTCTGCCAAACAATCGGATGTGAATCCACACTGTGCCGCGTGCTAATCTTCTCGAAGTCGCCAGGCGCTCACACCGGACAGGTGGGGGACGGGCGGCAACACCCAATGCGCGGGTGGCGGAATAGGCAGACGCGCTGGATTCAGGTTCCAGTGCCCGAAAGGGCGTGGGGGTTCAACTCCCCCCTCGCGCACAAAGAGAAACCGACGAAACGGGTCTCTACCAGTGACGAAAGTCCTGGTGGGGCCCGTTTCTCGTTGTTCGGTGCGCGTGGCTGCCCGAGTGCGGAGCGGTTCGGGGCGTTTTTACGTGAAAGAGCCCACATCGTGGCATACCTCACGATGCGTGCCCTGATCTTCGGATGACTCTTGTCCAGGGCGACTGGAGCTGATCGCCGGCCGGCGGGTGCGAGGTAGCCGGTGGGGGGGTCCAGTTGCCCAGCGGCTTGGTGCAGTGCCGGTGGTGCGTGCGCCTGCGGGGGCGCTCTCCGTTGAGGGCGAGCGTCTCGACCCAGTTTTTGATCTTCCGGCGGTTGGCGTGGGCGAGCTGGAAGACAAGGAGGATCGTCTGGGCGGCGATGCCCCCGATGCGGCGCGAGCCCGAGGCCTCGATGGCCTCGGCGAGCGGGTTCTTCGCGTAGTTGTACCCCTCGACGCTGTTCCGGAGCCGGAAGTAGACCTTCTGCCATTCCTGGTCGCCGTACTCGAGGGCCTGCCAGTGCTTGGCGCCCTCCGCGGGGCGACGGTCGCCCTCGCCTACGGCCTCTTCTCGGTCAACAGCCCCGCTTTCGCCTTGCTCGCGGTCCCGTTCCCGCCGGCCGGAGTCGGCATCGGGGCGGTGGAAACGGCCCAGCACTCTGCTGTAGCCGCCCTTGCACCCAAGGACCTGCGCGGGTCCGCGTCCGGCATGCTTGCCACCGTGCAGTCCCTCGGCGACCTCGCCGTCTCAACTGTCGCAGGGGTGCTGTGGACGGCGCTCTCCCCGACGGCTGCATTCACTTACCTCACGGCCTGGATGCTGCTTGCCCCGGTCGGCCTGCTCGTTGCCGCACGACGCCGTGGGCACTGAAGTGACCGGCATGACGAGGCCGATCAGTGCGGCTCCTCGGCTTCGGGAAGCGGCAGCCACCGGTCGAGGTAGCTGAGGAGACCGGTCAGGTCCGCGCCTCCGGCTCGGTAGGCGAGGTAGCCATCGGGCCGGACCAGGCAGTGCGTGGTGCCGCGCCAGGGCCCGCTCATACCCAGTGTGTGGATGTGGAGCAGATGATTGCGGCCGCGGGTCGCGGCCACGATCCGGGCGGTGTCCCAGACCTCGCGGGGGCCGCCGAGGAGCAGGTGGTATCCGGGTGCGGCCGTTATCGCGTGCAGGTTGCCCGGGGTGTCGGGGAGCCGGTCTCCTGCCCGCGGGCCGCGCCTGTGGGGATGCGGGCCTTCGGCCGTTGCGGGGCTGCGCCGGTAGTGGATGGCCAGCTCGGAGATCGTACGGAAGGCGGCAGCGCGCAGGGCCGGAAGCCGCATAACCAGCGGCGCGAGGCGGGGCGCGACTCGAGTACGAGCCAGCCGGAGCAGCGGGTTGGGGCTGGTGGCGATGGTGAACGCCCGGTCGGTGAAGTGCAGTACGTTGCGGCCGACCGGGGCGCGTTCGCTCTCGTACGTGTCCAACAAGGCGTCCGGTGCCGCGTCCTGGCAGACAAGGGCGAGTTTCCAGCCGAGATTGAGCGCGTCCTGGATGCCGGTGTTCATGCCCTGGCCCCCGGCGGGGCTGTGGATGTGGGCGGCGTCGCCGGCCAGGAAGGCTCGGCCGGCCCGGTAGCTCTTCGCGCCGCGGTTGTGGAGCCGGAAGTCGGTCATCCACACCGGGTCCCGCAGATGCAGCCGGTCGCTGACGTATCGGTCGACGACCGCCTGCAACTGCCGGACGTCCACCGGCCTTTCCGTGTCCGGGGTTCCGGGCGGTCGCATGGCGAGCATCCGCCAGCTCGCCGGTGAGCCGAGCGGGAAGAAGAACAGCATCCCGGCTTTGGTCAGGTAGGCGTGCGCGGCTCCCTTCTCCAGTTCGTCGACCTCCAGGTCTGCGAGCAGGAACGTCTGCGGATAGACGTGGCCTTCGAAGCCGATTCCGGCCTGGTTGCGTACCGTGCTGTGCGCCCCGTCGCAGCCGACTACGTAGCGGGCCTTCACGCTCTCCTCCACCCCGTCACGATGCCTCAACCGGCAGGCAGCGTGGTCGCCTTCGGCTGTCAGCTCCACCAGCTCGGTGCCCCGCTCGATCGTTGTGCCGGCCTCGGCGAGGTGGCTGCCGAGCACGCGCTCCGTCTCGGCCTGGGACAGAAACAGCAGGAAGGGGTACGGGGTGTCGGCGACGCCGATGTCGAACGCCGGCAGCCGCACGGTGCGGCCCGCGAAATGCATCCGCAGCTGTACGGCCCGATTGCCGCGCGCGACCAGTTCGTCCGTCACGCCGTACGGGGCGAGAGCTTCCAGAGTGCGGGCCTGGATGGCCAGCGCACGTGACTCCCGGGCCCTGTCGAGGTGCCGGTCGACGATCCGGAACCGCGCGCCGTACGCATGCAGCTGGGCCGCGAGCGCCAACCCGGTCGGCCCCGCCCCCACGACCAGGACATCAAGCGACTCGCTCGCAGCCATGGCAGCAGTGTGCCTCCGAACGGTGCGCCGTGCCTGCCATCAATCGACTACGTGGACGGCGCGGTGGCAGCAGAGCCGGGTGCGCCCGACTCCGCCGGCGAAACGTACACGCCTCTGAAAGGGCGGGAGAGTGACGGCAGGTGTTCATCGATGTGTCACCACAGGCGCTCACATATAGCCGACCATCTATTTTCCTGGCTTCTGGAAGGGAACACGGATGCAGCATCGACCGACGAGGCGCAGACATCTGCTCGGGGCGGGTGTGCCGGCGGTGGCGGGCGCCGTCCTCCTCTCCGCCTGCGGACTCGGCGCCGCGGACGACGCGCGGCCGACTGCCAGGGAGACGACAAGCCAGATCGCGTGCGCCAAGAGGGGACAGCTGCCCGCGTCCGGTTCCACCGCCCAGCAGAACGCGATGACGCACTGGATGAATGAGTACCAAAAGGCGTGCCCTGGGGTGCAGATCCGATACGTGCCCGTCGGGTCGGGCGCCGGTGTCGCCCAGTTTCTGCGCGGGGCGACGGTGCTCGGCGGGACCGACAGCCCGCTGAAGCCGGACGAGATCGAGGATTCCCGTGAGGTGTGCCCAGGGGGCAGAGCTATCGATCTGCCGATGGTCGGTGGTCCCATCGCTCTTGGCTACAACCTCTCAGGCGTGGAGAACCTGGTACTCGACGCCCCCACTCTCGCGAAGATCTTCGACTCGGAGATCACCCGGTGGAACGCTCCGGCCATCCAGCGCCTGAACCCCGGCCTGCGGCTGCCTCCAACCCGCATCAGCGCGCTGCACCGCTCCGACGGGTCGGGCACAACCCAGAACTTCAACGCCTACCTCTCCGGGGCCGCGCCGGACGAGTGGCCCTACCCCAAGGAGAAAACCTGGCGGGCCAAGGGAGGCAACTCCGCGTCAGGTTCCGACGGGGTGGCATCCCAGGTAGCAAGTACCGACGGTGCGATCGGCTACTTCGAGCTCTCCTTCGCCAAGTCCGGCAAAATCCCCACGGTCCGACTCGACACGGGTGCGCCCGAGCCTGTCGCCGTCTCCGCCGAGACCGCATCGGCCGGTATCGCCGCAGGCCATGTGGCCGGAACCGGCAAGGACATGACGGTGAAGTTCGACTACAAGACCAAGGCCGCCGGGGCCTACCCCATCGTCCTCGTCACGTACGAGATCGTCTGCGACAAGGGCACCCCCGCCGACGTCCTGCCCGCCCTCAAGTCCTTCCTGACCCATACCGCGGGCGCGGAGGGACAGAAGGACCTCTCCCGGATTCACTACGCCCCCCTGCCGGAAGAGGTGGCCGGCCGGGTCCGCGAAATCGTCCGCACTCTGTCCTGACAGGGGCGGAGTCACTTTTCGGCGGCGAGCAATTCGGCGATTCCCCGGGCAGCGTCCCGGCAGGGAGGAGTACGCGGCCGGGGAGAACAAGTGCAGCGATTCCCAGGTGTGCTGCCAGGTGCCGCCCGCCCCGGCCTGGGCGTCGAGGATGACAGAGTCCAGGTCGAGGTGGCGCAGGTGGTAGCCGGCGGCGAGCCCTGACTGGCCCCGCCGATCACCACGACCTGGGCCGCCTTGGTCATGCCGCCGGCTGCCGGGAGCCGGCCCGCCCCTGCATGAAGATGAGCGCCACCAGGGCCAGTCCGACCACGGCACCCGCCAGTTGGGCGCCGATGAAGCCCGGGACCGAGCCGGGCGCGATACCCGCGAACGTGTCGGTGAACGCGCGGCCGATCGTCACCGCCGGATTGGCGAACGAGGTGGATGACGTGAACCAGTACGCGGCGCCGATGTAGGAGGCGACGGCGACCGGCGCGAAGCGCAGGCGGTCGGTGCGGGCCAGGCCGAAGATCAGCAGGATCAGACCCGCCGTGGCCACGACCTCACCGAGCAGCAGATTCCCGGCTGAGCGGTCATGAGTGGACCACTTCACCAGCGGCTCGCCGAACATCGCGTCGGCCAGTACGGCGCCCGCGATCGCTCCCGCGATCTGGGTGGGGACGTACACGGCCGCCTCGCGGGCGGTGACGCCGGCACCGCCGCGGCGGGCGGTCCACCACTCGGCGAGGGTGACCGCGGGGTTGAAGTGCGCGCCGGACACCGGACCGAGAAGGGCGATCAGGACACCGAGTCCGAAGACGGTGGCGATGGAGTTGGCCAGCAGCTGGAGGCCGACGTCCTGGCTCAGCTCGGTGGCCTGGATGCCGGACCCGACCACCACCGCGACCAGCGCGGCGGTGCCGACCAGCTCGGCTGCGGCCCGGGCCACCAGCGGCGTGCGGGGCGGGGTGGCGCCCGGCGCGGGCTGGGGCTCGGCAGCGGGTGACTCCACCGTGGTCTCGGGACCGACGGCCGACGTGGCGCTCAACAGGACTCCTTCGTGCAGATACGACAGGACGACGTGATCAGGGCGCGATCAGGGGCAGGAGCGCTTGAGGTTCGCCTCGGCTGTGGCACGCGCGGTCTCGGCCAGGTCGGAGAACTGACCGGCGAGCTGGACGATGACCTCGGGCCGCAGCTTGTAGTAGGTGAAGCGGCCGCACGGCTCCGTCTCGACGACACCGGCCTCGCGCAGCACCTTCAGGTGGTTGGAGAGGTTGGTCTGCTTGGCACCGGTCTCCTCGACCAGGTGCGTGGTGCAGAGCGTCTCGTGGGCGAGCAGGGTCACGATCTGGAGCCTGAGCGGGTCGGCCAGCACCCGCATCAGGTCAGTGTCGACTGACGTCATCATGGGCTGATACTCTCACATCAGCCGGAGCTGACACCAGTCCGGACTGAGTCGTAGGGCCCGTCGAAGGGGTTCCCATGTCCGCCTCGCCACTCCCCGCCCTGCCCGATGCACGTCTTGCCGCCGGAGCGGCCCGCCTGGCCGCCCGGCACCAGGGCCACTTCTCCGTGGAGACCGTGCAGCAGCTGCTCGCCGACTCCCACCAGCTCCTCGCCGAGCACGCGCGGGTGTACCGATGAACCACGCCTGTCCGCAGACCTGTTGAACCGATACACGAAGGAAGAACCGATGTCCTCCACCACCCCCGCCGCGTCCGTGCTGTTCGTCTGCGTCCACAACGCCGGGCGTTCGCAGATGGCCGCCGCTTGGCTGACCCACCTGGCCGGGGACCGTATCGAGGTCCGCTCTGCGGGATCCAACCCCGGCGACGCCGTGAACCCGGCCGCGGTAGAGGCGATGCGCGAGGTCGGCATCGACATCTCCGCCGAGACCCCGAAGATCCTCACGGTCGACGCTGTCCGCGAGTCGGACGTCTGCATCACCATGGGCTGCGGCGACACGTGCCCGGTCTTCCCCGGCAAGCGGTACTTGGACTGGAAGCTGGACGACCCGGCCGGGCAGGGCGTCGAGGCCGTCCGCCCCATCCGCGATGAGATCAAGAAGCTCGTCGAGGGCCTGATCGCCGAGATCGACGCGGAGACCGCCAAGTGAGCGGCGAGACCCGGAGCGTCATCGTCATAGGCTCCGGCCCCGCCGGCTACACCGCCGCTCTCTCCTCCACGCGTACGAACCTCCCCGGTGTGTTCGCCGCGGGCGACGTCGGCGACCACACCTACCGCCAGGCCGTCACCGCTGCGGGCTCCGGCTGCGCGGCGGCCCTGGACGCGGAGCGGTACCTTGCCGCCCTCAGCGACAAGACAGCGGCGCCGGTCGCCGCGACCGTCTGACACCGGCTGGGAAGGTGGCCGCGCAGGCGAGGAGCGATCACCGGTGGCAACGGAGGCCTATCGACTCCCCCCCCGAGGCTCTCATGGGCAAAACTGTCAGGTCAGGGCGCCGACCGATGACCGCAGCATGTCCTGTACCGCTTCCATCCCCTCGCGGTCCACCGTGTACCAGACCCAGGTGCCGCGCTTCTCCCGCGACAGGAGGCCCGCAGCGGCCATGGTCTTGAGGTGATGGCTGATGGTGGGCTGCCGCAGCCCGAGCTTCTCCGTCAGATTGCAGACGCAGGCCTCACCGCCGGGAGCGGTCTGGATCAGGTGCAGTAGCTGCAGCCGGGTGGGGTCAGCGATCGCCTTCAGCACGCGAGCGGTGCGCTCGATCTGCTCCCGCCCCGGGAGGGGGGCGGTCAAGGTGGGCGCGCATGCCCCAGTTGGCTCCTCGCACGTCTGGCCCGATGCAGGGACGGTCATCTAGGCAGCATACGAATCGACTTCGCCCGAATGGCTGGTCGTAGGCTCCCCGTGTCACCTGTTCACTTGGGGTTCACCCTTCTCGCTGACGCCGCCGATGACCGGGCCCAGCACGTACACGAGGATCGAGAACCTGGCGGTCGAGAGCTCGGATACGTCGTACTCGTCCTGCCCGCCGCGGGCAGCTGAGACCAGCGGGAAGGACAAGCCCGGCCGGATGCTGGGGCCGGATGCCCGCTGGTGGCGGTCGCCGCACTCAGGTCGGAGCAGGTCGCGGTCGCGCCCGCGCAGATGCTCGATCTCGTCGACGGCTACTGGGAGGGCCGGCTGCCCGACGGCGAGGTCTCGCTGGTGTGAGGGGTTGGAGGGCGTCCGCATTCCGCAGTGGCTTGCATGTCATGGAGGACCCGTTCGATCTGCTGCTGGACAGGCTGGGCCTTTCCCCGGCGGTCGAACCGGGTGGTGACGGCTGACCTTCGCCTCGCGACGCGAAGAACCCGCCGCCCCGGGTCCAGTTCCGCGCCGCGACACCGAAGAGCCCCTCCCCGACTTCTCGACAGGGGTTCTCGGCTGCGAGGGACGTGTGGGGATGTGGTCGGACGAGGGCGTGGCCTACGGCGCGAGCCACTCCGCCTGGAGCTGGGGAGCCACGTTGGTCTCTCCTGTGAACAGCCAGGCCGAGGTGGCGACACTTCCGGTGGTCTGGAAGGCCCTGAGGGAGATCACGTCACCGACATTCAGCTGAACAATCGTTGACACGTCCTGCGAGGTGCCCATGCCTACCGGGGCGTCCGAGGTGTCCTGCCCGTCAAAGGCGACGACACTGCCGTTGACGGAGATACGAAGTTGACGCTGCCCCTCGTTATTCGCAGTGAAGTTCCAGAGAATCCTTCCCTTGAGGAGGTAGCGCCCGGCGGTGTTGACTTCCAGCGTCGAGTTCGTCGCGTCGAACATCGTGTCCGTGTCGTAGGCGGCGCCACTGAAAATGATCTGGGTCTCGGCGTTGGCCGGGATGGTCTGAGATTCGGCGGCGAAGATGCTCGCACCCACATTGACCGTGGGCCCGGCAGGCCCGGCAGGCCCGGCAGGCCCGGCAGGCCCGGCAGGTCCGGCAGGCCCGGTCGATCCCGCGGGCCCGGCAGGCCCCGTAGCCCCGGTCGGTCCCGTAGCCCCCGTCGGTCCCGTCGGTCCCATCGGGCCCTCGCACTTGTCCTTGCCGCGGCGGTCCGACCCGTCCCTGCACTTGTCGTCTCCGCCGCCCGGGCCGCTCGACACGCTCACGCGTCCGCCCACGCTCTGAGCCGCGCCCGCGACCGGACTGACGAGCCCGGCCGCCAGGACCAGCGCGAGTGCGGCGACCGCGCCGCCCGCGGTCCAGTTGGCTCGACGAGTCAGCAGACCCAGTCGGGACCCTGTCCTGGCAGGACTCATGTACTCGCTCCTCGTTTCGACCGGTTGGGGACTCCACGTCCGATCCCAAGGGCGAGCTTGCCCCCCCCGCGCAGCCGATCGATCGTCACACCCGGTCGGCACACGCTGATTATCAATAACTCGGAGTAATCGGCAGATCCCAGGTGGGGTGCTTATCCTCCGCTGACCCGCACTCGGGGCGCGCGGCCGAGCGGGCACCGCTCCGAGCAGGTCCGGATCGACGCTCACGCTCCGGCTCACGCCTTCGGGGTCACCAGAGCGCCGGCCGCGGCCGGCGCCCCGCCATGCATCGGGTTGTGGCACGAAGTAGACAGCGACGCAAGCCTGTTGGCCCTCAGCCCGGGCAGGGGCTTCGGACAGCAGCGAGTCATGGTGGTACGCGCAGGAATGGGGGCACGGAAGGCTCTTCGGAAGCTGGGAAGCACCTGGGTGGAT
Organism: Streptomyces sp. NBC_01750; assembly: GCF_035918095.1. Lineage (NCBI taxonomy): Bacteria > Bacillati > Actinomycetota > Actinomycetes > Kitasatosporales > Streptomycetaceae > Streptomyces > Streptomyces sp. NBC_01750. The sequence continues at coordinate 4,554,037 of NZ_CP109137.1, forward strand.
TGGATCAGACGCAGTTGCTGCACTTCACTGCTATGCGACGCCGAAAAGCCTCTGTCGGACTTCTCCGACAGGGGCTCTCAGCTGCGGTGACAGCGCCCCGAGGGGAATTGAAGCAGGTCGGCAGCCCGGAAGCCTACGTACCGCCTCCTCCTGGAGAAGCGCAGCCACATGGCCGGAGGCTCCCCGCCGGTCGGCGGGGGGTGGTTCGGACACGTGCCGGATGGTAGAAGTCAATATTTTTTCGGAGCCTGAAAGCATGGATACAGCTTTTCAGCACCGGGCCAGGCCGTCCGTGTCGCCGGCCTCGGACGACTCTTCCTTGTGTGCGCCCTTCTGTGCGTCGGCAAACGGCGATTGATCGGTCTCGATCCGATCTCCGCACCGGGTGCCTGCCGCTGCCCCTGGCCGGTCAACCGGCGATCGGAAGGCGCTGGGCGCCGCTGTTGGTGTTACGTCCCGATGTGCGCAGCAGGGGCGTGACGGTTTCGGCGGTGATCTGACAGTGGACGGCCTGACTGGAGGCGACGGCACATGTCTTCCGAGACCACGGCGGGCACGGATGGTGCAGCGGTTGGCACCGAGAGCCTGCTGGTGGAGGTTCTGGGTGGTGTTCTGCGTACCGAGCGGGTGCCGGTGGACGCTGATTTCTTCACGGATCTGGGTGCTGATTCGCTGGTGATGGCTCAGTTCTGTGCGCGGGTGCGCAAGCGGGACGATCTGCCGACGGTGTCGATGAAGGACATCTACCAGCACTCGACGGTTCGGAGCCTGGCTGCTGCGTTCACGGACAGCACCTTCTCCCCGGCGCAGGAGGACGCACTGTCCGTTGGGGTGGTTGAGTCCCCGACGGATGTGCCAGTCGCCGGCACCGAGAGCCTGCTGGTGGAGGTTCTGGGTGGTGTTCTGCGTACCGAGCGGGTGCGGGTGGACGCTGATTTCTTCACGGATCTGGGTGCTGATTCGCTGGTGATGGCTCAGTTCTGTGCGCGGGTGCGCAAGCGGGACGATCTGCCGACGGTGTCGATGAAGGACATCTACGAGCATTCGACGATCCAGAGCCTGGCCGCCGCGTTCGCGGACGCTCCCGCCGCTGTCCAGCCCACGGCACCCGGGCGCGCGCCGTCACAGCCCTCCCAGCCGGCCCCGGGGCGTGGCGATGCCCCGTCCGAGGCATCGGGTGCGCCGCAGTCCGGCCCCTGGCGGTATGTGCTGTGCGGGACGGCCCAGCTGCTGATGTTCCTTGTTTTCTCCTCCCTCGGCGCCACGATTGCCGTCCTCGGTTACGAGTGGACCCTGGAAGGCTCGGGGACGGCCGGCGTCTACCTGCGGGCGGTGTTGTTCAGTACAGCGCTCTTCTTCGGCGTCTGCGCGCTGCCCATTGCGGCCAAGTGGATACTCGTCGGCCGTTTCACCCCGCGCCGGTTCCCCGTGTGGAGTTTCGCCTACCTGCGATTCTGGTGCGTCAAGACCCTCATCCGAACCAGCCCGGTGCGTCTGTTCACCGGTTCACCGCTGTACGTGCTCTACCTCAGGGCCCTCGGCGCACGCATCGGAAAGGGCGTCACCATCCTTTCCCGCACCGTCCCTGTCTGCACCGACCTCCTGTCCATCGGTGACGGCACGGTCGTCCGCAAGGACGTGCTGATGTCCTGCTACCGGGCGCACGACGGCTGGATCGAGATGGGCCCCGTCACCCTTGGCGCTGATGTGACTGTCAGCGAGCAGGCCGTCGTCGACATCGGGACGTCGATGGGCGACGACACCCAGCTGGGCCACGCCTCCTCCCTGCATTCCGGGCAGGTGGTGCCGGTCGGAGAGTCGTGGCACGGCACTCCGGCGCAGTCGACGACGACCGATTTCCGGGCTGTCGAGCCTGCCGCTTGCGGCCCCCTTCGCAGGGCTTTCTACAGCCTGTCGCAGCTGCTTGCCATGCTGCTGGTGTACCTGCCGCTGACGCTGGCGGGGGTGAGCCTTGTGTTCACCGTGGTGCCGCAGCTGAACGCGGTGTTCACCTTGGGGCCGCCGGCCTTCACCAGCCCCGCGTTCTACCTCGAGGCGCTCGTCGCTTCCCTGGTGGCCTTCTTCGGCGGCATATTGGTGGGCCTGCTGGTGGTGAGCACGGTGCCACGGTTGCTCAGCCTGGCGATCAAACCGGGCACGGTCTACCCGCTGTACGGCTTCCACCACGGCATCCAGCGGGCGATCACGCGGCTGACCAACATCAGATTCTTCACCACGCTCTTCGGCGACAGCTCCGCGATCGTGCACTACCTGCGGTGCCTCGGATACGACCTGTGCCACATCGCGCAGACCGGGTCGAACTTCGGCACGCTGGTCAAGCACGACACCCCTTACCTCAGCACGGTCGGGAGTGGAACGATGGTCGCCGACGGCTTGTCGATCATCAACGCCGACTTCTCCAGCTCGTCCTTTTGCTGCTCCCCGACCTCGATAGGGCCGGGCAACTTCCTCGGCAACCGCATCCTCTACCCTTCACGCGGCCGGACCGGCGACAACTGCCTGCTCGCGACGAAGGTCATGGTCCCCATCGACGGGCCGGTGCGCGAAGGCGTGGGACTGCTTGGCTCACCCAGCTTCGAGATCCCGCGCACGGTGCTGCGCGACACCCAGTTCGACCACCTGGCCCACGGTGATGAGCTGCGCCGCCGACTCGCTGTCAAGAACAAGCACAACGCGCTCACCGCGAGCCTGCACCTGCTGGTGCGATGGTTCCACTTCTTCGTATTCGCCCTCATCACCATGGCCGCCGTCGAGCTCTACCAGACCATCGGTGTGCCGGCCTTCGTGCTGGCCGGTCTGCTCACCCTGGTGTTCACCATCGTCTACTTCACGCTGGTCGAACGGGCCGTTATACGAATCCGCCCGGTGAAGCCGCTGTACTGCTCGATCTACCAGGCCGACTTCTGGGGGCACGAACGCTTCTGGAAGCTGACGTCGCACCAGTACATGCAGGCCTTCAACGGCACCCCGTTCAAGACCATGGTCTGGCGGCTGCTGGGCGTGCGGATCGGCCGCCGGGTCTTCGACGACGGCTGCTCGATCACCGAGCGGACCCTCGTCAGCATCGGGGACGGCTGCACCCTCAACGCCGGGACGATCATCCAATGCCACTCGCAGGAGGACGGCGCCTTCAAGTCCGACCACGCCACGATCGGCGCGGGCGTGACCCTCGGCGTGAACGCGTTGGTCCACTACGGCACCACGATCGGCGACCAGGCACAGCTGGCCGCCGACTCCTTCCTGATGAAGGGCGAGGAAGTTCCCTCTCAAGCGCGGTGGGGCGGAAACCCGGCCCGAGAAGGCACCTCCGTGGCCCGCGTTCTTTGAGCTTCCTGCGGTCGGCGGGCGCGCTTCACGTCACCGTTGCTGAGCAGCCCACGGGAAACGATCTTGCTGTTCGCGGGAAATACCTGCGCGGCGCCACCCGTCGCGTCTGGCCAGCGCATTTCGTCGGTTCCCCACAAAACGAAGAGAAACCGACGCGGGGCGACTGGAGCTGATCGCCAGTCGGCCGGTGCGAGGTGGCCGGTGGGGGTCCGACCCGGCGGCTGGTTCTCCGCCTGTGGTGTCTGCCATTCCTGGTCGCCGTACTCGAGGGCCTGCCAGTGCCCGGCGCCCTCCGCGGGGCGCCGGTGACGCTGCGCCGGCGGCATACCGTGACCGGCCGTTCTGGCCATGCTGCTGAAGCTCACCCGGACCGGCATCGTCATTCACTGGTACGCGGAGCAGGGCCCGAAGTGGCTCGGCAGGGCGGCGCTCAACGGCCTGGTCGCTCTGCTCACGGGTGTCTCGGCGTTCGTCGTCACGGCCACCCCATCCCGAGACCGTGCGCAGAGCGAGGCTCTTGAGCGCGACTGGGCCCTGAGTACGGCGTGCAGACCCCCGCGCCCGACCTGGAGCGGTTCCAGGCGTGCCCTTCCCGACGGCATCGGCGCGTACCTCATCACCCGGCCCGGCAGGGGAGACCGCCTCGATGCGTGACGCCGTCGATGCGGCTCTCATCCGTAAAGTCGGCATCATGGGACGCGGGAAACTACGGGTATATCTCGGTGCCACACACCTGGTAGCGCGCGGACCGTCCACCGGTGCGAGCCGGCGCGCGGATCGGGTCGGCGTTGGCTCGATGTACGGCTGCACCGCGGAAAGGTTGGTGACGTGACTTCCGACGACCGAACCCCGCAACGGGCCACGCTCGGCACGTGGCCGACCCCGCTCGAGCCCATGCCGCGGCTGGCCGGTGCACTCGGCCTCAACCCCGACGACCTGTCGGTCAAACGCGACGACCTCACCGGCCTGGGCGGCGGCGGCAACAAGATCCGCAAACTTGAGTGGATCTGCGGCGCCGCACTGGCCGACGGCGCGACGACCCTGGTGACCAGCGGTGCGCCGCAGAGCAACCACGCGCGGCTGACCGCCGCCGCCGGCGCCCGGCTGGGGCTCGACGTCGTACTCGTGCTCGCCGGCTCACCCGGGTCGTCGGCGTCCGGGAACCTCGCCCTCAACGGGCTCTTCGGTGCGACGGTTGTGTGGGCCGGTGACGTCGGAGGCGAGGCTCTCCGCTCCGCCGCCGAGCAGGTGGCGGAGCAGCTGCGACATCGCGGCGCTGTCCCGGCGCTCATCCCCTTCGGTGGTTCGAGCGTGCTCGGTGCGCGTGGGTATGTCGAATGCGGTCGCGAACTCCTCGCTCAGGCCCCTGACTTGGCGACTGTCGTCGTCGCGGTCGGCTCCGGTGGCACCATGGCAGGCCTGGTCGACGTGCTGGGTCCCGCGCGCGTCCTCGGCGTTCACTGCGGTGCCGTCGGCGACCCTGCCCGGACCGTGTCCGAACTGGCCTCCGGCCTGTCCGGCACGCACTGCGCGCCGGAGGCGCTCAGGCTCCGGCTCGACCAGGTCGGCGACGGTTACGGTGCTTTGACCGAGCGGGTCATGGCCGCCATGACGCTGGCCGCACACACCGAAGGCATCGTGCTCGACCCGGTCTACACCGGACGCGCGATGGCCGGCCTGATCGCCGCAACCGAAGCCGGCGACATCGTCCCAGGACAGCGCACGATCCTTCTGCACTCGGGCGGTCTTCCCGGGCTCTTCGGCCACCCGGCCACGCTCGCGCGGGCAGCAGCCGCGCTCACCGCCGGAGGTTAGTGCGTCCGCCCGGGCCCGTCGGCCGCGATTACCTGCTCCGGGCGGCCGCTGTGGGATCAATTGCTCCATATGTACGCAGCGGTGGGGAATCCTAACGAGTTCGATGTGCCTGTCCCCCTATCGGAGTCGTGCTGCTGCGCAGGTGCCGCGGCTTACGCTCGCGCCGTGTTCAACGTGACAGCAGTTCTCAAACGGCTGGTCATCGGCCGCGCCATGCGCAGTGAGGAGCTGGGCGGGACGCTGCTGCCCAAGCGTCTCGCCCTGCCGATCTTCGCTTCCGACCCGCTGTCCTCGGTGGCCTACGCCACCCAGGAGATCCTGCTGGTGCTCACCCTTGGCGGGCTGGCCTATCTGCATTTCACGCCGTGGATCGCGGCCGCGGTCGTCGCGCTGATGACGGTGGTGGTGCTCTCCTACCGCCAGGTCGTGTACGCCTACCCGAGCGGCGGCGGATCGTACGAAGTCGCCTCGACGAACCTGGGCCCCTCCGCCGGTCTGGTGGTCGCCGCCTCGCTGCTCGTCGACTATGTGATGACCGTGGCCGTCTCGGTCGCCTCCGGAGTCGACAACGTCATTTCGGCCGTGCCCGCCCTGGTCGACTACCGGGTTGTGATGGCGCTGGTCTTCGTGGCCGTCCTGACCGCGATGAACCTGCGCGGGGTGCGCGAATCCGGCCAGGCATTCGCCACCCCGACGTATCTGTTCATCGGCGGGGTGCTGATCATGGTCGGCACGGGCCTGTTCCGCTACCTGCTCGGCGACGCACCGGTGGCCGAGAGCGCCGCGTACGGCATCAAGCCGCAGCCCGGGGACGCGAGCCTGACCGGGCTGGCCCTGACGATGCTGGTCCTGCGTGCCTTCTCCAGTGGCTGTACCGCACTGACCGGTGTGGAGGCGATCTCCAACGGTGTGCCGGCGTTCCGCAAGCCCAAGTCGAAGAACGCGGCGGCCACCCTGGCCGCGATGGGCATCATCGCCATCACCATGTTCGTTGGCGTCACCACGCTCGCCATCGTCGCCAAGGTGCACATCACCGACGACGCCTGCCGGCTCACCGGTCTGACCGGCGACTGCTCCTCGTACACCCAGCGCACCGTCATCGCCCAGCTCGCCGCCGCCGTCTTCGGCGGCGAGAACAGCGTCGGCTTCTACTTCCTCCAGGCCGCCACTGCCCTGGTCCTGATCCTCGCCGCGAACACCGCCTTCAACGGCTTCCCGCTGCTCGCCTCGATCCTTGCCCAGCACCGCTATCTGCCGCGCCAGCTCCACAACCGCGGCGACCGGCTCGCCTTCTCCAACGGCATCCTCGCCCTGGCCGTCGTGGCCGGTGTGCTGCTGTGGGCGTACAAGGCGAATGTCACCAGCCTCATCCACCTCTACATCCTGGGCGTGTTCACCTCCTTCACACTCTCCCAGACGGGCATGGTCCGGCACTGGAACCGTGAGCTGCGCACCGAGATCGACCCGGTGCTACGCCGCCGCCACCACGTCGCCCGTGTCATCAACGCCACCGGCGCGGTCACGACCTTCCTGGTCCTGGTCATCGTGCTGGCCACCAAGTTCACTCAGGGGGCCTGGCTGGCAGTGCTCGCCGCGATCGTGCTCTGGGTGATGATGCGGGGCATCCGCCGTCACTACGACGCCGTCGCGGCGGAAATGGCGGTCACCGACCCGCGAAGCGAGATGATGCCGCCTTCCCGCGTACTGGCCATCGTGCTGGTTTCCACCATCCACAAGCCCACCCTGCGAGCACTGGCCTACGCCCGCGCCTTCAGGCCCGACCATCTGGAAGCACTCACCGTCGCGGTCGACCGCGACGCGGCTCTCGAGCTCCAACGGCAGTGGGAGAACTACGAGATCCCGGTGCCGCTCAAGGTCCTCGACTCCCCGTACCGCGAGATCACCAGATCCGTCCTGGAGTACGTGCGCTCGATCCGGCGCGACAGTCCGCGGGACGTCGTCGCGGTCTTCATCCCCGAGTACGTCGTGGGTCACTGGTGGGAGAACCTGCTGCACAACCAGTCCGCGCTGTGGCTCAAGAGCCGCCTGCTCTTCACCCCTGGGGTCATGGTGACCAGCGTCCCCTGGCAGCTCACCTCCTCCGCCCGAGCCGACCACCCCGCCGCCCGTGCCCCCGGCTCCGTCCGCCGCGGTGAACCCACCACGCCCGACCAGAGCGAAGACGTCAGCACGCATCAGTAGCCGGTCAGGCTTCAGCTGCGCGACCTTCGTCGCTGCCGCGTACGACGAAAGTGGGCCGTGCACAGCGGGGTTGGCTGCTTAGGGTTCGGGCGTGGATGCGTCATCGAAGTTCCGGGCGGGCTGGCAGTGGCTGGCGGCGCCCGAGTTGTGGTCGCGGCGACGGACCGCCGGCGAGGCGGTGCTCGCGCTGGTGCTCGGCCTCATGGCGGCAGGGACCGAGGAACTGCTGGGCGGCGAAGGGCTGCAGCTGCTCGCCGTGGGGGCGGCGGCCGCGGTGCTGTCGCTGCTGCGACGGCGGATGCCCGCGCCGGTGCTGCTGGTGGCGGCTGCGCTGGGGCCGATTCTGAGCGGTTTCGCCGCGCTGCTGATGGTCGTGGGGTGGTCGGCCGGTCGCAGGATCGTGGGCGCCGGGCGGACGCTGGCGGCGTTCACCGTCGCGTACGTCTTCTGTGTCGCCTCCACGCTCCTGGACGTCTGGTCGCAGCAGGCACCCATGAGCTTCGTCCTGTTCACCACTCTGTACTTTCTGGCGACGACGGTTGTGCCGGGTCTGGCCAGCCGGTACTGGACGCAGCGCAGGACCCTGCTGCATGCGCTGCAGGAGCGCAATGCCCAACTGCTGCGTGAACACGCGATGGTGGCGGGGCAGGCGCGGCTTCGTGAGCGGCAGCGGATCGCGCAGGACATGCACGACAGCCTCGGCCACCAACTGGCGCTGATATCCGTGCACACAGGGGCGCTCGAGGTGGACCGCGAGCTGACGCCCAGGCAGCGGGAGGCGGTCGGGGTGCTGCGGGGCGCCTCGGTGACCGCGATGCACGAGCTGCGTGAGGTGGTCGGAATTCTGCGGGACGGGGTCGAGGGGCCCGCGCCGGTGGACGAGCCGGGGCGGTCCGCGCGCGGAACAGCCGGGATCGAGGGGCTCGTCGGGGCGGCGCGGGTGGCGGGGAACACCGTGAAGCTGCGGCGTACTGGCGAGGTGCGGCCGCTTGCCGCGGCGGCCGATCATGCGGCGTACCGCATCGTGCAGGAGGCGCTGACCAATGCGTACAAGCACGCTCCCGGCGCGCCGATCGGTGTGGAGCTGCGGTACGAGCCCGACTCGTTCGTCGTCGAGATCGTCAATGGGGCTTCTGGGGGCGTGACGCAGGGCGAGGTGGTGAGCGGCGGACAGGGGCTGACCGGACTTCGTGAGCGGGCGCGGCTGGTCGGCGGCATGGTGCATACGGCGCCGGCGGACGGCGGGGGCTTCCGGGTGGCGGGGGTGCTGCCCTACGGGGTGGTGGAGGCGGCGCCGTTCGTCGCCGCGGAGGACGACTTCCGTCAGCAGTCGCCGAAGGCCGCGCTCGGGAACGGTGCTCCGGTCATGGACTGGACCGTCTCCGAGCGGGAGCAGGCGATGGGCGGCCGCGACCGGAGCGGCGGGTGGGCACTGGGCTGCGGAATCGCGCTGGCGGCTGTGCTGGTGCTGGCGGCGGCGGGTGTCTTCGGGCTGTTCTTCCTGGTGAGCTCCGTGAACAAGGGGATGATCGACCCGGGAGAGTACGAGCGAGTGCAGATCGGGGCGGACGAGGACGAGGTCCGCGACCGGCTGCCGAGCGGGGACACGATCACGACGACCGGGCTGGCCGGAACGGGTCCGAGGGAGCCCGAGGGTTCTGAGTGCCTGGTGCTGATGTCCTCCGAGGTGGGGCACAACATCGACACCGAGCCGGTGTTCCGGTTCTGCTTCAAGGGCGGCAAGCTGATCGAGAAGAAGGCCTATGAGGCCAGCCGGTAGGCGCAGCGAGGTGCGGGGTGGAAGTGGGGGTGGCTGTGACGGGGTCGCTGATCCGGGTCGTCATCGCCGATGACGAGCCGCTGATAAGGGCCGGGATCCGGATGATCCTCACCTCGGACCGCGAGATCGAGGTCGTTGCCGAGGCGGCGAACGGCCGTGAGGCGATTGACCTGGCCCTTTCGCACAGCGCCGATGTGGTGCTGCTCGACATCCAGATGCCGGTGATGGACGGGCTCACCGCCTTGGGGGAGCTGCGCAGGTCTCTCCCAGCGGCGCGGGCCATCGTACTGACGACCTTCGGCGAGCGGGAGAACGTACTGCGAGCGCTGGAGGGCGGGGGCGCGGGGTTTCTGCTGAAGGACACGGCGCCCGCGGAACTGATCCGAGCGGTGCGGGCGGCCGCCGCGGGCGATGCGTATCTCTCTCCCGGCGCGACCCGGCATGTGGTGGACCAGCTGTCCTCGGGGCGGGCGGCGGCGCGCGGTGAGGAGGCACGGGCACGGGTCGCAGGGCTGAGTGGGCGCGAGCGGGAGGTGCTGGCGCTGCTTGGGGAGGGGCTGTCCAACGCGGACGCCGGTCGGCGGCTGCATATGAGCGAGGCGACGGTGAAGACGTATGTGAGCCGGATCCTGGCGAAGCTCGAGTGTGAGAACCGGGTGCAGGCGGCGCTGCTGGCGCGCGACGCGGGGCTGTGAGCGCTGGGTCGCGACGCGCTACGGGGCGGTGACCCACGGATGCTGATCGCCGGACGCTGATCGGGCGGTCCGTGAGCGACGTTTCACGTGGAACATCCGTGCTGGCTGCTTCACGTGAAACGCCCGCGAGGTGTCTCGGTTCGTCCCCCGCGGGCGCTCGTGTCCGGTGCGCGCGATCAGGCGGCGAGGCGCGCGGCCAGCTCCTTGCCCTTCTGGGTGGCCTCGTCCAGTGCCTTGGTGCGGGAGGCGTCGGCGAGCGGGATGAGCTCGGCCATTTCCGGCCTGGAGTGAGCCATCGTCAGCTCGGGGACGATGAAGTCGACCTCGGCGCCGAGCATGCCGGTGAACACCTTCTCCAGGTAGTTCTGGACGAACTCGAAGTCCTCGCGCGGGGTGCCGGGGGCGTAGGAGCCGCCGCGGCTGGCGACGACGGTCACCGGGGTGCCGGCCACCGGGCCGTCGGGGACGCTCGCGTTGTGACCGACGACGATCACCTGGTCCAGCCATGCCTTGAGGGTCGAGGGGATCGTGAAGTTGTACATCGGTGCGCCGATCAGCACGGCGTCTGCCGCTTCGAGCTCGGCGGCGAGCTCGGCGCGCAGGGGGTTGTCGATGCCTGCGGAGACGGCGGCGATGTCCAGATGGGGCAGGGGGGCGGCGGCGAGGTCGCGGTAGACGACCGTGCCTTCGGGGTGCTGCTCCTGCCAGGCCTGGACGAACGCCGTGGTGATGTCGCGGGAGGCCGAGCCCTGGGGGAAGACGGCAGAGTCGAGATGCAGCAGCGTGGCCATGAGGTGCTCCAGGGAGAGTTGCGGGGGTGCTAAAAATCCGTATGCAGCTATGGATAGCTCGGCAAGCGCTGGACCGGGCCGATCGTCTCGGTGCTGATGCAGCACGCGGTGCATTTCGCCGAGTTGAGGCGAGCCATTCCGGGCATCAGCGAGCGCATGCTCTCTGACCGGCTGGCCGAGCTGGGCGCGGCGGGGCTGGTGGTGCGAGAGGTCGACGAAGGGCCGCCGCTGAGGGTCGCCTACCGGCTGACCGAGGCCGGGGCCGCGATGGAGCCCGCGCTCAAAGAGCTGGCGCTGTGGGCGGAGACGTATCTGGGACACAGCGACGCGAACGGCTGCTGAGCCCGATCGGGGCCGCTCCGTTATCCACGTTATCCACAGGGGGAGACGGTTGTGACCGGCAGCGGTACGGTCTCTGGTAGTTGATGTTGAAGTCTTACAACGGGGAGGCACCGCGTCATGAGCGAGGCTGGGACGGTGACGCCGGTGCAGCGACCGGAGTCGGGCGGTGGCGGGGCAGATTCCAGCCACGGGCGCATTCCTGTGGTGGCCGGCTTTGCGCGGCGCACGGCGGACGGGACGGCCGGCGCCCCCGGTACCGCGCGGTCACCGAAGGCGGAGGGCAAGGCCCTTCGGGACAGGATCCCGCGGTCCTCGCACGACTCGCTGGTGCTCGCCGTGGAGCGGCCCGGTGCGGTCCAGGCCGTCGAGGAGTCGAGCCGGGGCCGGGTGCCGGAGCTCACACCGATACGGGTGGGCCGGATGACCGCCACCCCCTTCGCCTTTCTGCGCGGTTCGGCCGGGCTGATGGCCCACGACCTGGTGGGCACTCCGGTCACTGGGGTGGGCGCGCAGATCTGCGGTGATGCGCACGCGGCGAACTTCGGGCTGTACGGCGACGCGCGCGGCCGCCTCGTGATGGATCTGAACGACTTCGACGAGACCGTCGTCGGCCCGTGGGAGTGGGACCTCAAGCGGCTCGCGGTCTCACTCGTGCTGGCAGGGCGTGTGGCAGGCGCGGACGAAACCGTCTGCCGGGCGGCCGCGTTCGACACCGTTGGGGCGTACCGGCGCACCATGCGGCTGCTGGCGAAGCTGCCGTCGCTGGACGCGTGGAATGCCATCGCCGACGAGGAGCTGGTCTCCCACACGGACGCGCGGGATCTGCTCGGCACCCTGGAGCGGGTCTCGGCGAAGGCTCGGAACAACACGAGTGCGCGCTTCGCCGCCAAGGCGACGGAGGAGTGCGGCGACGGCGGACGGCGCTTCGTGGATGCGCCGCCGGTGCTGCGGCGGGTACCGGACGCGGAGGCGGCAGCCGTTGCCTCCGCACTCGCGGAGTACCTGGCCACCGTGTCGGAGGACCGGCTGCCGCTGCTCGCGCGCTACGCGATCCATGACGTGGCGTTCCGGGTGGTGGGGACCGGGAGCGTCGGCACCAGGTCGTACGTGGTGCTGCTGCTCGACCACCGGGGCGAAGCGCTGGTGCTCCAGGTGAAGGAGGCGCGGGCCTCGGCGCTGGTGCCCCATCTGCCGGCCGCCGGGTTCGCGGTCGCGGATGCGGAGCACGAGGGGCGCCGGGTGGTGCTCGGGCAGAAGCGGATGCAGGTGGTCAGCGACATCCTGCTGGGCTGGACGACGGTGGACGGACGGCCGTTCCAGGTGCGGCAGTTCAGGAACCGCAAGGGCAGTGTGGACCCGGCGGCGCTCGCGCCGGACCAGGTCGACGACTACGGACGGATGACAGGCGCGCTGCTGGCCAGAGCGCATGCGCACAGCGCCGACCCGCGGCTGATCGCCGGGTACTGCGGCAAGAACGAGGAGCTCGACGAGGCGGTCGCCGGCTTCGCCATAACCTACGCGGACCGTACGGAAGCGGACCACGAGGAGCTTCTGGCAGCGGTCAAGAACGGTCGGATAGCCGCTGAGCTGGGGGTGTGACGGGGGGCTCCGCCGCGCCCGTAGGCTGGACGGGTGACCGAGGATGCATCCGGGGGGCCGACGACCCGGAATGACGAAGAGCAGGACGCGCAGACGCGGCCCGAGGCCCGGCTGGACAAGGCGGTGCGCGCGGCCGAGCAGGCGTTGATCGAGTTCGAGATCGCACTGGAGACGTTCCGGGTCGAAGTGGAGAACTTCTCCCGACTGCATCACCAGAAGCTCGGTCCGATGTATGCGCGCCTGGACGAGCTGGAAGCCCAGATCGCGGAGGCCCGGGCCGCAGCCACCGGCGACCCGGAGGATCTGCGCAAGGCACAGGAAGCGCGGGCCATGGTGATGCCCATGCCCGGGGTCGACGAGCTCTTCCACGACTGGATGGACTCCGACGGCCTGTCCCCCGAGGCAGCCGCGATGCTGAACGACCAGCCCGTACGGGCGCCGAAGCGGGTGCGGCCGAGCGAGGAGGCCCGCAAGCTCTACCGTGAGCTGGCGCGCAAGGCGCATCCGGACCTGGCCCAGGACGAGACGGAGCGGGCGCGGCGTGATGAGTTCATCACGCGGGTGAACGCCGCGTACGCGCTCGGGGACGCGGCCATGCTGCGGGAGCTGGCCGAGGAGTGGGCGGCCGGGCCCGTGCCTCCTGAGCAGCAGCTCAGTGAGAGCGAGGAGCTCTATGCCCGGCTCGAGTGGCTGTCGCAGCGCAAGGAGCTGCTGACCGTGGTGGCCCGGGAGCTGGAGGAGAGTGCGATCGGCGCGATGCTGCGGATGGCGCCCGACGACCCGGACCGGCTGCTGGAGGAGATCGCCGAGCAGTTGCTTGCCCAGGTCGCCGAGCGTGAGGCGGAACTGTCCGGAATGGTGCAGTAGGTTGCCTGAGGCTTTTCAGAAAGCCTCAGAACCCTGCTGCGAACGCACGAGAGAAGGCATGACCCATGAATTTCGCCCCACTGCCCTCGGTGGACGTCGCGGCGGTACCTTCCGGCGGCCTGGTGCTGGATGTCCGGGAGAACGACGAATGGGCGTCCGGGCATGTCGAGGGCGCGCTGCACGTCCCGATGAGCGACTTCGTGGCCCGCTTCGGTGAAGTGACCGAGGCAGTGGCCGATGGCGGCCGGGCGTACGTGATGTGCCGCGTCGGCGGCCGGTCCGCGCAGGTCACGCAGTATCTGGTGCAGCAGGGCATCGACGCCGTGAACATCGACGGCGGCATGCTCGCCTGGGAGGGCGCCGGGCGTCCGATGGTCACTGACAACGGCGGCCCGGCCTCCGTCCTCTGAGGCTTTGCCGGCCGTGCGCGGGCGATCTGCTAGCCGAGGGGATGGGCGGCCAGCAGATCGCCGAGGGCCTCCTCATGGGCCGCGGCCGGACCGAGTGAGAGCTCGAGCTGCTTGGCCCACGCGTGGTAGCGGTGCAGCGGATAGTCGGTGTCCGCGCCGAAGCCTCCGTGTAGATGCTGTGCGGTCTGGACGACGCGGCGTACACCCTCCGAGGCCCAGATCTTCGCCACCGCGACATCGCCGGCCACAGGCAGCGGACCGCCGACCCCAGGGTCACGGGGCGACGGCGCCAGTCTCCAGGCCGCCTGCCAGAGGGTCGCTTCCATCGCGCGGAGATCGATATAGCGGTCGGCTGCCTGGACCGCGACGGCCTGGAACGTCGCGACCGGGAAGCCGAACTGCTCGCGTTTGCCGGTGTATGCACTCGTCATGGAGAGCACGCCCTCGCCGAGTCCGAGCGCGAGTGCGCAGGTCCCGATGGCGAGGAGCTGGCGCAGCCAGTCCCAGGCGCCCTCGGCGTCGATCAGTTCGCTGCTGTCGATCCGCACGGAGTCCAGGCTGACCTCGGCGAAGCGCTCGCCGCTGGTGGAGATCTGCTCGGCGAGAGCGATACCTTCCCGGTTCCGGGGGACCAGGGCGAACACGGCACGCCCATCATCGGTGTGTGCCGGCACGGCGATCCGGTCCGCGCACTGCGCCCAGGGCACGCCTGTCTGCACGCCTTCGAGTACCCAGCCGTCCCTGTGCTCGCTGTCCGGGCGTGCGGTGACGGCGAGCTCGGCGGGGTCATGGCCGGTGCGGCCGTTGGCGCCGACGGTCAGCACCAGCTCGCCGCGGCCGATCCGGGGAAGGATTTCGTCGCTCAACTCCGGCCTGCCGTAACGCTCAACGGCCATGGCGACCGCGCTCGTCTCCAGCAACGGCACCCGTGCCAGCACCTTCGCGGACTCGCGCAGTACCAGGCAGAGCGCTATGGGGTTGAGCCCGGCCCCGCCGTGGTCCGGCGACAGAACCAGACTCAGCAGATCGGTGTCCGCGAGCTTGGCCCACAGAGGCCTGTCGAACTCCTCGGCCACCGCGCCCGGAGTGAGCGCGGGGCTCGGCACTCCGTCCGGCGCGACGCCTGAGAAGACCGCCTTCGCTGCCTCGACGGCCGCCTGCTGCTCCTCGGTGAAGGTGAAGTCCACTGCCTGTCCTCCCACGCACCGGCGCTGCCCGAATCACTGCCTGACGGACCGTCAAGATAGAACACGTTCTTGAAAAAGAACACAGCCCTGTAAGGAACATGGCCCGAAAGGAACGACAGCGAGGTCGGAGGCTCAGTGGCGGTCGGTCGTCGTCAGCGGTCGAAGTCCAACTCCACCTCCGGCGTGGCCGGATGGGACTGGCAGGCCAGTACATAGCCCGCGTCGGTCTCCTCCGGCTCCAGCGCGAAGTTGCGGTCCATGCGTACCTCGCCCGAAACCAGGAAGGCCCTGCAAGTGCCGCAGACCCCGCCCTTGCACGCGTACGGAGCGTCCGAGCGGCTGCGCAGCACTGTCTCCAGCAGCGATTCGCCTTCCTGTACCGGCCACTTGCCGGACCGGCCGTCGAGGGTCGCGGTGAGTGAGGCGTGGGCCGGGGCGGTCACCGACGCCGAAGCGCGCGCGGAGCCGTCGTCGACATGGAAGATCTCCTCGTGGATACGGCTGCGGTCCACGCCGAGCCCGCGCAGCGCGCGCTCGGCGCCCTGGACCAGGCCGAAGGGGCCGCACAGGAACCAGCCGTCCACGTCCGCCACCGGAAGCAGAGCCGGCAGCAGTCCGGTCAGCCGCTCCTGGTCGAGCCGTCCGGACGGCAGACCTGACTGCTGTTCCTCCCGGGAGAGCACAGTGACCAGCTGGAAGCGGTCCGGGAAGCGGTCCTTCAGATCGGCGACCTCATCCAGGAACATCGTCGACGCCGCGGTACGGTCGCTGCGTATCAGACAGAACCGGGCCTCAGGTTCCCGCGCCAGCACGGTCGCCGCCATCGACAGCACGGGGGTGATGCCGCTGCCGCCGACGACCGCTGCGAAGTGCCCGGGACGCGGCGCGAGGAGGAACCGGCCCATCGGAGGCATCACCTCGACGGTGTCGCCCACGGCGAGCTCCTTCAGCGCATATGTCGAGAACTCGCCACCGTCGACCAGCCGGATGCCCACGCGCAGTACCGGGTCACTGCCGGCCGGGGCGGCCGGAGCGCAGATGGAGTACGTACGACGGATCTCCTGGCCCTGCACGAGTCGGCGCAGGGCGAGATGCTGACCGGGGGTGTGGCGGAAGGCCTCCCGCAGCTGGGGCGGCACCTGGAGGGTGACGGCGACCGAGTCGTCCGTGAGCTGTTCGACCTCGCTGACCCGGAGCGAATGGAACATCTACAACTCCTTGAAGTGGTCGAAGGGTTCGCGGCAGGCGACGCAGCGGCGCAGTGCCTTGCAGGCGGTGGAGGAGAACCTGCTGAGCAGCTCGGTGTCGGTCGATCCGCATTGCGGGCAGCGCACGGAGAGGGTGAGCGGCACCGGTCCCTCCGCCGCGTGTGAGCGGGGCGGGGCTATTCCGAACTCGGCGAGCTTGCGCCGTCCTTCCTCGCTGATGTCGTCCGTCGACCAGGCCGGGGAGAGGACCTTGATCACCGAGACGTCCGGTATCCCGTGATCGTGCAGAACCTGCTCGATGTCCGAGGTCATGGCCTCGATCGCCGGGCAGCCGGTGTACGTGGGGGTCAGCTCGACCTCTACCCTGCCGGGTCCGAGGATCTGGACTCCGCGGAGCACACCGAGCTCCTCCAGCGTCAGCACCGGCAGCTCCGGGTCGGGCACGGAACCCGCGAGCCTGCGCAGTTCGGCCTCGAGTCGCGTATCGGTCCCGGTCGGGGTCCTGCTTGTCGTCCCGGTCGAGGCTCCTGCCACGGACTCAGCTGTCATCATCTCGGTCACCATGACGCCCCCGGATGGCTTCGGTGCAGATGCTGCATCTCGGCAAGCATCCGCCCGAAGGACTCGGTGTGCAGACCCTGTCGTCCGGCGCCCGCCGCCCATCCGCCGGACCGCGGCCCGCCGGGCACGGTCAGTGTCGCCCGCTCCAGGACCGCGGTGACGGTCTCGAGCCAGTTGTCCTGCAACGACTGCCAGTCGATGTCCAGCCCGTCGACCGGCTGGAACATCTCGCCGGTGAACCGCCACAGCGCGTCGCACGCCCGCTGCATCCGCTCATGGCTCTCGTCCGTGCCGTCACCGAGCCGCTCGGTCCAGTGCTCGGCGTGGTCCTGGTGGTACGCGACTTCCTTGACCGCCTTCGCCGCGAGCCCGGCGAACTCACTGTCCCCGGCCGCCAGCCGTCCGTACAGCAAGCGCTGGTAGACGGAGAAGTAGAGCTGGCGGGCGATCGTGTGCGCGAAGTCGCCGTTCGGCTGCTCGACCAGCTCGAGATTGCGGAAGGCCCGCTCCTCGCGCAGATACGCCAGCTCGTCCTCGTCACCGACGAGAGAGAGCAGCACCCGTGCCTGGCCCAGCAGGTCCAGCGCGATATTGGCGAGGGCGACCTCCTCCTCCAGCACGGGCGCATGGCCCGCCCACTCCCCCAGCCGGTGCGAAAGCACCAGCGCATCGTCGCCGAGAGCGAGTGCCGCGGCATTCACCGTCGTGGTCACAGGTGCTTCACCCCTTCCGGAATCTCGTAGAAGGTCGGATGCCGGTAGGGCTTGTCGCCGGCAGGCTCGAAGAAGGAGTCCTTCTCGTCCGGCGAAGAGGCGG